>CACXCA010000001.1 GCA_902766045.1 uncultured Bacteroidales bacterium
AGGCAAAACTGACGAAGAGATTCAAAAGAAGTTGGATCAACTTTGGAATCACTATTTCAAAGGTAACGACAACCAAAAAGTATATTATGACCAAGGTAGCGAAGCCTACATCCTTGACACAGGTAACAATGATGTTCGTTCTGAAGGTATGTCATACGGTATGATGATTTGTGTGCAGACTAACCACAAAACAGAGTTCGACAAGCTTTGGAAATGGGCTAAAAACCACATGTTACACAAAGGTGGTGATTGGGATGGTTACTTCGCATGGAAACGTAACACGAGTGGTTCTGGTGGCGATGATAACTGCGCACCTGATGGTGAAATGTATTTCATGATGTCATTACTTTTTGCTGCAAACCGTTGGAACGACGCTTCTTATATGGAAGATGCACAATACATCTTAAAGAGAATGTGGGACAATAGCAATCATCAATTGTTCAACACCTCCAGAAACGTCATTACTTTCCAACCAACATACGGAAACAAGGACTTCTCCGATCCTTCTTATGATTTGCCAGCATTCGTAGATTTGTTCGCTCGTTGGTCAACCACCAACCAAAGCAGATGGAAGACTGCTGCAAGTGCAACTCGTGATCACTTATACGTATCTTCCAATTCAAAATCTGGATTGTTCACCGACTACAACAATTTTGATGGATCACCTAAGCAAACAGATTTCAATGGTGATTCTCATAGATATATGTACGATGCTATGCGCTGCGCAGCAAACTTTGGTATGGACTATTACTTATTCGGTGTTGACAAGGAGAGACAAACAACAATGGCTAAAAGACTTATCGATCACTTCGAAAATGATGGTTACAGACATGGCCGTTTCTCCTGGGATGGTACACCATATGGAAATGATGGTTACACACTTGGTGAAAGTGGTGCTAACGCAGTGGCTTGCTACGCATTGGTTAACGAGCCATCATACGAAAATAAGATTAAGAACAACTTGAAGAAAGCTTGGGATGGCAACTTGATGACAGGTCAATGGCGCTACTACGATGGTTTGGTTCACTACTTGTCAATGCTTCACTTGTGCGGAAGCTTCAAGATCTGGAAGCCAAAACCTACCATAGAAACTAAAGAAGTAACAGATAACGAATACAATGGCAAAACTTATACCGAAGAGACCACATTCGATTCATTCGAAAACTGTAAGCTCTATAGAGTAACCATCAAGCCATCAAATTCTGTTAACGTGGATGATATTGAAAGCTCTAACGCAGTTGTCCTAGTACCAAACCCTGCTGAAAACTACTTCACAGTGAAGAGTGCTAAGGAAATCACCTCTATTGAGATGTTCAACATCACTGGTCAAAAGGTATTAAACCAAGATAACGACAGCACAGTTGAAATCAATCTTCCTGCTGGTTCATACATCGTGAAGATTACAACTGCCGATGGTAATGTTTCTGTACAACGATTGATCGTTAAATAAGACAAAAAACGTACTTTGTTACGTCTCATTATAAAAGGGAAAGTTCATCAGAGCTTTCCCTTTTTTCTTACCTTTGCAGAAATATCAGTTCTTCTTTTGTTTCTATGAGTGATTCGTGGAGCACATACGCAGATTGGAATCCATGGCATGGCTGTACAAAAATCAGTACAGGCTGCAAATTCTGTTATGTATATCGTCAGGATGAGATGTATGGCTGTGAAATAGGAAGCAACATAGCTCGTAAAACAGCCGCCTTCGATTTCCCTATTAAACGCAAACGCGACAAATCCTACAAACTACCTTCTGGGAAGGTGGTCTTCACTTGCTTCACATCTGATTTCTTTCTAAAAGATGCTGATGAATGGCGTCCTGAGTGCTGGAAAATGATGCGAGAACGAAGCGATTGTATGTTCTACTTCTTCACAAAACGAATCGACCGTTTTGCTGAATGTATTCCCGACGACTGGGGGGATGGCTACGACAATGTCCTGATAGGTTGCACCGTTGAAAACCAATCAATGGCAGACTATCGGCTACCCATCTTCCTCTCATCACCTATCAAACATAAAATTATCACCGTAGCCCCTTTACTTGAACAAATCAATATCCTACCCTACCTCAATGCTTCAATAGAGGAGGTATCAGTCGGTGGAGAATCTGGAGTCAACGCTCGTCCCTGTCATTACGAATGGGTACTGGATCTTCGAAATCAATGCATAGAAAAAAACGTGGCATTCCGGTTTCACCAAACAGGGGCCTATTTCGTAAAAGATGGTCACACCTACCGAATCCATCGGAAGTATCAATTAAGCCAAGCCAACAAAGCGAATATTGATTATGCTATAAATGATTATTTCGCCCCAGAGAACGCTGATACTAAGGGGTGGGACTGATATCTCTATCGATAATTTCTGTATGTATGTCGGTCTCACCGTAGAGACGCAATGCATTGCGTCTCTACAAATTTTACGTCTCTTCTATGTTGTAACCCAAGAAAAAATTCCACGGAATGAATTTATAGACCCCACCTAAATTTTTTATCGAAACATAAAGATAAAATTGTAGCTTTGCAGATATTTAAATCATTGGTTGATGAAATTTTCGGTGATTTTGAATTGTTTTGGTGTGTTGTTGATTGTCAAACGGACCTGCCACAATGAAAATGGACGCGGCACGCCACGCCCCTACAGATTCAAAACGCCACGAATTTTATAGACCCACCTTATCTTGGACAACATGAAAAAAATTGTACTATTTCAACTATTGCTATTGCTGTTGTGCGTCTCAGAGGGAAAAGCTGAAATTCACATCACAGAAATCATGACAAGCAACGTCGCTACAATTGTCAGTGATAAATACAACTACGACGGTTATGTCGAATTCTACAACGACGGGGAGACTATTGATTTGAAGGGCTGGACTGTGACCAATATAAAAGAGGGTAAAACGGATTGGAGCGTGGTGCTGGACTCTTCCCATGTCTTGTCCAACGGCTACTCCTTATTGTTCTTTGGAAATGAGGAATCGAGCAGTAACACGGCAATGCGCGTTCATCATACTTATGCTGGTAGCGTTCCCAAAAAACTATCCACGGAGGAGGGCATGATCCTATTCTCAAAAGGGGATAATAGTGTCGTGCTATCTTACCCTAAGCAATATCCGCATATCGCCTATTGCGAGGATGGATTTATGATTCCATCACCGGGTGTTGCTAATGATGGATTGACAACCGACATTGTTAATCGTGTGCCCTCTCCTACATTCAAAACCAACCAACCGGGGCTGTATGAGAGTGCCTTGACCGTCGAACTGGATTGTGAAGTGGATGATGCACAAATCTATTATACCTTGAATGGCGATATACCTACTCCTGCGAACGGTACAAGATATGAGGGTGCTATCTCGATTGAGCAGACTACCGTTGTACGTGCAAGAGCATACCGAGAGGGTATGCTGTTCAGTGAGATCCTTACGGGTAGTTTCATTCTCCCCGATAAGTTTTATGAGGCTTGCAAGAGTGTGGGCACTCGTCTCCCAGTCGTTTCTCTCTCTGGCAATAACGAGGATATCTTTGGCGATAGCCTTGGTCTGTATGTGGAGGGAAGCAATGGAATCGTAGCTGGATGCTATGATTTCCCTGCCAACTACAATCGTGAATGGATGCGCTCGGCTAATTTTGAATATATCCTAGATGGGAATGTGGTGGATAACCAGGAGGTTGAAATTGGCGTCTATGGTGGTTGTACAAGAATACATGTGGCAAAAAGTTTGAAAATCAAGGCGAATAAACGTTCGGGAAAGGCTAAAATGCAGTATGATAATTTCTTCCCTGCGCGTGATTACAAGAAATACAAGAGTCTTGCCTTGCGTAACGGTGGTAATGGCTATTCATACGTTCAGCCTCGTTGGCGAGATATGTTCATCCAAAGTCTTGGCGATAGGATGAACCTCGACAGACAGATGGCACAACCGGTGGCCTTCTATCTGAATGGTATTTTCTATGGCATGATGATTTTGACGGAACGAACCAACGAGGATTACGTCTATCATAACTACGGACTTGACGAGGATGAAATCGATTTCTTGGGTGTTGGCTATTCCTGCGAGGCAGGCACGAAAGAGGCCTACAATGTGATGATTGACTATGTCAGCAAGAGTTATACAAACGATGATTTTTATGATCGGTTGGCGACGATGATGGATATTGACGAATACATCGATTATCAGATTTTGGAACAATACGTTGGTAATACCGATTGGGTCTCTAACAACATCAAACTATGGCGGAAGCATGATGGTGGTAAATTCCGTTGGATTCTGTATGATACTGACTTCGGACTCTCCAAAGCAACCTCGGTGGATAAGGACATGATTAAGTTTGCCACAGAAGAGAAGGGGGTTGAGGCGATGTGGGTGTTGCTCAGGTCATGTCTCAGAAATGAAGACTTCCGTTGGCAGTTTCTGGATCAATATTTGGATAGAATTGAAACAGAATTTACGGATGAGCGAATCGACACGAAGCTGGACTCTATCTGGGACTTGACGAGACTTGATATGTGTGCGACGATTAAGAACTCGGCCTTCTTGGATGCTCCAGGCAACCCGACAGCCTTTGACGAGACGGTTGAAAATATGCGTACCTTTGCCAAGGAACGAAAAGCGTACGTCATTGATCAGTTGAAGGAAAGGTTCGGCTTGGAAGACGATACAGTTATTGTAAAGATAAGACCTGTGTTCCCGAATGATGAGGCACCCAATTTTTCTTTCCTCTTGAATAAAAGAAAAGTTAACTCTTTGAAATACAATACATGGAGATATTCAGGGGAGCGTATCAAGGTGGAACCGATCGTTCCTGCAGGATATAAGATACATCGGTGGGCAGTCAATGATACGGTAGTTCGGACCGACAATAATAACAAGTAC
The DNA here is from genome assembly GCA_902766045.1 of uncultured Bacteroidales bacterium. Taxonomy (GTDB): domain Bacteria; phylum Bacteroidota; class Bacteroidia; order Bacteroidales; family Paludibacteraceae; genus UBA1181. The sequence continues at coordinate 4,874 of CACXCA010000001.1, forward strand.
CTCGGTAGCACGCTCACCACCTACGCAAAGGAGAAGGAACTGAAGGTGTCGATCTATTTTGAATACGATCCAGATTATATACTTCCGACGGATCTTCATTTGAACGAGGTTTGTGCCTCTAATACAATAATTGCCGATGAAAAGGCTGACTTCCCAGATTGGATTGAGTTATACAACGGAGGAGATACGGATGTTGATTTGGCGGGAATGATTGTCGAGAACGTTACAAAGGCAGTGAAGTGTACCATACCAAAAGGATTTGACGAGACAGTGGTACCTGCCCATGGCTACACTCTCCTTTGGGCAGACAAGGAGCCAGAGAAGGGACCATTGCATCTGAATTTCAAACTAGGGGTAACCGCATCAGAAACCATCACATTAACAGCCCCATATAGGGACAGTGAGACACTCTTGAGTTCGATAGTTTACGAGACCCATGCTACGGATGATTCATACGGACGAGTGTCTGATGGTGTTTCCGAGTTTACTATCTTTGAAAAGTGTGTTGATTCAGAAGGAAAGGAGTATCTCACATCCACTCCGCTTGCGTCGAATGGTAGCATTCTGTGCGAGTCTGTTGCCGTAGAGACTCCTTTGTCCGAGTCGGGTATTCAGTTATATGTATCTAATGGAGCGATTGTCTTGCAGCAGGTAGTGAAAGGAAGTGAGGTGGAGGTCTATTCCACGATAGGCACTCTAGTAGCCAAGCAGACGGCAGTTTCAGAGAGTGTGGTCATCCCGCTTTCTGTCTCAGGGGTTTATATTGTCAGGGTTGGAGAGAAGTGTTGGAAGGTTATTGTTTGATAAGCTATTAATGCGTATCTAATTGATTTTTCAGGTGAACACTGTAGAGACGCAATGCATTGCGTCTCCACAATTCCACGTCCCCACAATTCCATGTCTCCATAAATTTGTATCTCACCAAATTCCACATCTCACCAAAATCAAAAATCCCCCGAAATTAATTTATAGAACCCACTTATAGGGCATCAAGGAAAGTTCCCCAATCTTTCCAGCTAAGGGTTATTTCTAAAGTTTGGAATGGTGAAAATCTAAAGTTTAGGTGGGTAAAAATCTAAAGTTTTGTATGTATGTTGTTGTTTTATAGATATTTATGATTATGTATTTCCTTCCTAAAAATGTGCCGTTTTTTTGTAAAAAATTGCATGTATTTTTCCTTGAAAATATTCCGTACTTTTGCGATATATGTCCTATTATAAAGATATAAAATACTCAGTATGTAAGGATTCCTTACTAACAGCCAATGATGTAAAGAAAATTTCATTATCTTTGTCCCGAAGAATTTATTTGTTTAACTAAATGATTTAAATTATGGAATCAATTAACAATGAAAAAAAAGCTATTGAAAAGAAAAATGGGAAAAAGGTCAGCAAGACATGGGAAGCTATATTAAAGCATAAAGGTGAAATCACATTCACCTATCCCAAATGGGTAACTTTATTAAATGAACTCAAACAAAGTAAAACAAATGAGATACCTGGTTGATACTTGCACTTTTCTATTTTTAGCAAACGACCCTGATTTACTTGGACCTGACATACAATCTATCTTCGAAGATTATGACAATGAATTCTGCATCAGTATAGAAAGCATTAAAGAACTAATTATTGCCTATAGATGCAAAGGTGTATCGTTTAAATCATGCAAATCAATTTCAGATATAATACACACGATTAAAAATGTATATTATTTTACAATTCTACCATTAAAAGAGGAACAGATGCAAACATACGCTAACCTTTCCATCAATACAGCAGAAGACCATCGAGATCCAAGCGATCACATCATCATCGCTCATGCCATCTGCAATCGTATGCCCTTGATTTCTTGCGATCGTAAATTCCAGTTTTATACAAAGCAGGACTTGAATTTGATCCCATATCGAAGAAAATAATAGAGGTGGACATTGCATCCACCTCTACATATATCATATTACCATATCATATTACAACTCCACCTTTTGACTTCTCTTACCCACTTTGACGAGATAGACTCCTTTTTGTGGCACGGCAATCTCTACATCCTCCCCGCCATTTCTTCTTGCCACAAGTTTTCCTGTAAGGTCGTACACCTCAATAGTTGTCTTCGCTCCGGAGATGAAGATAGTAAGTCCTGAAGTGTAGACTGACAATGAAGGGAAAGAAGCGGTTTCTTCAACGCCGACTTCTTGGTATTCTATTTCCCAACCCTCTGGAATCCTGCTATCTCCATATTCTTCAGGCAACTCTTTGGGACAGATGAAGGTGCCGGTAAGGGCAACTTTTGAAACCCAATCGAGTGTCGTCCATTTAACCCATTGGGTGAATTTTACCTTGATTTTAGAAAGATTGGTGCAATTAAAAAACATATCGGAGTAACAAGCTATGTTCAACGAAGTTGCTGGTAGTTCAGGTGCTTGTGTCAAATTCGTACAGTAAGAAAACATGCTGAAGTAACAATGTTCGGGTAAAGATAAAGCTGGCAATTTCGGAGCTTCCTTCATCATTGTACAACGAGAAAACATTTCCATATAACACCCGTCAGTCAAAACGGAAGCAGGGAGTTCCGGGGCTTGAATTAGAGCGTCACAATCAGAAAATAAACGATAAAAACAATAATCGCACGGGATTTTATCGCATTTGTTCGTGCTCTCAATGAGGCTCATGACGTTGCCTTTCGCTACAATTGAGCCTGTCATAATGAATTGAGAGAATTCGTTTTCCCCCTTGCTGAAACCTTCTGGGTTATTACCCCATAGCAGAACGCTGTCTCCTTTTTGTTTTAATGAAATTATTTCTCCGTTTTTTAGGGTTTTCCATGTCTTACCTCCGTTCGTGGAGTATTGGATGTTAGGTTTGTTCCCTCCATGATTTTCAATTCCAAACGATGATTCGTCTTCCTCGGCCCTAAAGGTGAGGAGGTTTTCTGTCGATTGAGGCATTTCTTGTTCCTCTTGTTCTTCTTGTTTCTCTTTTATATTTTTTACAATCCATCCTTTGGGAATCCTATTTGAGCCATATTCCTCTGGCAAATCATCGGGACAGTAGAAGGTGCCGGTGGAAGCAACGTTGGTAACCCAATCTTGTGTTGACCAAGTGTTGGCTGATGGGTTCGCATAATTTGTCATTATGCCCCAAGTTGAGAAGGTTACGCTTATCTCGGAAAGATTCGTACAGCCACTAAACATTTCGTAGCAACAATCTTCGCTCAATAAAGCAGAATGTATCGTAGGAGCTTTGGTTAGGCTCGTACAATTGCTGAACATCTTCTTGTAGCAGCAGTCTTTGCTTTTCGTAGCTGGTAATTTAGGTGCATTGGTTAAATTTGTGCAATCTGAAAACATACCATAGTAACACCATGGACTTAAATTGTCTGCTGGTAATTCAGGTGCATTGACCAAACTGGTACAACCACAAAACATATTCTCATAACAGCCCTCGGACAAGACGGTGGCAGGCAATTCAGGTGCGTTAACCAAGTTTGTACAGCCCCTAAACATCTCTTTATAGCACCACGTGGCCTCCTTTGCGCCGTACATGCCAACTTTCTCGTAAAAAATAGTTGCAGGCAATTCTGGTGCATCTGTGAGGCTAGTACACCCGAGAAACATATTTTTATAACAACCAGTATTCAACGAGGTGGCAGGCAGTTCGGGGGCACTCTTCAATTTTGTACACTCCGCAAACATGCCATTGTAACAATCGTAGGCCAATTCCTTTACGGGTAGTTCAGGGGCTTTGTCTAAATTTTCGCATCCTCTGAACATGTCTCGGTAACAACCTTCCGCCAATGTGGTCACTGTCAATTCAGGGGCTCTCGTCAAACTTTTGCAATATGAAAAGAGACTAGCAAAGCAATCACCAATGTTTGTCACTTGATCATTGGGTCCTGTGGGGATTTTCTTGCAAGACCCCTCTTCATCAATCAAACTCATCACACTTCCGCTGGCAGCAATCAGACCTGTCATGATAAATTTTGTATTTTTATCATATTTTCTGCTGAAGCCTTCTGGGTTTTTACCCTTCAGTAGAGCTTTGCTTCCTTTTTGTTCCAACGTGATCATTTCTCCCTCAACAAGTTGAGTCCATGTCTTGCCTCCATCCAAGGAATATTGCACATCGGGATTGTTGTCATGGTAATTTATGATTCCAAACGAAGATCCCTCTTCTTCTGCCGTAAATGTCAGATAATTAGCTGCGAATGCAACACCCATAATGCATTGTAGCATAATAAAAGTTAATAGTCTTTTAACCATAACATAAAATCAGTTAAGCATAAAACATTTCTTTTCCTAAAATCTTCTCAAAAAAGATTCGCAAAAGTAGAAAATCGGATAATCAGAACAAAACTTTTTTATGCGCAATGTTTCACCTGTTCGATTTCTTGATAAACATCAACTGTACTTAAGAGTTAAAAGTAAAAGATCATGGGATGGGTATCTTGTTTTCCCTATAACTTCAATAAATATTTTTCATACCTTTGAACTCTCAATCAATTTTATTTAATATTATGCCTAAAAGCTATTTATTTACAATTATATCATTACTTGCGTCAATTGTGACTTATGGAAATGATTATGCCGTTTTGGCAAGAGGATCTTCATTAGAACCAGTTGATTCCAAAGATATTAATATTGAGGTTAAGGAAGAAATATTGACCATTCGATTAACTGATGAAACTAATGTGGCCAAACCCTATGGCGAGAATGAAGGCACGTTCTATAATACCAAAGCCTATGTCGATGTTGATTATACGTTCTATAATCATGGAGAGGCGACAGATATGTTAGTGGCTTTTGTGGCTTTATTCCCCTCTACAAACCGCTTTTTAGATAATATATTTGACGGCAGTCCATATATCCATGATTTTACGGTAGAAGTGAATGGACAATCACAGCCTGTAACCACCTCTGTCCCTGGTTTACCCAAAAACTACAAACAAGAGTTATTAAAGGTTGAATATGGTCATTTGATTTACGAAGGAAAGTATATTTGGGAATATCTATATACATTCCCTGCAAAATTTGTCAAGGGAGAAAACAAAGTACATCACACCTATTCTTATGATCTTTGTCCTTCTTTTAATCTTTGGAATCTTGAGTATGCACTATCCCCCGCTTCACATTGGAAGGGAGGAAAAATCGGCAAATTCACACTTCGGGTTGAATGTCCAAACACGGCTAAGCATTTTTATGTGAATTGTGAAGACTTACAAAACGTGTCTCCAATATTTACAAAAGGAGTCGGGAAACAAAGGAAATCACCTAGATATTCTGGGAACAGGGAGATTTCCATGCGGGATGCCGTTGCTCAATGGACAATGTACGAGTATAGTCCCAAATCGAGACTTGATATATATTCAGTGGTTCTAAGATATGTCGATGAGTATGATACGGAAGATTACCCTTGTGGCTATTCCTACGATCGAACTCTTGGATTTAGGCCTTCATGGGGGAAATTGAGCGGACAACCACGGCTCCTGCGAAATATGCCGTATGCTCATCGAGGCTACGTTTTCAAGACCAAAGAGATGAAAAAAATTTTCGAAAAACTATGGTGGTATATTCCAGATTCCACTTATGTACCTGACATGTCGGATTTTACAGAGCGGGAACTGGAATTTATCAATGGCACGTATAAAGAGAAAAAAGAAGAGTGATTGTTCGGCAAATCCCTACTTGTTTTTAATTAACACCTTCTTTCCATTCATAATCACCCATCCTTGATACTCTTCGGAGACTTTCTCTCCCAATAGATTGTATCGTTGTCCTTCCTCGATGTCGGATTGCTGAACATCTTGAAGGTCAGACGTTTCAATATTGCAATCGTATTCAATTGTCTGCGTATCAAGGATAAAGTCACTCTCAATCACAGGATTTGAAAGTGCACGTCCGTTATTGCTATATTCTAATGGTGCGTCGATGGTCACTTCCATTGATTCTTCTGGTAACAATCCACGCAATGACTCATTGGAACGTGTTGAACCAATGGCGAAATAGGCATCCTTGTAGAGAGGGGCCACACCTGTGTTTTTTACTGTGATTTTCGTTTGAGTACCATCCGTCACACATTTCGTCACCACAAAATGATAGCCCGTCATCATGCTGCACTCCTTAAATCGATCTGCATTTTTATAGCTATTCAACGATGGATTATCATTGGCAATCATAAAGGTGATATGATACTTTTTCGACTGATCCTTCCAGGTCAGTCCATACATACCACTCTCTTTGGTGAAATTCTTCTGATCCGAATCGTCATAATAGCTAATCTCACCACCGCACACACCTGTTTTCCAACGGTCTGTACCCATTGTTTCCCAGCATTCTTCGTTATACCCATCCTTCGAACTCTTTTCATGTTCCTCATGCATAAAAGAATCATCAAACAAACCAAACTTCAACTTCCGAAGCTCTCTATCATCAGCAAAGTCTGTATATTCATCATCAGCCGCATCGATACTAATCGCCCATGGGATATTCTTCATCACCGAAGAAAGGTGCAGGAAAAACTCTTTTTGATATCTCTTGGTTGGGAAGTTTCCATCATCACCGATATTCACACCATTTTCATCGTATATGTGATACTCAGCCCAGTGACCAAAGCCCACCTCTACAAAGGCAATGCGAGGATCGTTATCATATCGTTCAGCAAAATCAGCGAAAAACACCATGTTGAAGCGTTGGAGTTCGCCATATTCCCAATTTGCATAGTAAGTCAGGCCATCATCTTTCACCTCTTTGTGACTCTCTTTATAGTCAGACAATTTCTTTATGTATTCAGGGACACCTGTCGTACCCGGATTATTATCCACCATCGGCACACCTGGGTATTCGTAGAAGAAACGGATTACCGCCTGATGATTACGACTCTTGATATCGTTCAAGATGTCTTCCAAGTAACTCCAATCGTATGTTATCGGACCATCCACCACACCATCTTTCACCACTTTGCATGGTGCCACATAAGAGAACTCCAAAGCGTGAGCCTCCCCATATTTATTGAAATGATCAGACGCCTCTTCGGGCCACAAGACCAAACCAGTCATCGGCTGCACATGAGTCACTTGCGAACTGATCGCGACGGAGGTCCAATCAGCAGCCACACTATTCAAAGCAATCACTACGGAAGTTAGGAAAGAGATCACTATTTTTTTCATATTCTTGTCGGTTGGTTAATAATATACAAATATATTGCATTTTTTTGTTATTATCCATGAAAAGAAGGGGAAAAAACAATTGACATACTAATGAACTAACAAGGAATACTTAACAGCTCATTAGGAAAGCACTAAAAAATCTGTTGGACATTGCATAAAAAGTCGAAGGGAATATGGTTGTATATCAAGCATAAATCATTTGGCTTTGATATAAAAATTATTGTATATTTGTGGCGTTCTTTGACCAAAGTGCACCTTCATGGTGAAAACGGGAAAAGAATCTATACATATAGGAAGGCGTTACTTGACGCTTTGAGCTTGACGGGTAGGAATCTGGCAGTTCTTAAACGTTTGTCAAACATCAAAGCAACAATGACGTCCATGGGTATGTAATATCCGACATTGTCGTAGATATACATATCAGCGTGGGCTTCGGCGTTGCTCGTTTCGACAAACAGGCGATGCCAGAGCCTCTATCCGTGGGACGAGTAACAAAGTACTGATTCCCACGCTTTTTTTATGTATATAGTAAAACGCAATAGGAACTATCCAGGAATGGGAGTTAGCTGGAAAAAATGTAAAAATTTTAAATGAGTAATAACGATCAAAATAAAGAGACTAAGATTCTCAATGTAGCAGATTATATAAAATGGATAGAAATTTTGAAACCTAATAATGTTAAGAAGTTTTATCGTGGTCAAGCCAATAAAGAGTGGAATATAATTGCAGGAGCCTTCAGGAAAGACTTTTCTACTACAGATGAACAAAATTTATTAAAACAAGCATCTCTCAAATTATATAAGGAATTGTCTGAATATCCATATTATTTGGACAAACTTGCATTCTTACAACATTATGGAATGCCAACACGTTTACTAGATGTGACGTTTAATCCATTGGTTGCATTATTCTTTGCATGTAAAACAGAAATAGAAAATGATGGGATTGTATATTACGGACACAAAAAAACAGAGAATGAAACAGTGGCTGAATTAACGGCAAAATACTTGTTTAAATATAATCTGTATTTCTTTGATGATAACATATCGAGATTTCTGTCCGATGAAGGAGGACGAATTACAAAAGAAGATTTTTCCGAACCAATCTTTATATATCCACCTATCAACAACCCAAGAATAGAACATCAAAGCGGAGCCTTTTTCATAACACCACTAACAAATGATAAAACTAGAACTACAGATATTGACAACAAAAACACTAATATGTCCCTAAGAAATTGTTTTATGAATGACGTTGCAGTAATTCCTAAAACCCTCAAAGAAAAGATAATAAACGAATTATCAGAATATGGCATTGATGAAGGATCTATTTTCCAAACAGTTCCGGAAAAGATTAATTCAATCATCCAAGAAAATCAGCGAAATCCGATAAAGAATATTTCACTAGAGGAAGATTATCAAAATAAACTTTAAAATATAAACACATGAAACATTTTATTACAATTGCATTCTTATTCCTGACATTATCTGTCAATGCACATAAAATAAACAACTATAAATATTTATATGTAGTTGAACAGGGGGATTTATATGACATTGAAACAAAGATTAAGGAATTTTTTAGTAGTATTGGATTTTCGATTCTATCATCAACAGATGTTGAAGAAATGGACAACGCAGAGAAATCATATGTGCTAACAGCTACTTATGCCTGTCATATTGTATATGGAGCTAAGAGCACATTAGTACTTACATTAACTAATCCAAGAGGAACCATAGTTCATAGCACATCAGGTGAAGGAATTACATTTAGCGCAAAAGGTGATATGCGAAAAGCTTCGAAAGAAATATTCGCAAACATAAAAAAACTAAATTATAAATTCACACCTCCTGAAGACAAAGGTATTGGCAAAGAAATTTCTGTTCGTAATTTAAGTGAAGATAGTATTAAATCATATTTGAAAAAGGGAGGAATATCCGCCATTGAAGGTATATACAAAAACATTTCCAATGATGGTGATTTTTATAGATTTGCAATCTTAAAAGAGAATGGAGAATATTATGGCGTAATTATACAAACCGACAATGCGAAATGGAATATAGGAGATCTTAAAATAAAACTAAATCATATAGAAGGGAATACTTATGATGCAGAATATTACGATTATGCACATGTTAGACAAAATTGTATAGCAACGATAACGGATAGAATTCTAGAAGTCATAACACAATCATATGACAAAACATATTCCTATAAATACCTAAAAATATACCCTTCTAAAGGAGACGAAAAAAACACAAAAAATGTGTCATCTTCAGATCCTATACAAAACATGAAATCATGCGGAAGTGGAATACTCATCTCTAACAACATAGTTGTCACTAATTATCATGTGATTGATAACGCAAATAATATAGAAATATCATTGCAAATAGATGGGATATATGAAACATATAAGGCAAAAGTGTTATGTGTTGACAAAACCAATGATCTGGCTCTTCTTTGCATCAAGGATGAAAAAGAAATAAAATTACAAGCCCCACCTTTTACTATATCTAATAACATAAGTGATGTTGGAACCTCTATTTTCACAATGGGATATCCTCTGTCAACCGCATTAGGCAAAGAAGTGAAAATCACAGATGGAATAATAAGTTCCAAAACAGGTTATCAAGGTGATATTGTCACTTATCAAATATCTGCAGCCATCCAACCTGGGAATAGTGGAGGTGCTTTGTTTGACAAAAATGGGAATCTAGTTGGTATCACAAATGCAGGTGTTCCAGAAGCAGAAAATGTAGGATATGCTATAAAAAGTTCATATCTTCTCAACTTAATAGATTCTGCTCCAATAAACATAAAGATAAATACAGGAAATCAACCAAAAACAAAAAATCTTCCAGATATGATAAAACAGTATACACCATATATTGCAATCATTAAAGTATATTAAACATATACAAAATAAATTCCTTATATGTTTATTTCCCCATTGCCACTAAGCAATGGGGATTTTTCACATTTCTGCACTATATATTTCTTAAATTCTCCTCTCCCAAGCAGCTGTTTTTATCAAATCCTTAAAACACTTGACATGGAAACAAACACCTTCTCTCACCCAAAACAACACCTCTTATACCTCAAGAATATCCATCAAATATGTCCCAAATGGACTTGATAACAAAAGATTTGTATGATTTGAACAGATTTGTAAGATTTCTCGCGAAGCGACTCAAATATAATTTATCGCGTAGCGACCCATAATAATCTACTTTCCTCAACCCAAACAATATCTCTTATACCTCAAGAATTTCCCTTTCTCTGACACCAACAATTTGAAAGCTACTGCGCGTAGGTTTTTGTCAATGCAGTAATAGGTAACCACCCGACCGCGCACCAGCTCCTTGTTGCTAACTTCCACCAACTCATACACCTCTCCGTTCTGATTCAACTCCATCTTATTGAAATTAACTGAGAAGTAGCGTGCATCTAACGCATTAGCCATAAAAATAATCGTCATAAATGCGATTGTAAATAATATCTTTTTCATACGCTTTATTTTTAATGAATAATCTTTTTTCTGTCTTAGGATTTCTTTCGTTCCTGTTGACGAAGCAAAGATAGAGGAGGTTTGAAGGGTAGAACGGACAAAACAGGAAAAGAGCATGTACAAGTTGTGAAGTTCACATTTTGTCCATTTTCATCGATTGTACATGGATGGCAAACTGATTATTTTAGCTGAAATTTATAGAACCCAACTTAATTTATTTCACCCAACATTACACCGTTTGTTCCATTTTTTTTGTATTATTATAGCCAATTTTAAACTATGCGAATATGAGTACCCAAGCGATGCAACAAGTAATAGCCGACTATTTCAAGACGCAACCCGTCCTGAAAGCATGGATTTTCGGTTCTTTTGCCCATGGCGAAGAGACTCCGAAGAGTGATGTGGATATTCTTTTTGTCCCTGATTATTCCAGCAAGCCATTTTCTCTTTTCACGCATGGTGGTATGTTGATGGACTTGCAAGAACTATTGGGTCGGGAAGTTGACTTGGTTGTCGAGGGAACATTACGTCCATATGCCGCAGAAACAGCTAATAGTGACAAGATACTGATTTATGAGAGAAAAAGCTAGGGATAAAGGACGGTTGATGGATTGCCTCAACAACCTCGTTGAGCGGTATGGCAAATCGCCACTCCTCTTTGCCATTATCACTTTAATTCAAATCGTCTCCTCATGCACCACCGGCACACAGCCTCAACACGATAACATTATACCCGATGAAACGGTAGAAAATAACACACAAAGAGTAGACTCACTATCTCAATCCGATTCTATTAAATACGTTCCTGCTCCGAATGAGGAAGACAGCGCACCCATTATCGAAACAGAAGAGAAACAACCCTTTCTCATCACAAAGTATTCTGCCGGATTCTTCACATTAGGCGACACTATCGGCAATTTAATTCAATACTATGGATGGAAGGAAGAAGAATTTCAAGCCTAACGCACGAGTAATGGAGGTGCGGATGGGGATGAGGTACTGATGCAACAACCACACACTTTTTCGGGCGACTTTGTTGTAATTGCAACTATTTTACAGCAGTAAAGAGAGGTTCATTCGAACGAAATGCGTATTTACGCAAAATATTCGGAAGTCTAGAAACGGAGGAATCTACACAATAAAAATCAGCTACAACTCCGTCAAAAGGAATCCCATATAGAACGGCAAGGTCAACAATGCACCATTTCTCCCAATATTATAATCACCTAATTTCAGGGCATCATACACATGATACTTCTCGGGGTGTTTCAGCAGTGTGGACATAGACTTTGCATTGCCTGTCCGAGCCTTGCACTCAACAGGTACGCACTTTCCTTTATAGCGAATCACAAAATCGATTTCTATTCCATCTGTTTTTTGATAATAATATAATTTGCGTCCCATTTTGCAAAGCAAGTCAGCCATCACATTCTCGTAGATAGCTCCCTTGTAACTGAGCAGATTCCCTTGTAAAATGTCTGATTGCGTTCCCTCATCTAACATGCTGACAAACAAACCCGTGTCAGTCATATACACCTTGAACGAGTCATGTAACGCATTGCCACTCAACGGCAACTCTGTTGTCGTCAGATTATAACAACGCTGAATGATTCCCGCATCCTCGATCCATTGCAGACAGCCAATGTATTCTTTGCTTCTCCCTCCCTTTCGCACCGTGGCGAACGAGAACTTTTTATTATCCTTGCTCAACTGACGAGGTATCGACTCAAAACATTCACGAATTCTGTTTTTATCCGCAGGGTTGGCATACTTCACCATGTCGGACTTATATTCATCCACTATACTCCGCTGAACTGCTATGACTTGATTGATGTCTCGTGTGTTTAAGAAAGTGCGAACAGCCGCCGGCATTCCACCTACCACAATATACTCCAACAATAACTGCCGCATCCGATTGTGGATTGCCTGCGGTACAGGAGTCTCTTCCGCCAACATCTTTCTCAACAGGTCAAAGACAGGGGTCTGCAAGTCATTTGCCCAAAGCCACTCCTCAAAATCCATCGGATACATATCCACAATCGTCTCAAACCCGACCGGGATTGACGTCTCCGAATCGGATGACCGATAGCCGCTCACACCAAGCAATGAGCCTGTACATATAACATCGTATCTGCCATCCAACTTGAAAAATTTCAGTGCAGCACGAGCTTGCGGACAGTCTTGTATCTCGTCCAACACCAGACATGTCTTCTTCGCTTCAAAACGAGCAGTCGGGACAGCGGCTGAAATCGCAACTGTCAAATAATCAACCTGCAAAGATCCCTTGAACAATTCACACAAATCCTTCTGTTCATGGAAATCAATATAGACTACATTCTTATAGTTCTTACGAGCAAACGACAGTACCGAACTCGTCTTTCCACATTGACGACACCCTTTAATAACCAATGGATTTCTTTCTGGTGTGTTTTTCCATTGCACAAAAAAACTATCTATCTTTCTATTATACATACATTTACATATTTATTACGATGCAAATATACACTTTTTCGGGCGACTTTTCACCATATCTTCACACTTTTTCGGGCGACTTTTTCCAACAACCACACACTTTTTCGGGCGACTTCGTTGTAATTGCAATTATTTTACAGCAGTAAAGAGAGGTTCATTCGAACAAAATGCGTATTTACGCAAAATATTCGAAAGTGTTATTGGAGATTTGATCATAATTATTATATTTGCATTCGAACAAAATGCGTATTTACGCAAAATATTCGAAAGTATGGGTAGAATTGAAAGAAAATATTATCTCAACAAACTCATTGAGAGGCGAGGAAACGGACGAGTAAAGGTGATCACCGGCATCCGTAGGTGTGGCAAGTCAGTACTCCTTTTCGATATTTTTGGTGAGTATCTCAGGGCAGAGGGTGTCACCGAAGATCAACTGATCATACTGAAACTTGACGTGGCAATGAACGCCCAGTACCGTAATCCAATGGAGTTGGACAAGTATTTGCGTGGCCAAATAACGGACTCCAGCAAGCAATACTACGTCATGCTTGACGAAATACAGGAGGTGAGCACCATTCGCAATCCATGGCTCCAAGATGAGAATGCTACAATCGGTTTCGTGGATGTTCTTTTGGGGTTGATGGATTTCAGGAACGTGGATGTCTATGTGACGGGCAGCAATTCGAAGATGATTTCGTCAGATATCATGACTGAATTCAAGGACCGAGGCGATGAGATCCACGTCAATCCACTGATGTATAAGGAGTTCTATACTGCCTATCAGGGAGACAAGCGTCGGGCATGGCAGGAGTTCGTCACCTATGGAGGATTGCCAAGAGTCATGTCTCTCACGAGCGATAGCGATAAGAGTCAGTATCTGCAGGATTTGATTCGGAAAACCTATCTGACCGACGTGATTGAGCGGAATCGTCTTCAGAAGGACATTTCCGTGTTGGACGATCTGCTGAATATTGTCTCCAGCAGTGTTGGGTCGCTCACTAACCCTAAAAAACTTGAGAACACATTCGAGTCTGTGAAGCAAAAGAAGATAGATGATGCGACCATCAGCACCTATCTTGACTATTTTGTGGAATCCTATCTTTTGCGACGAGCCAATCAGTATGATATCAAAGGGAAGAAATATATCAATACGCCGCTGAAATACTACCTTGCCGATGTAGGTTTACGAAACGCTCAACTCAATTTCCGTCAGCAAGAGGAAACCCATCTGATGGAGAATGTTATCTTCAACGAGCTTTGTGTCAGAGGATTTAATGTCGATGTAGGTGTGGTAGAATACAACTATAAAGATGAGCAAGGCAAGAGCAAGCGGAAAAAGTTGGAGGTTGATTTTGTGGTAAATCGGGGTAATCGTCGATGTTATATTCAATCGGCTTTCGCCATACCCGACGAGGAGAAAAGGGAGCAAGAGACCAACTCTTTACGTCGCATCAACGACTCCTATCGTAAGATTGTCGTTGTGCGAGACCCCATTGTGCCATGGTATGACGAGGGTGGCATCTACTACATCGGCCTGGAAGATTTCTGTTTGGAGTATATTGATGAGCTGGATAGGACGTTGTAGGATGGTCCATAATGAGTAGTTTCTTAGTCGTTTGGAGAGGTTCATTCGAACGGAATGCGTATTTACGCAAGATGTTAGGTTGGGGATGGAGGTTCTGTTTGGAGTATATTGATGAACGGGATTAGGTGTTGTAATTGGATTGTGAAATAGGGAGAGATTTAATAACAACCTAATATTCGAACAACCTAAATAAAATCATCTACTATTATTTTTTCACTTTTTATTCCTGCAAGATCTTTCATTTGTTGTATCGATTTTTCAACAATTTGTCTGATTCTCTCTCGTGTTAGATAGAAATGTTCAGCTATCGTACTAAGAGATTTTGACTCCTCATTTATTCCATAATATGCTCTTAGAATAAGTCTTTCTCTTTTATCTAAGTGACTTAAAAGCCTATTAATATAATATACATTATAATCCATATTTTGGAAATCGTCAATAGACATAAAATCGCCTTCAAAACAATCTAAATCATTAACAACATGTATTATATCAAACAGATCATCAGGCAAATCATTTAGATATTTTACAATTTCAGTATTAACATTCTCATCTAACTCAATATCATTTGCAGAAGGGGAAAATTCATGAATTTGTTCATATTTTTCCTTAAAAGTACAAATTTTACGATATAAATTCAACTGATTTAAGGGCAACTTTATCATAAATGGAATAGAAATCATTGAATTTGAAATTGACTGAAGAATCAAATTCTTTGCATAATATGAGAAATTACAATACTGTGTGTGGTCAAAGCACTCTGCTGCTTTTATAAGACCAATATTTCCCTCTTGTATGATATCTTCTAAGGGGACACCTTTCCCACTGTATAGAAGTGCAATATTTGCCACAAGTCTTTGCCGACTTTTAATTATCATATCAAACGCTTTAGAGTCTCCATTCCGATATCGTTTAAATAGTTCTATTGTTTCAGCATTTGAATAGTTCCGATATTTAGAAATTTGATTTAAATAAAAGCGTAAAGACTCACATTGTTCTTCCTCAAAGAACCTATTAATATTGAATTTCTGAGGTGCTTCAATAGGAGTAAGCAGGTCTTCTTTTTCTTCTGTGTTCTCTTCAATCTGAAGAGAACCCTCCTTTGCAAACCATAATGAATTATCATCCTGATACCAATAGGGAATATTTTGTGGAGAAAATAACAATTCTGCCACATAGCATTTATCTAATTCGAGTTCATTTGAGATCACTCGTATCTTAAGACCATTACTATGTGATAACAACAAATATATTCTCTCAATATCGCCCATCAAATATTTTTTTGCATTTTCATATAATCAAGAATCTCCACACACCATCCTATTAGACACTTAGTCCGACGATCTATAACAGCCTCACCATATTCTGGATATAATGCTCGTATAAGTTCCTTTCCTTCCTTTATAGCCGTCTCTTCTGAATATAATGCCGTTTTTGCAAAAAGTTGTCCTATCAATTCATTTTTAATTATCAGTTCATAGATTTTAACTTTCGCCTGTTTGGGTTCTTGCATAATATTCTGCCCCAAAGGGGTCAACTTTAGATTGTCATCTATAAGGTTAAGAAAATAACAAGCATTCGCATAGTAAGAGGCCTGGCGAACCTCAAACTTGTTAAATTCAGCAATGTCATTTAGAGTACAATTAACAGTATTACCTATAAGCTTGAAAGTTCTAATGACTGTTGCTAACGTATTGGCCTGAGGTAGTAGTTTCTTCATAGTAATCAAATGTCAATTAAATTGTCCGACACTAACATTTTATAGTAATTATGAAGAATTGTGTAGCGGTCATTTTTTCTTTTGTCTACAAAATCAACTCCTAGTTTCTTACATAGAATAGGGAAACCACCATTGGCATAAAACTCGAACGCTTGATACATTTTATCCTTATCTGGATCGTCTTTCGCTCTCTCCTGTAGAATAGACTGATTACCTTCTTTCAGATAAGCCAAGAAATTCATAACTTCTTTTTCCCTTTCCTCAAAGAATGTTATTTGAACGGTCTCAGCCCTGTTAGAAAATGGCACGTATGCGCGATTAGCATAACCAATAAGAGCAGAAATCGTCAAAATCTGGGCATATTCTTTGAATATTTTCAAATCTTTCACTAAATATCGCATTTGTTCATCCTGATCAAGATTACGATTTATACGATAAGTATTGTCTATATTGATTGGCATAGTTATTATTTTATATATGTGATACCTTCGTTTGTATTCTTATACAATCTTGTTATTGAATTTACTGTCGGCATAACTAGATGTTGTACCCCCTCAAAGCTTTTGTCATCTACCATCAGAATAATCTGATTAGCAAAAGTATTAATATATTGGGCAACATTGTCTAAGTTCCCGCCACTCAATTCAGTAAATGGCGAATCAATCAAGAATGGATATTCATGAGAAACCTTTAATTTGTCTGTGGTTCTATCCTCATTCGAATAATCCAAAATTGCTTTAGCAAAAGCAAGCGAGTTAACTTTACTTTGTCCTGTGGATTTCCCCTCCGCAACCGTAAGTACAATTTCCTCATGGATTTCACCCTCGCTATAGCCTTCATCTTCTAGAGTCTTAATGTATCCACTATTTATCCATGATGTACGTAATTCGTTATACTTACTTTGGACATACGTTACTAATCGATATTTCTCTCTCCCTTTATTATATCTATTATATTGGCATAAATAGATACACCTACCGATATCCTCACTAAGCGACCTATATGCTTTTATCAAATAACTATTAATGTTTTTAAGAGAAATTTCACTATTTCGTTCACCAATTTTCTCAATCGCTTTCTTGAATAGTTCGAGCACATCCTGCTCCGTATTTAATGATTTTAACTGATTTTGATTAACAGAAGCATCATCTAGTTCTTTTCGAGCCTCCTTCAATCGTTTTTTTAGTCGATCAATTGTTTCATGATGTCGTTCTTCTTCATTTTCCCATCGTCCCATCAACATATTTTGCTTCGTTCTATTTTCCTCAAGTTGTTTAATAGTGACAGAAACGTTTGCAACCAAAGATGACGAGATCTCCGACAATTTTTTTTTTATATTTGCCACTTCTTCTTCACTAGATTTCATCTCTTTATAACTATCATTGAGCAGCTTTTTAGACCTTCTTTTTTCGCCTTCAAATTGGTTCGCCATATAGAGCAACGTGCTACTAATATTGTCCGGAGGCAAAGTTATTATCATCTCTTCAAGTCGTTTTATAATGTCGTCAGTCATATCACATCCGCAAATACATTTTGGTCGTTTTAAAATACTTTTAACAGCTTCAACAGTAAGCCCAGTCGGTACATCGATATCTTCTATTGAAGTTTTCACATCATGTACTAAACTATCTGTTACCAAAGCATATCCATCAGAGAGTCGAGTAAAAAATTGCTCAGTATTCTGTTCAAACTGTTTTTTTGCTCTCGCCAAGTCTTTTTCCAAACCTTTGCGTTTCCGTTCTATTTCGGCAGAATCCTCAAGTTGGGATAGTTGTAACGAAATTTTATCTAATTCTGATTCTGTTTTCTCTTTGTTTTTTAATATAGTTCTCAGTCCTATTCCTTTATCTTCTATGTCATCTTCAAGTTCCTCTATTTCCTTTTCTAATTTTTCTACCGTGACATTACCCGACTCTTTGTATATACGATTTAACTCTTTACGAATATCACTATTAACATCCTTTATCTCTTCATTACACAATTTGAAAAGTTTCTCATTAGTAACAAGAGAGATTACATTCTTAATAGTATCTTTCGACTGATCTCCTACAATATTGAGTTTTTTCATACGTTCACCATCGAAAGTTATCCCTTCCAGAATAGATTTTGGTATAATTCTAGATAACAGTCCATCGATAGTTTCTTCATTAGTTTCAGGTACTGTTCGTTCACCATTAGGTTCCGTATGACTTAATTCCACCTTTGTTTTTGATGTAAGTTTATCGTTGTTACGCATGAATGTCTCCGTACGCTTTACGAAATATTCGATTTCTTTGTGAGTAAAAGATAACTCCACCCAACAATCAATCGAATTGGCATGGCGATCCACTTCAAGACGATGATAAAGAGATGAATTTAACGAGTATGGTGTCTCTTCCTTCTCACGCATACTCTTAAAATCAAAGCCGTACAGTACCCATTGAAAAGAAAAAAGAATTTCCGTTTTACCAGTGCCATTAACTCCCAACACAAGCGATATGTTCTTCTGTTCCGTGATATCAAAACATATGGTAACATCCTGGAAACAACGATAATTGTGGTATTTGATGTAATTGAACTTCATGATGCTATGTTTTTTAACACTATTTCTTTCACAACTTCTTCCAATTGTGATTTTAATTCTTTATTGTTACCAGTTTCCTGACAGGTTTTGGCATAATTCAGAAACTTCCAAAAACCTTCCTTTTGAACTTCTGTAAAATGAAGTTCGTTCAAAACTTCTTCAATCGGGTTCTGATTCATAATCTGTTACATTATCTATTGTTATATGATAATTATTTTCTATCTCAATAAATATGGATTCATTTTCTTCTTTGTTCAAGGCAAGTCTATTGTATTCCCTTGCTCTTGAAAGTTCTATTCTAAGCAAGCCTTCACACCCATATGTACCAAGCTCCAAGGCAGGAAGAACAACCATGTCGTAGATGTGCGCAATAGTTTTCCCGCTCTCTTTACATTTACGCAACACTCGTCCTCGACGCTGTACTGTTTGCCTAAGAGCACTATCACTTGCCATTATGTATATCTTGTCAAGTTTTGGAACATCGACTCCCTCATCGAAACATTTAATGGCAGCTAATGTATCGAAAAATCCATGTTCAAACTCATATAGCACCCTCTTTCTGTCTAACGTGTGACTAGTAAATTGGGATACAATTAGTCCGTTTTCATACAAGGCTTTGGTTACAGAATCAATTATAGACTCTCCCTCACTATCTTTACCCTGACCACAATAAACTACAGAATTCACAAAATCATACCCTTCTTCTGTCACAAGTTCTCTGAGTTTCACCAACTTGTTAGATGCTTGTTTTAGGATCAAACTTCTTTCTCTGCGTAGTTTGTCTACTAATTCTTTGTCATATTCTTCTTTATTTAGTTCTTGAGCAAGTTGTTTACTCTTCATCAAAAATTTATTATTCTCGTTTTCATTCAAGCGAACAAAAATAGGATGGTATTCATATTTCGAAAGGAAGTCGTTTTCTATAGCGTCTTCGATACCATAATAAAAAGTATCACTCGAAGTAAAGAATTTTGCAATAGCCTCTGATTCACCTTCGTTGAATCGTTGAATCGTTGCACTTAGTCCCAATTTATATTTTGGATTTAGCTTTATCAATGTTGACAAATTGTCTTTTGTTAGATTATGAGCCTCGTCAACAATCAAAAACAATGAGGGAATACGCTGTATCTCAGCATATACTTTGGAAAAGAATGTTTCATAGACAGACACGCAAATTACGTTTTTTTCTTCTGAATGAAAATCGATTGTTGCTTCAGCTATTGTTTGGTCAAATGATTTTCCAACTCCACCAAACAGATACACCTTGTCATAACCTTCTTCCTGTAATGCATTAGCCCATTGTACTTGTAAGTCTATCTGCGGAACACAAATGACGACAAACAAGGTTTCCTCACACTTTTTCTCTAATGTTTGAATAGTCTTAATAGATGTGAAAGTCTTACCTGTACCAGTTGCCATCTCATAAAAATGTTGGTAACCATTCTCACAAAACTGTCTGACAGCTTCTTCTTGATAAGAATAAAGTGTTTTTTTCTCTTTCGTTATATGATTTGATATATAATTATCTATAGCAGCTTTAAGGGTATCACTTCTCTTATAACAATTAAAAAGTTCTTTTTCAACTGCTTCAGGAAAATCTATCACCTCAACTGATTCCTCTTGATTATTCCATAAACTATCAAAGTAACGTTGTTCACCATCAATTATATTTGAAGTATATTCGCTCTGCCAAGAATAATATACACTAATACTTTCATGGTTAAATACAAAAGCACGTTTTGTCTCATTTAAGGAACCGATAAAATACACCTTATTGCCTTCTTTATCTATAAAGATACCAAACTTTTCATGGAAAATTCCCAAAGGCTGATAGGCTATTCTAACTTTTAAAACATCTTCTTCCAACATATTACATATAACATCGAGTTGTGATAATTCCTCGTCGGTAAGTTTAACACCAGTTATAGACTCTAATAAAGATTTTGTAATATGTTCTTTATCCAAACTAACACAAGCATCAATGAGTTCCACATCAGCTTGGGAAAGTTCAGGACTACATATAAGGTTAATTCGACCCCCATTGCGTATAAATCGAATTATGCCATCAATAGACAATGTTAATGAGTGAAGCGAAAAATACCCAGCAGCTCTATCTAGTTTAACACTTTCAGAAAAACAAGGGACATAAAAATCCTGATCGATAGAATCTTTATGGGTTCTATATATTGGTTTATATACTCTCTTATTCAACATAGGCGTCTTCACTAATAATTTTTAACAAGTACCTCAGCCTGCTTCTGTCGTTTTTCAGCATATGCATTAATGAACCTTGGTGCTAATATTTTATTAAAAAAATATCCTTCATAGAGTGTTTCAAAATAAGAGGTCCCATCTTTATTGGTACTATCAGAGTTGCTAAGCATTAACTTGCAGCCTTTATCCGTAAGCCTGTCACAGAAAAATTTGAGGTCTTCTTGTTCTTTGTCGCCAAACCCACTTTTTGAATACTCTTTAAAATTGGAAGAACCAAACAACCGTCTATAAGGAGGATCGAGATACACAAAATTATATCCTTTCCCTAGATGGGAAAACACACTCTTATAGTCACCACAAATGATATCCACCTTCGATAACACCTTGTGGTCAGCCATAATAACATCTACATTGCAAATCTTCGGTTTCTTGTAGCGTCCAAAAGGAACATTAAAACCGCCATTAGCATTTTCTCGATATAAACCGTTAAAACAAGTGTGATTCAGGAAGAACAAATAAGCCGCTCTCTGGTCTGCTGACAACTTTACATTGTTGTATTCATTTCGTACTTCGTAAAAATAGGATCTTCTGTCATCCTCATTCAATTCATAGTACCTCTTTTCAAAGGGTCTCAAAAGTTCTATCAATGTTTGAGGATTTTCCTTCACTAACTGATAACATCTGATAAGATCCTTGTTGATATCATTAATGACAACACGGTGGATATTAGGATGAGTAATCAGCATATGAAATAACATAGCTCCCCCACCAACAAATGGTTCGACATAAGTGACATTCGTTTGTGTATCAAAGTCTGCAGGCAATTGTGATTCCAATATATTCAACAGATTCCCTTTCCCTCCAGCCCATTTCACAAATGGTTTGGGGGAAATTCCTTTTGCAACTTTTTCTCCATACAAATCAATTGACTTACGGTCTGGCATCGGTCAGCAATTAATTTTTCTGACTGATACCCATGAGTCAGTTAGTTCTAAGTTACTAATAACGATATACAAAAAAGCGGGGTATCCTCACCTGCTCGTCCCGCTACCTGAGGCCTTCCACAGCCCAACCAGTGAACAAACAAAGTCTGAATACCCACGCTAGTAAGTATATAATACACCCGAAAAGTGTGCATGAGGGCATAATTAGCCCTCGGCACACTCCGGGAATATATACTACGCCCGTAGCATTCATCTCCGCTCTTGTTCCTGACTGGTTTATCTGTATTGTGGAAGTTTCAGATAGCCAAAAACAAAGCATCAATGACGCTTTCTAATATGTCGTTGCCCCGCCCCCTCAGCTCCATCATCCTCAGATGACATCATAGCCTCATGGACTGATGCATTTACAAAAGTATTTAATTTTCTTCTAAAATTTTCTGTCCTTATCAGAAAAATTCTGTTTGTGCATTTTTTGAACGGGGGGTTGTGCCGCTGTAGAGACGCACGGTCATGTAGAGACGCACGGCCGTGCGTCTCTACGGTTGTGCGGTTCCTCGTGGTTGTATGTTTCCTCTACCGTCCTCCACATTTCCGTCGTACAGGGGTTCACACCCCTGCCTAAGGGATGTCGTCCCTTCGGGACTTTCTGCGACATTTACTGCGACACTCTTCTTAATTAATTCGATAATAATTCTCTGTATTTCAATTATTTATTCTGCGACATTTTCTGTGCTTCCATATTACCTTATTGGACATTTTATTGGACACAATGTCTAAAATGGTCGCAAATTTTGCGACAAATGAACATTAAAAACGACGCAAATTCTGCGTCGTTTTATGTAAATCGTAAATTCTATGAGAACATAACAAAAACACCGCCTTGTGTTGATTCAATGGTGGGTTTGGACGTAGAGACATACGGTCATGTAGAGACGCACGGCCGTGCGTCTCTACGGTTGTGCGGTTTCACATGGTTGTGCGGCCCCTCATGGTTGTACGGTTTCATGCGATTGTATGTGTCCACATGATTATATGGTTCCACTTGGTTGTCCGTTTTCATAAATTGCATGTTTTCACGTGATTGCACATTTTTAAAGGATTGTATGTTTTCCCCATGGTGAATTTTCGTGCCTACCGTGATTTGTAGAGACGCACGGCCGTGCGTCTCCATGTCCGTGCGTCTCTACGGTGTATGGTTTCACATGGTTGTGCGGTCCCTCATGGTTGTACGGTTTCATACGATTGTATGTGTCCACATGATTATATGGTTCCACATGGTCGTTTTAATGCATCTTCTTCCCATTTAAGGGGATTCATTAGGATGTAATTGGTGATGGTTTCGTATTCCATGGCTGTCCGAATAATATGGTCGTAATAATTCGATTGCCATAATGGATTGTTTTTGTTGAATTTTGCCATTGTCATATTGTTCGCATCAATCCAATTATCAATTTGTTTGATCGCTGACGATTTAAAACCAGCCACAAATGATGATATCGATTTTGGCTTACGTTGAAATCGTGGGTGATGTGATGTGTCATGCGTTAAAATATCGCCATGTGTCACACCTCCATTATACACACATTTCGTTTTATCCAATATTACAATGGCATGCAAATGATTAGGCATCAAAACAAATTCGCCCAAAAACAATTCTTTACGCAATTCAAATGATTTGAAAAATTCATCATATACAATCTGCCCCACATCGTTTAATATCATTTCTCCATTCTCAATGTATCCAAAATGATTTTCTCTTCCATGTGTAACAATGGTTATGAAATAATGTCCATTGCCAGCATAATCCCATCCCCTCCGTCGATTAGATGGTATTCGATATTTATTCCTGAATTTTTCGGTCATTTTTTCATTGTTTTTTCAATATCGTTTGGGCACGCAAACGTTCATGACAACCAAACGATCGTGCATTTTTACGATGATATCACAAAAAAACGATAGACGTTTGTCGAATGTAAAATTACATATAATATTTTGATTCCACGAATATTGATTTCGGTTTGCGTTGTAACCACAAGTATTGTGTTGGACCCCTGGTAGAGAGGCACGGCCGTGCCTCTCTACGGCCGCGCACCTCAACAGAAACGCGTCTTCTACGCCCCCCCACCCTTCTTATACTGCAAAGGTGTGCACCCATATTTCTCTTTGAATAGCCGACGGAAGGTGTGGTCACTATTAAAACCACAAACGAAGGCGAGGTCGGCAATCTTCTCTTTGCCCTCTTTCAACAACCGCTCTGCATAGACCAAACGAAGGGTGTTGACATACTCATAGAAGGTGACGTGACGGACTCGATTCAGATAGTCTGAGACATAATGCCGGTTCGTGCCCAGCTTACTCGAAATCCAATCGATATTGACCTCGGTATCGAGATAAAACTTCTCTTCTTCCAACTTCTGAAATATCGCATCAAAATCCGTGAATCGGCTGTTAAGGGTCGATGTCTTTGCATTGGTATCGTCCTCTGCCACGGGCGTCTCCTCTACTATCTCCTTCTCCTCTTGTTTCAACTCTTCCATCTGCTCCTGAATCAGCTCCTCCGTCATATCATCCACCTTATGGGAAAGGGCAAAACCAACAATGCTTGAGAGAATAACAAACGTAAGGAAGTCGTACAACACCACCCACTCATCGATATTGGTCATCATGTTGAGCGGAACATAAAGCAGTGTGAGCAGACACAGCGGAACAAGGGTCCACAACACCCATTTGATGGATCGTCGGTCGATATTGGAATAGTTCTCCATCAACCGCTTGTCAAACCGCCGGATGAAATAGCCATACCACGCCAATTGTGCAACAACCCCAACAATGGTGGCAATATAGGCAAACGTGTAGAGTTTAAAGGGTAACACCCCATAGATATCGTTCAATGCACATAGCACATAAGGCAGAATGATGACGGGGGCAATCCATTTCTTGGGCATCCGACCCAAAAGCACTGTCGAGCCAAACACCATCGACAACGGAAGGATGGCAAGGTCTAAATACTCCATCAGCGTGTTATAGTTCGGATACGTCTTCCCTATCTGGTAATAACCACATTGGGATTGGAAGAGTTCCGGAATGATCCACAAACAGTAATTCACAACGTAAATCATCAAAAGCCAGCCAAGAGATTTGTGTATGGCGGCAGTAGCCTTGTTGCGTTTAGGCTGCAGTTTAGGCATGATGATAAACAAGAACAAGGCATTGACCAAGAAATAGAAAATGATTCCGCCCTGCACCAAAATTCCTAAATATTCAAAAGAAGGTATGTAGATATTCATCTATTTATCATTTATAACACAACACAAAAATAATAATTTCAGCAAAAATAAAACCCATCCCCGATAGGCTTGCCTATGTTTTAGAAAGAAAACAGTCGAAAGTTGCCTATGTTTTAGAAGAAAAATGACTAAAAGTTGCCTATGTTTTAGAAAGAATATTATATATTTGTATCGGTATATCAATTAATTAGCTATGTTTAATAGGAATTTGATTTTACAGTTAAGAAAATGGCGAGAAAACGTAAATCGGAAGCCATTGGTTCTTAGAGGTGCCAGGCAGGTAGGGAAGACCACATTGGTCAAAGAGTTTGGCAAAGAGTTTGATGCGTTTATATCATTAAATCTAGAGAAAGACGATGCTAACGTGTTCAGAAGATTCACCAAAGTAGAAGAGGTTTGGCAATATGTATGCATGAAACATCATTTGGTGCAAGACAGAAATAAAAAAGTACTTTTATTCATAGATGAGATTCAGGAGGAACCATCGGCAGTGGCAATGCTCCGTTATTTTTATGAAGATATGCCGTGGGTTTATGTAATAGCGGCAGGCAGCAGATTACAAAGTTTGACAAACAAACACCTCTCTTTCCCTGTGGGCAGGGTGGAGTATCTGACCTTGCGTCCTTTTTCTTTCGTTGAATATATAGAGGCGAAAGAGGGTTCTGAATGGGCGGATATGCTTCACAACCTATCTGTACCAGAGATGTTGCATGAGGATATGATTGCTTCGTTCAACACGTATGCTTTGATAGGAGGTATGCCAGAAGCCGTGTCTGAATATATTCAAACGAATGATGTGGAGCGTTTATCACGTATCTTCAACTCATTGCTTAAGGGATATAATGAGGATGCTGAGAAGTTTGTAAAAAGTGAAAATCAGGTGAAGATTTTAAGGCATGTATTGTCCACAGCGTGGTATTCTGCTGCAGAAACAATCACCTTCGACAAGTTTGGAAACAGCAGTTACACATCCACCCAAATACATGATGCGATGGATATTTTGGAACGGGCATTTATTCTTTCGTTGGATTATCCTGTAACTGCAACCTCAGCCCCAGCAATACCAGCCAAACGACGTTCTCCTAAGTTGATGATGGTGGACAATGGGTTAACCAATTTCATTGCGGGCATTCAGTTGGAATATCTTAAAAACAAAGATTTGCTTGACACCTGGCGTGGTCGAGCTGCAGAACATATTGTAGCACAAGAACTTCGCACTGTCTTAGATGCTCATTATAGAGAAAACCAATTTTTCTGGGTACGAGATAAAAAAGGGGCATCAGCCGAAGTGGATTTTATTTGGCAGTATGGCAACAGCATAATACCAATAGAGGTAAAGGCAGGAACCAATGCTCATCTCAAGTCGATTCATGCATTTGTAAACAACAGTGACCAGCACATTACCGCAATTAGAATCTGGAGTGGCGACTATAGTGTGCAAGACATAGCTACTCCGGCTCCTGAATGCAAACCATTCCGGCTCATCAATCTACCTTTCTATTACGTCGGACAGATAGACAAAATCATAGAAAGAAACATCTATGGGTCGTAGAGACGCACGGCCGTGCGTCTCTACGGTCGTGCGTCTCCACGGTTGCGCGGTTCCACAAATTTGCGATAAATAATCACAAAAAAACGATGCAAAATTTAATCCATCATTCATACAAATAAAAAAACGGTGAATTTTTATATCATATCTGCAATTATCAATTATTTTTTATTACATTTGAAACAATTTAATAGGGTTTCATAATGCTTTATGCATTTTTAATTTATTTGATATGGTATATTTAAATTCTTACAAGACAAGGTTTTTATTGTTCATCCTTGCATTTTCTTTTAGACCCGTATTGGCCAATTTGTCCATCACAGAGATTATGCAAAGCAATTTCGGTGGGGTGTTAGACTACTACAACGAGTTTCCAGACTCCTGGGTGGAACTGTATAATAACAGTGAGCAAGATATCTCTATAATGGGATATTCTATCTCAAAGGTCAACAATATCGACTCTGCCTATACTATTCCTATCGAATTGACTGTGCCCGCCAATGGCTACAAGCTCATCTATTGCGACAAGGAGAATAAAAAGGAACATACTGATTTCAAATTAAACTCAGACAAGTCGGGAACGGTCTATCTGTGGGACAACAACGGCACATTGGTGGATTCTCTGCCCTATCCTGAGATGATCTCTCCAGAAGTTTCATGGGGTCGTCTGCCCAATCTGCCTGATAGTTTATCACATTTCAGAATCCCCACTCCCGAAAAAGAAAACAACAACACGAATTGTGAGAGAGTGATGAAAAAAGTGGATTTCTCGGTTGAAGGAGGTGTCAAAGACGCCCCATTCTACTTAAAACTGAGTTTGAAGGAGGATGCACCTAAAGACGCCGTTATCCGATACACAACAGATGGCAGTGAACCGACAGAGAACAACGGCTACATCTATCGAGATTCTTTCTACATTGGTGTAACGACGGTTGTAAGAGCCAAACCTTTTAGCGACAGTGCAATCAGCAAGATCAGTAAGACGAAGACCTACTTTTTTGATCTGAAAAACGATATGCCTATCATCAACCTCGTTTGTGACAATTCTTATCTGCATAGTTCCGACATAGGTATTTTATCCAGCTCCACTTCGTATGCTTTGTCTCATCGCGACAATCCACCTAAACGTTCATGGATGGGCGACTACAACTATTTGTACAATTGGCGTCGTCCGATTAACGTGGAGTACTATTCAGGCGACACGTTAGGTGCCGATTTCAATCAATTGTCGGAGACCCGTGTGAGCGGCAACGTATCCCGTGGGAATGCTGTAAAATCAATGGTTATTTACGCCAATAAACGGTTTGGAGACAAGCACTTCAAAGGCGTCCTGTGGGAACATTTAAGACCCAACGCCGACAAACAGAAGAGTCTCGCCATTCGTTCATCGATTCAATCTGGACATAGTGAATCAGAGGCCATCAAAGATATGCTTTCACAAACAGCAATCGGTCGATTCTCTAAGTGTTATGATGTTGATTTTCAAGCACAACGAAATGTACAATTATGTCTCAATGGCGAGTTCAAACAGATTATGCATTTACAAGAGCGTGACGATGAAGATATGATTTGGGCCAACCACAAGGTGAGCGATATTGAGTATGTGGAGACCTTCACTGGTATCTACGACAACTGGATTGAAGAAGATTTGTATCCCAACTATCTCCATTTCAAGGAGACATTCGAATCACCTAGTTCCACTTACGAGCAGATGGCCGATGTACTGGACATTAACGCATTCATGAACTATGTATCGACACAAGCCTACTTCGCAAATATTGATTTTCCATACAATAATGTTGCAATATGGTATGATAAACAGGGGACCAAAAAATGGCGTTGGATCATGAAGGATCTGGATGGCACAATGTATGATCCCCTATATCCATATTATAATTTTCTATTGAGGGTGGAGCCCTATGAGTATTTTGAGTGGGCCAATAAAGAAAGTGCATGCGAAGTGTACATTAAAATGTTCTCTTTGGAAAAATTCAAGCAGCCCTATCTCGACAGAGCATGCGTCTTAGCAGGAACAGCCTTCTCTAGAAACACCATTCATTTCATGTTGGATAGTCTTGCCTCGGATGTGGCATTGGCAATGGATAAATCAGACCTGCGAGATTTCTTGGAAGATATGGAAGAGTATTATGAATGGAACGAATACCGTCAGGCGTTTTACTGCTATCATTTGAGTGATTTCTTCAAATTGGGAGACACCACACAGATGACCGTCAAAGGGCTATACAAAGATTCAATCATCTACATCAACAATAACCCACTGATGGAGAATAAGTTCGAAGGCTATTTCTTTGAAGGACGTGACCTCTATCTCACACACCATGATCAGTTGGACATCTACGGACTTGGATTTACTGACACCCCTAATATCACCTATTTGGATTTGGAAGAGCCGAAATCAACAAATGACTCCATCGCCACACGATGGACCATCACCTATCGTCTCGACGGACAATCGATCAACGAGCATTACACCAACGAGAATCTCCACTACAAGATTCCAGCGGGAGCCGAGAATGTCTATATCACAGATGGTTACAAAGGGGAAGGCGGTACCTCATCACTCCCCGTCATTGCCAGTCGAGCACCAGAAGATTTAACCTATCTAGTATATAGTGTAAACGGATTGTTCGTTGGAAAATTCAATTACACCGATTTCTGTCATTTCGAGCAGAAGGACGATGTTAATATTGTTGTGGTGGTGGATGCTACAGGCAAAAAGGTTTATACAATTAAGATGTTAAAATATGCATTGTAGAGACGCACGGCCGTGCGTCTCTACGGGCGTGCGTCTCTACGACATATATTTCAAGAATGTTTTTTGACCAATTGTCTAACCCTCTCGATTGGGACATTCATAATTTCCGCCACCTCCTCTATCGTCTTACCCGACAGGAGCAAACTATTCGTTAGTCTCACTAAAGTCTCCTTTTGTTCAAGTAACTCTTTACTCTGACTGGCGATTTGTTCGTTCTGATTAGCAATTCGTTCTTTCTGAATGGCAATTTCTCTCTCTTTCAACTCAATTTCCTGTTCTTTCTCATCCATCGCCACTTGATAGATATCCTCTATGTCCATACCATCAATGATATCCTGATCAGCTTGCGCACGCAACAAACGGCGGAATACATATTTATGATCACCGACATATTTAGATTCATCCACCCGCAACTGGTGGTTGGACTGCCACATATAAGACTGATCGAACAAAGTGAGTAGTTTATCCAAGCGGCTTTTCACTTTCGTTTTAGGTATTTTGGGTATCTGAACGACGATCATGTCATGAACCAACTCGTTCACAAAATCCACCTCTTTCACCTCTTTTCCAACGGGTTTTCCGTACTGATCATACATTTTTGGATAGACATACGTAACCGCATTGTCCAAGCCCTCCACCTCGTGACCCAACAAATAAATGGAGACAATGTGAAGTTGTTTCTCCTTAAGAGGTTTGTCTGAAATGATGATTCGATTGTCTGACGAACTATATTGAGTCGCCAAATAATTTCTGAAACGAATGATTTCTGACGTGAGCCATGATTTCTGCATTTCGATGTTAACATTCTCCACGTTTCCGTTCGCATCACGAACCTTGGCTCCAAAGTCTATTCGAAGAACTGAGATATAACCATCCATAGGTTGAGTTTTTTCATTGTTCTTCATGTCAACTTCCAAAACGTCACGTTGCAACAAATCGGACAGAATTACTTTCGCTACTCTCTGATCTTCCATAAGGTATTTGAAGACAGAGTCGTAAATAGGGTTTGCAATTAATGTTGCCATAATTATTTGATTTTATTGTAGATTTTTAATGCCCCAAATATACAAAAAATTCACATACGAAAAGAGGACGTATCATTTTGATACGCCCTCTTCCATTAGAGTATATGATAAGTCAGTCACAATGGAGACGTACAGTCGTGCATCACAATAGCTTCAACCTATTCATCGCCTCTTCCAATGTCTTTCGTGGACAGGCAACATTAATGCGTTGAAAGCCTTCTCCTGTTCTTCCAAATATTTTCCCACTGTCAAGCCACAACTTAGATTTATGGATTATTCTATTGTCAAGTTCATCCACCGACAACCCTAATTTTCGGAAATCTAGCCAAACAAGGTAGGTGGCCTCATGGTTAATCATTTTAACGCCAGGAAGATTTGAATCCACAAACTGCTTAACATATTCAACGTTCTTCTTTATATAATCAAATACAGCGTTAAACCATACATCACCATTCTTGTAAGCGGCAATGGTGCTGACATACCCCATGATGCTTACTTCGCTGTATCCTGAAACTTTATATTCATGGATGAATTTCCGTCTGATGGTCGGATCCTTGATGATGATATTCGCCAACTGCAATCCTGCAAGATTAAACGTCTTAGAGGGTGAGGTAAAGGTGATGGTGATCTTTTCCAGTTCTGGACTGAGGCTTGCAAATATATGATGTTTCCCGACAAATGTGAAATCAGCATGTATCTCATCACTCAAAACACGTACTTTGTGTTTCAAACAAATCTCACCAAGCCTCAACAACTCTTCCCTACTCCATACTCTTGACACTGGATTATGCGGGTTACACAACAAAAACAGTTTCACATGATTATCGATAATCTTCTGTTCAAAATCTTCAAAATCAATAAAATATCTATTCTCCTTTTCATTATATATCAATGTGTTATCAACCACTTTTCGCCCATTGCATGTAACAACTTCTGAAAATGGATAATAAACCGGACTTTGAATTAAAACCGCATCTCCTTCTATCGTCAAAGCTCTGACGGCTGTAGCTATCGCGAATACAACTCCGGGTGTCTTTATCAATTCTCTTTCGACAAATTCATAATTGTATTTTTTCTGGAAATACTCCCTCACTGTATTATTATAATCCGACAATGCCTCACTGTACCCAAAAATTCCATGATTGACAGCCTCAATCAAGGCTTCCTGCACATAGCTTGATGTCTTGAAATCCATATCGGCTATCCAAAGTGGCAAGACATCAGCTGGCATACCTAATCGCTCCGCAAAGTCATACTTTATAGACATTGTGTTGCGACGTTCAATGACGGTATCAAAGTCTAGGTTTTTTTCACTCATATATAATACTTATTTGCATACATCAATTGAAGCGTTGTACTGCCACCGTGTAAATATCTTCAATCAAACGGATACCACCCGTGTAGCCTACATAGAAATCATCGAAGACCACCTTGTCCAGCACAGGCCATGAGATGTTCAAGAAGTTACCTTTGAGTTTCTCTGTCAACTCCTTTTCGTAGTAACCACCCAACACTAATGGATAGCCATGGTAGTCATGACTTTTTATCTCCTCATGGATTTTGAAGCCATCGGTTTCGAAAGCCACATCTGCCTTTATGCCATAGTTGAGGTTTTGGAACTCTGCTGAGATTAGTTCCTGATACTCTTTAGGCGTATCATCCGTGATGAATTGCTTAGCAGGAACTAATCCTAAATCATTCACCAAGAACTTTGTGATTCCTAATGCGTATTGAGCATCTGCCACCACCGAAAATTGCTTGTTGATCACACGGTTCTCCAAGAACAGATCTGCATAGCGGGAAATCAGGTAATAGAAATAATCCTCATGTTTCTTGATAACCTCTTCTACCTTTGTCTCATCTACATGGGCGAATTTACCCACCTCACGCAAGAACTTGCTTGTCTCGGTGGCACCAATCGGTAACACTGGGTAGTGTAGGTATGGAATACCCAATCGTTTCTCCATCGTCTTCATGTTCTTCAGACCCACCCATGGAGAAACCAGCAGATTTAACTCTGCTTCAGGTATCTTATTAATATTCTCAATGCCACGTTGGTAACCAAAGATCGTGTTAGGGGTCAAGCCGATCTCCCTCAAAAGGTTCTCCAACTCACGAATATTACCGAGCCAGAAGAGGTCTTGGTAGGGCACATCCGCCCATATATTCACCAGGCCTTTCTGTTTCTTGTCCGACTTCTTGAGGTATTGGGTGACAATCGCCTCCACCACCTGCTCATGGCCTTTATAGTTATTGCCTTTGAAACCAGCCGTAGGAGCGAAAACCACAGGCTTGTCAGCATCTGCGAATTTAGACACCACCTCAGCGGCATCATCACCTACGATCTCAGGGATACAGCCTGTCAAGACCACATAGAGGTCTGCATCTATCACCTTCAGCGCATTGGCGATGGTCGTCTCCAGTTTCTTCACACCACCAAAGACCACATCCTTCTCGTTGATGGATGTACAAGGGAAGATCTGTGGGGAGAGATACCCCGAACTACCCGTAGTATCAGAAAGTTTTTGTGCACAGCCCGGACCTGAATGGAGTACGGGGCAAGCACGGTCTATCGCCTGAACGGTCTGCATTGCCGCCAAAGCACATTTATATCGTTGTTTGTCAAGTATCTTTGCCATTATTTTGCCTCCTCAAAAAATTTATCAACTTTTTGTTCATACCACCATTGCGTATAAGGAAGTTTGGAACGTTTGGCCAAATTCGCTTCAAAACTGCGATTTCGAATCGTATCGAGAATTGTGTTCGCAAACTCCAACGTGTGTTTATATCCAAAAATCATGTATTCATCTGCCACATAAATAGCTGGTGTTCCATTCTTGATTGCCCAAACGGTGGAGCCTGGGTGACGAGAAAGGTACATGTCTGGCTTATACTTATTGAGGATGTTCATCACCTCATAGTTCTGTTGGTCGGCCACCGATGTTTCAAAATCTATGTTGTTATCCAACAGATACTTCATAGACGGTGGAACGTCCCCATTCTCATATTTCTTGTCATAATGCCAAGCCAATGCCCATACCACCTTGATGCCGAGTTCATTCAGCACTCTGGATACTTCGAAGGTATAACCAGGTCCCATGCCCAAGACAGCCGTCAAACCTGTCAATTCCTTCTTCACCTCCTCGATCTTAGGAAGGTAGATGGCTCGTTGTTCTTGAATATAAGCTTCTATTTTATCCTCTCGGTGAGTAACCTTTCCGATCTCGCGCAACCATGTCTCAAAGCCTGTGATGCCACATTGATTGATACTGCGCACGTATGGCACTCCATATTTCTCTTCCAAAGCGTTGCCCAAGTAATTGCCCAACGTACCACAGATACAAGTAGTGGCCAAACTCTCCGACAAGTGTGAAAGTTCCTCTACCGTTGAGTTACAATAAAGAAAGACAGGGTCGAGGTCGAATTGTTTGAACATCTCGATGATCTCGGGGCGAGCCGACTCAAAGAAGTTCTTGAAGTTGATCTTGTTGGTCTTAACACCCGGACGAGGCTTCTGTACGATAGACTGCATCACCGCATGATCGGATATATCAAAACCTGTCGCCCATATCTTCGATTTGAAGCCTTCACAGTGGACAGCCACGACAGGCACTTCGATCTCTGACTTCACATCATCCACGATGCTGTCAATATCCTCACCGATGATACCCGTAGCACAAGAACTAGAGACAAAAATCGCTTTTGGATGATAACGACGGTTGGTCTCCAAAATGATTTTGCGAAGACTTTCCGTGGAACCAAAGATGGTATCTTTCTCGTTCATATCCGTACCGACATACACCGTATCGGAAGTGACACCACGTTTCTTCGCCATCACCTTCGACATATAGTAGCTGTTGGAACTAGTTACCGAACAGCCAGAAGGACCGTGGTGAATGACCGCCACATCACGAATACCCGCCAACTGACTCAAGCCACAGAGCGAGAGGCAAGTACTGGATTGAGAGAAACATCGTGCGCATCCTTTCAGCGTGCCACATTCCGACTTCTCCGCCAAATCTTTTAAAGAACCAATGTACCCCGTGATAGAACCGATACGGTTCTCACGGACCGCCACATTGGAGTTGTTTAAGTTTATAGTCATAGTATTACGTTATTTTTCTTGTTATATGATGCAAAGATAATACAAAAAAACACTACAACCTACCGTTTTAATAGGTTATTTTAATAAATTATGTATTATTTTTTTATAATGCAATATATATCAATTAGTTATAAAATAACCTTTAAGAAATTAATTCACCCAAAAGTCATCTATATAATACTTCTACAAGACCTTATCCATGAAATAAACAATCTGTTTACGCCACCATGCCCAATCATGAGCAGAATCGGTTCCCCAATAATCGAACCAGGCAGGAATACCTTTCTCTGCAAGGACGGTATCCAACTCGCGAGTACCAGCCAACAATTCATCTTCCCATGCACCCTGTCCCACGCAACAGATAATGCGGCTTTCTCGGTAGAGCTGGTTATAGTAATGATCAGGCGGAAGATTACGCAAGAAGTGAACGGGAGAATTATTATAGACCAAATCATCGAAATAGTCATGAAAAAAATACTGGGCATTGAAGAGTCCGCTGAGTGAAATCATCACATCAAACAGATCTGGGCGGCGAAAGAAGAAATTACCACTATGCACGCCTCCCATGCTACAGCCTGTCACCAAAGCTTTGTAGCCAAACGAATTATTAAGTTGCACAGCACGGGCAAAAAGTTCCTCGGTGATATATTTGAACCAGCGCTCTTGTTGTTCAATTCGATAGCGAGGATTACCATTCTCATCGCTCCAAGTCTCCAAATCGATACTGTCAGGAGTGACCAACATCAGTTTCCCTGAGTTAATCCAAGGTTCCAACTCATTCACCATTCCAAAACTCTCGAAATCATAGAATCTTCCATTCTGAGGTGCGAAGGCGAAGGCCAATTTACCACCCGGTCTTCCATAGGTTTTAAATTCCATATCTCTTCCAAGATAATGGCTATATTCTTTATAATAATTAATCTCCATTCCTAAATAGATAAGTTACTTTTGTTGGTGAACAAATTTAATAAACTCCAAAGTTTTTTTCAAATCTGCTGCATACGCTGTGTACATCTGATTACCCATCTGCGGAGCCATCATGTCGGGCATACGTTCGCACATGAGCATCTTGTCTCCGTAACGTTCTATAATCTCCTCATGGCTATGCACATAATCATGGATATCACGTCTTGAAGCAAAGACACAATATTGATGTTGGTTGCTGTCTGGTAAAAGACGTTTGTTGGATGTCACCATATCAGCCCATATCTGATAAACATCCGTGCTGTGAGCCCAATTCATCATATCTGGAGTGTACCCCCCTGCAGGTCGCATATTGACCTCCAATCCAACGAAACTGCCCTTTTTGCCAAGTCCAGGTTTGTCTGCAGATAGTCGGAAGAACTCCAAATGCACGAAACGGTTCTGCACCTCGAAAGCCTTCACAGCCGCACGACCCAATCGACGAAGTCCCGCTGGCAAATCAGAGGCTGTATAGTACATCAAATCCAATTGATATTTGACGATGTCCGCTACAGAAGGAGGCCAAACTGTCATACTCTCGAAGAGAGGATTGCCCTCATTATCCACAATAGCATCATAAGAGCAGATGTCTCCCGTTACGAACTCTTCAATGACGTATGGGAAATCGGGCTTTCGATTGAAAAAATCTTGTAACTCCTCATCATTCGTAATCTTGAACGTATCGGTGGCGCCAACCCCTATCTCAGGTTTTGCGAAGACCGGATACCCTGTAAGTTTTACAAATTCCTGAGCTTTCTTTATCGTCGTGACATGCTGGATGCGTGCCACAGGCACACCTGCCTTACGATAAAACTCCTTCATCTGATATTTACTTTTGTAGTTGGCAATTCTATCAGATTTTATGCCTGTATTGATATTAAAATCAGTACGAAGACGAGCATCCTGTTCTAGCCAGAACTCATTGTTGGATTCAATCCAATCGATTTTGCCATATTTGAACGAGAAAAAAGCCACAGCCTTAAACACCTGGTCATAGTCCTGTAAGGAATCCACCTTATAGTATTCGGTCAGTGAATTCTTCAGATTTATGTTCAGCGCATCATACGAAGAGTCGCCAATGCCTAATACATTAACACCATTTTGTTTAAGTCTGTCGCAAAAATTCCAATAGGTATATGGAAAATTTGGTGATATAAAAATAAAATTCATTTTCTCCTCAAATAAAAAAAAACAAACTACCTAAAGACAAAGAACCTTTAGGTAGAAAAAGATATATTATTCTGCTTGAAATAAATGCGTTGACAAGTATCTCAATCCAGTGTCTGGCAGAAGGACAACGATATTCTTTCCTTTGAACTCCTCACGCTGAGCCAGTTGAGTAGCGGCATAGAGGGCAGCACCAGAAGAAGCGCCCACCAACACACCATCCTTTTTCGCCAAAAGACGAGCTGCCTCGTATGCTTGATCCGTGTGTACCTCAAAATAACCATCATATACCTTACGGTCGAGGTTGGCTGGAATATACTCCTCCTTGGTGTTCTCGAACGGATGCACACCCGTGATCTCCTCTTGGTCAGGACGTTCAGGTGATTGGAAAGAGTCCTCTGTAGGCTGTACACCGAAGATCTTTACATTCGGATTCTTCGATTTCAGGAAATTTCCCACGCCTGAAAGTGTACCGCCCGTACCTACGCAAGCCACAAAGGCATCCACCTTTCCGTCGATGTCGTTCCAAATCTCAGGACCCGTTGTATGAAAATGGACATTAGGATTGGCTGGGTTGCGGGTCTGATCAGCGAACCACAGATTCTTTTCTCCTGCAACATGACGTTCCAACGCTTTTACACACTCAATGAAATCAGGACCATTTTTTTCGAAGCTTTCCACTATTTCTGGCACTTCAGAAAGTTTAACCGTTTTCCCTCCGAAAGCATGAATTACTTGAAAACGTTCTTTCGACACCTGATCTTGAATATAGACTCTGAAAGGATAACCTTTGGCTGCTGCTATAGCAGCAAGACCTACACCCGTGTTACCACTAGTAAGTTCGATTATGGTGTCTCCTTTCTTTAACTTGCCTTCTTTCTCTGCCGTCTCCACCATGGCAAGGGCTATTCTGTCCTTGACCGATTGATTGGGATTGAAGTACTCCAATTTTGCTATAATGTTAGCCTTAAGGTTTTTTGCTTTACTATACCCATTAAGCTGAAGAAGTGGGGTCTTTCCTACTAATTCTGCGATTGATTGATGAATGTTTGCCATATAATATCCTCCTTTTTTGATTTTATGATGCAAATATAAAACAATTTTTTTTATTTACATACTACTTTGGTGGGTTATATTCAATAAAATAAAAGGATTTTTTTATATCGCATTGATTATAACATATTTATAAATACCTATTAATTTAGTAGATTAATACATTTACAGTGTATTCGATATTGACATTGTGATTATACGTATGATTATGAATTGATAAAAAAGTAAGTTTGTTAGGAAGGACAAAAAGACAGATTGATTTTAATATTACAGGTAGGTTCTATGGACTTCTTTTAGAAATCAAAAAGACATCGCTCCACCCTCATCGCGGAGCAATGTCTTTCGTTACAATTAACACTATATGGGTTCTTATGTATTGTTTATAATCGTCCTATTTTTGCGCTTTTTGAGAAGCCTTTTCTCCCAATGTTTGAATAATCTGTACCAATCCAATGAGCAAAAGTACCGTGATGATCATAACATCGGTCTGGTAACGATAGTAGCCGAACCGAATAGCAAGGTCACCGACGCCACCGCCACCCACAATACCGGCCATAGCTGAATAACCCACCAGCGTGACCGCCAGAACGGTCAATCCTCGTATCATGCCACTGAATGCACCTGGCAACAAGACATTGGTGACAATCTTGAACCATGTGGCTCCCATGGCTATCGATGCCTCTATCACCCCTTTGTCCACACCATGCAAATTGCCCTCCACCAAACGTGCATAGAAAGCAATGGCGACAATGCCTAACGGCACCGATGCGGCCTCTGGTCCTATGGAGGTGCCCACCACCAACTTTGTGAAAGGCAGCAACAACACCAACAAAATCACAAACGGGGTTGACATAATCACATTCAATATAAAACTGACCAATAGATTGATAAGCTTATTCTGACATATATTGCGGTCGCTCGTAAGATAAGACAACACGCCAAGCGGTACACCTAACAAAATCGCCAACGCAAGTGCGATTCCACACATCTCCAATGTTTCACCAAACGCTGGCAACAAGTTACTAACCAGTTCTGAATAATTAGTTTCGTTCATTTATCACCTCCGTTCTATATGTGTTTTTACTCAAATAATTTAAACTCTTCTCTATTTCATCTTGCTCTCCAATCAATTGAACAATCAGAATACCAAATGGTCTGTCATTGATGTACTCAATCTTACCATGCAAAATATTCACATCAACCGCATACTGTTTCACCACGTTGGATACGATGGCATCTTCTGCTTTCTCGCCGTTGTAAACTATTCTCACCAACGGTTTCGAATAATCGTGCGTCAGACGATCCGGAAGGTCTAGGTCGAAGGTGTGCGACAAGAGTGTCTTTGTAAACTCATGCTGTGGGTTCGTAAAGACGTCAAACACATCGCCTATTTCAACTACCTCTCCACGATTCATCACCACCACACGCTGACATATCTTCTTGACCACATCTAATTCGTGGGTGATAAGCACAATGGTGATACCGAACTTGTGGTTTATCTCTTTCAAAAGCTGCAAGACATCATTGGTGGTCTCTGGATCCAAAGCCGACGTGGCTTCGTCGCAAAGCAGAATCTTGGGATTGTTGGCCACAGCGCGGGCAATTCCCACTCGCTGCTTCTGTCCACCACTTAATGTATTCGGATAGACATTCGCCCGTTCGCTCAAACCCACAAGCTTCAACAGTTCTGGCACTCGTTGTTTAATTTCTTCTTTGCTGCGTCCTGCTATCTCCATGGCGAAAGCTACATTCTGTGCCACCGTCTTGGTGCTGACAAGGTTGAATTGCTGAAAAATCATACCGATAGAGTGACGAGCCTTTGCCAGCTCTGCCCCCGACAAACTGCCAATGTCGTTACCATCCACAATTGTCTGTCCGCCAGTAGGAAGCTGTAACTGATTGACCGTTCGAAGAAGTGTGCTCTTACCCGCTCCACTGGTGCCCACAATTCCCAAAATTTCTCCATCCTCAACTTCAAAAGAGACATTCTTGACAGCATGCACTATCTGGCTCTTCTTATCTTTGAATGAAACACTTACATTGTTAAATTTTATCATCTATACTTCTTACTTTTTATGAGTTATACAAATAGATGCCCGATCCTGTATGATCGAGCATCTATAAAAGGAATTGAACTATTATCTGTTCTGGATATTCCATTTATCCACATACCATTGTGGACGTTGGAACCTGTCGAACTCATTTTTGGGATCCTCAAAATAGTTCTTGAAATCCTCTGATTCGTATGCCTCCTGCACATCCTTTACGAATTGAGCATCGGCATCTTTCGTGTTTACGACGAACCAGATAAGAAGTTCTGAAGGCAAAGCCTCTCCTACAATGGAGGAAGAGAGTTTCAATCCTGAAGAGATGGCATAGTTGCCAGGGATCACTGCAAGTGTGCTACCATCCAAGGAACGAGGCAACTGGGCTGCTTCCAATGGAACAATTTTAAGTCCGAATGGATTCTCGTCAATATCATTTTCTGTTGCTGTTTTATCATCAACCGTAGATTTTATCGTGAGCAAACCAATCGAGCGAAGGAAACGCAACGCACGTGCAAGGTTGACTGCATCATTAGGGACTGAAACGATGCCACCTGGCTGTAGTTGTGCTTTCAACTCGTCAAGACTCTTTACTTTATACTTGTCGGAATATAATCCCAAAGCTGCTGTAGGCACGGAGAAAGTTGCCGTCAAATCAACACCTTTTGTGTCGCAGAAATTTTGTCGATAGAGGGTGTTCTGGTAAATATTGGCATCTATCTCGTTGTTGGCCAAAGCAAGGTTAGGTGTCACCCAATCAGTGAATTCCACCACCTTCACGGTATAACCTTTCTTTTCGAGAGCTGGCTGAATGGTCGCTTTGAAGAGATCGGAATAAGGACCAGGCGAGAAGCCTACTGAAAGTTCTTTTTTACTACTAGTTGATTCCTTTGAGGCATTGCCGCAGGAGAACAAGAAAAATGAGGATACAATAAGTAAAACGACTGTAAATAAATTATTCTTTTTCATATGTTTTTAATGTGTTAAATGTTAGACAATAAGTTTTTTATAATGATTAGAAGAAAAATGTTGTAGCGAAAAGTCCTCTGACAGCCGACACATTGTGCGTATCTTTCACCTTTCCGTGATCGGCATAATCTATGGATCCATAGCCAGCCAAATCGTAATCAACTTCTGCTTGAATGGTCCATTGCTTGTGAGAGAATTTCAACGATGGGGACACTCTGAAGATATGATCGACGTTTTGCCATCTACCAAAGAAGTCGCCGCCAGCCAAGATGTTATCATTAAATCCTAAATTCTTTGAATAACCGACAAACAGGCTTGGTGCCCATGTCTTGCCGTACGAGAGGTTGAGCCAATACGATGTAACTTTCGAAGTGGAATAGGTGCGTCTGCCCGTTTTCTCATCTATTGATTTCACAGCGTAACCTCCTTGCTGGAAATATTCGCTCAAGTTACTGCCGTATAAACCTCCCGTCTTAAGTCCGAACTTCCCTTTTATCACCTGCAAGTAATAACTTAACGCGTATGAATTTACCTTTTCATCTGTCTTATACACGCTACCATCCTCATTAGCGATTTTAGTCGCAGGGCGCAGGCTCTTGAACTCACCAAGGATTCCTGCACTAACTACAGGAGAAGCATAACGCAACTGCAAATGGAACTCTGGTGTTGGATTCTGACGAATATCACTATTCGATGACTCCTCGAGTATCGATTTATGCTCTGTCTGATATACTCCAGCCACAACTAAGTTGAGACGATCAGTTGGCTTGAACGTGTAACGAATCTGGTCACCTCTGTTGAATTGACGGAATGGAATACCAATATGCAATCCAGCCACGTATGGGAACGGAACGTCAGAGAATGGGTTCCAAGCCTTTCCTAAGAGCAATTCACCCTTCTGCCAGCCAAACTTAGCCCATGCCTGTCGCAATCTGACATTGACAGTGTTTCCTCCCGAGAAATCAAATTCCACGTATGCCTTGGAAGTTGCCTTTCCAAGTTTTGGACCATCCAATGTGGCAGTGAATCGAGTAGCCTGCGTGGAAAAGTTCTGTCTCACCACTTCTTTCAGGTCATCGCCATTACTGTCATAAACATGGTCTGCTGGGAAGAATCCAAAAAGACCATCGCTGGCACCTACGATCTCGCGGTTATCCACGTAATATTCAGCACGGAAAAAACCACCCAATCGCACCTTTATTTCATCTCCAAACTTTATGGCTGGTATCAGCTCTTTAGCCGTCTCTGAAGAGATGTCTTGCGTACTCACAGTTGACCCTGTTGATGTTTGTCCCTTAGCAACTGTATCTGAAGGAACCACTTGTGCACTTGTTGTCGCTGCATATAGCGAAAATACTATTAATAACTGATGATATATTTTCATTTTATTCTACTCTGTTAATTGTGTAATTTTTTAAAAATTTTGACATACAATCCCCTGGGAGCATATCATATTGACATGCCCTCATCCGCCTAATGGCTGTAATAAAAAAGTGATCGAACGGATTTTTTTTATTTAAATTTCATTCATCATCTGTTGCCGGTAAGAATTGAATGTAAGCTTGTTGGACTTACTTCGAAATAACTGATGATGAGATATTTATTATTATTGTTTCGCAATGAT
Organism: uncultured Bacteroidales bacterium; assembly: GCA_902766045.1. Classification (GTDB taxonomy): domain Bacteria; phylum Bacteroidota; class Bacteroidia; order Bacteroidales; family Paludibacteraceae; genus UBA1181. The sequence continues at coordinate 47,604 of CACXCA010000001.1, forward strand.
TCTGTCTCTTTTCTCGTAACTCCAGATTCCCAACGAACGACGATTTCGGGGAAGGTATTTGAGCGGAATAGCTTTTAAACCTATTCTCTTTCGAATCCTGTTATACTCGTCTGAATAGTAGTAATATTCACTCTTCAGTTTAAAGGAATCGCTCCATCGCTCTATCTCCTTCGGATTGTCGCATCCCCAACGGAAGGTGGCGTTGGTGTTCTTTACCGACTCGTGAAGATAGGTTCTCCTGCTCAGATACTTGTTCATGCGTTCCATGTAAATCTCAGCATGTTCAAAATTATCATCAATATTCTTGAAGACCCTCTTCACCTCCTCTTCCGTCAGATACATGGCAACCCCCTCCAAGATGAAGAGGAAATGACCATTCGGATGCTCCTCCTTGATGGTTTTAATCCATCCTTCAGTCGTTATGTTACCTGTAAGGTATCTGTTGTTCGACGATTCAGGCAAGAATTGTCTTCTGAGATTGATGACATCAGGAAAGTCCAATTCATACGCCTGATAACTCTTTTTGATGGAGATACGTTCGACACGTGGATCCAAACCACATGCAATCAACACCACCACTGCATCGTCATATTTAGCTACAAAGTTTCGTACTGCATCATCGAAATATTTGGTTCTGAATGAAATACACAATTGACATCGTACATCTGTATAAAACTTACTAAAGTTATAATCAACCATCGAAAGAATTGCTTCCGATGTTTTGTCTGTGATAATCGGATTTTCTTCTTTGGATTCCTTTGCTCTCATGTAGAGAGGGATCAAGAGTGTTTCTGAAACATTCTCTTGGAATTCTGGTTTAATCTTTCCCATAACTTTATGTTTTTTACAGATAATAAAAATCTCTATTTTCAGCCTAATGCTTGTTTGAAATCTTCAATCAAGTCTTCCGTATTTTCTATACCTGCCGAGATACGAATCAGCGTATCGGAAATACCATTTTTCTCACGCACCTCTTTCGGAACAGAAGCGTGTGTCATGATGGCAGGTATCTCTGCCAAGCTTTCCACACCACCCAAACTCTCAGCCGTAGAGAAGAGTTTTAGTTTGGACAAGAAGTTCTCAGCATCCTCAAGGGTTCCTTCCAACTCAAATGAAAAGACACCTCCGAAACCAGTTGTTTGCGACGCTGCTATATCATGATGTGGATGGTTCTTTAATCCTGGGTAAAGCACACGTTTAATTTTTGGTGAGTTTTGCAGGAACTCGGCTAATGCCAATGCATTCTTCTGGTGCTGCTCCATGCGCACAGCGAGGGTCTTGGCTCCACGTAAGGTCAGGTAACTATCAAATGGTGATAGAACGGCTCCTACTGCATTCTGATTATAGGCTATCTTTTTATAGAACTCCTCGTTGTTTAAGACAATGGATCCACCCAATGTGTCACTATGTCCACCAATATATTTTGTTGTACTATAAACCACTACGTCGGCTCCCAAATCCAATGGTTTTTGGAAGTAGGGGGACAAGAAGGTATTGTCCACCACAAGAATGAGTCCATGTTTCTTGGCGATTTGTGCAATAGCCCGAATGTCAGCAATCTTTAGTAACGGATTGGTGGGCGACTCTATCCAGATCAGTTTAGATTCAGGCTTTATTGCCTTCTCTATATTCTCAGGGACAGTCGCATCAACGTATGAAACCGTTATATTAAAATTCACAAAGACATTACTCAACAGACGTCTCGTTCCTCCATACAGATCATCGAAACCAATCACATGGTCACCTGCCTTCAGGAGGGAGATAATCAACGTAGAAGCGGCTGCCAAGCCCGACGAAAAAGCTAAGCCATATTTAGCACCATCCAACGCTGCCAATTTCTCTTCCAACGCCTTACGGGTAGGGTTCAAACTACGAGTATATTCATATCCTGCTGTGGGACTACCTGCTTTGCGTCGTGCAAAAGTAGTAGCCAAATGTATCGGTACGGCAACATCACCGCTCGCACCTTCTCTGAAATCGGGTTCCTCTCCATTGTGGATGGCCCTTGTTGAAAATCCTAAAGCCATATATAATAAAAACTAAGAGTTAGAATTAAAAATTTTAAATTAAAGGTTGAGAGTTAGGTTTTTCTCCTTCAACCAATTGTCATTAAACATTTTAGAAAGGTATTTATTACCGCTATCACATGCTAACGTAACCACACGTTTTGGCTCCGTTTGTTCCTGGCAATAACGAAGAGCAGCACTTAAGAGCGTACCGGTGGATGAACCAGCCAAGATGCCTTCGTCTCTCAGCAAAAGACGGGCGGCAGTGAAGCTCTCTTCATCGGTCACTTCGTAGGCTTTCTTCACCAAATCAAAATCCGCCAATTTAGGGATGTAATCCTCTCCGATACCTTCAACGAACCATGAACCTGCATCATTACGCAGTTTCTTTAGGTTGATATAGTCCGCCAAAACGGAACCTTTCGGATCGGCAAGAATGAACTCGGTCTGCGGACTTACCTTCTTGAAGAATTTGGTCAAGCCTGACAGTGTTCCAGCAGAACCAACACCCACAACAACGGCATCTACTTTATGCTCCAATTGTTCCCAAATCTCAGGACCCGTAGTCAACGCATGGGTCTCAGGGTTATCAGGATTCTCAAATTGATTAATGTAGTAGCCTCCCCTCTCGTTAGCAATTCGAGCAGCTAAATCTTGATAATACTCTGGATGTCCCTTACCAACATCGCTACGAGTAATGACCGTCTCCACACCCAATGCACGAAGGTGATTAATCTTCTCGACGCTCATCTTGTCCGGAATCACCAGCAAGAGTTTGTATCCCTTCATTCTGCTTGCCAATGCGAGACCCAATCCAGTGTTTCCAGCCGTAGCCTCCACAATGAGTTGTCCAGGGTGAATCGTTCCACGTCTCTCCGCTTGTTCAATCATATTCAAGCCAGTTCGATCCTTTATGCTACCGCCTGGATTCTGGTTCTCCAGTTTCAGGAAAAGAGAACTCTTGCCCGTGTTCAGTCTTGAGAGTTGAACGATGGGCGTGTTGCCAATTAAGTCTAATACATTATTGTAAATTGCCATGTCTGTTATTGTTTTGCCGATTATAAAATATTGAAGATATAAACACTTAAAAACAAATCATTTGCGTAGTTGTTTTACACTATACGTCAAATAAATGCTTAATTTGAAATCCAGGGTAAGATTAGTAATTGTATTGTGGGGGGCCAGCTACCCTAATTAACACACTGGCATAATACATCGGCAACAACATTCGCACATGGAACATTGTCTATACATCATGTAAGGTTCTACAGAAAACAGGAACGCAAAACGGATTGGTGAATTTTCGGCAATTCGTCCACGACCAGCAACAAAGAGCATCTTCGCTGCTGTAACCATATATTTTATGTTATTTAGTCGTGTCATTAACTTGCCTTTTTTATGTTATTTTTTGGGGTAAGGGATGTTGCCTGCAGATTCAGACAACATCCACTTTTATTATTTTCCTCCTACGGAAGCACTATAAATTCTTTCCAAGAACTGCAATGCACCTTTGTAACCGATATGTGAGCGGTTGACGATGAGTGTCTCTGACGATGGCGTTGAAATCTCAAAGAACAAAGCGCCTTTCTTGTTGGCGAGAGTCAACTCCCATGAAGTTCCTAAAATCAATGGTTTACCAGCCGTGAATTCAACACTCTCGATGAGTTTCTCCACTTCGTAACCATCTTCTTCAAAATCAACATCGATGCTCACGCCTTCAGAAATATTGTTTTTGAAGTATTCTGTGATGGTAGGACGAAATTTGGCAGGCGTGTTATCGGTGATAATCACCCGCTTAGGGATAAGTCCGATTTGGTCAGCCAAGAATTTAGAGTAAGCTAGCGCGTAAGATGCGTCTGCCGTCACCACAAACTCGCTTGGCATACCGTACCAATACTCTGCGAAGAACTCAGAGAAGTGTTCAAGATAGTAGTAGTAAATGCTCGATTCCTGTTTGATAAATTCTTCGGACTGTTTCTTATCGATTCCTGCATATTCAACAACTTGGCGAATGAACTTAGTCGTAGCCTCTTCGCCTACTGGAATTTCTAGGATATGCAAGAATGGCTGATCATATTTCTTTTGGAGATGTTCAGCATTTTTCACACCCACCCAAGGAGAAACCACCAAGTTGAACTGCGCCTGAGGAATTCGTTTCCAAGCTTTAACTCCTGGATTTTCAGGGCCGAAAAGAACATTCACATCGAATCCAGCGCCTCGCAATATACGTGCAAGCTCTTGATAATCACCTCTCCAATTCTGGTTGTAATAAGGCGTTTCAAACCATAGGTTGATAAGACCCTTCTGCTTTTCACCGTCATAGTTTCCAACAAACTGGTCGATAATGGCATCCACGACGACCTCATGACCGTAAAGATTATTTCCTTTAAATCCAGCTGTATTGGCATAGACAATCGGATATCCTGCTTTCTGATATTTACCAACCAAATCAGGAACATTATCTCCAATCAACTCTCCTGTACAACCCGTCAGGACTACGAACAAATCTCCATCATAAATCTTTAATGATGACTTAATCAGGTTGTCGAGTGTCTTGATACCTCCGAAGACCACATCGTTTTCCGTAGCATTTGAACTTGGCATGTTACCACCTCCAGCGGCAATACTTCCTTGGAATCCATTCTCAAATGTCAACATGGCAGTTGTCTTCAACTGACAGCCAGGACTACAATTGGCAATAGGTACAGCGCCTTTGATGGCTACTACGGTATTGGTTGCACCCACCGCACAAGCATATCTAACATCGGATATTACCGAAGGTTTTTTCTTTTGTATTTCGCTCATTTACTTGAATCTTTTTTGATGTTTTGGAAAATGAAGAGGCACTAATCCATTTTTCATGCCTCTTCTGTTAAATAAAACTTAGTCGCCGAGTCTCTTTTCGATTTCTTCAAACACATTCTTATCATTTGTCAGTTTGAACGGATCGACCTGACTGAACCACCAGTCGTTGTAAGGCAAGCGAACGTGGCGTTTAAGGACCTTGTTGAACTTCGTACGAGCCAACACACCTTTCAAGATTTCACCCACACGCAAGATACCGTCATAACCGACCGGAATGTGTTCGTCTCCCAAAGCGAATGTAGGTACACCGAGATGACCAGCCACAGAGGCAAGTCCTGGGTGACGAATGATTAAGAAATCTGTTTTAATTCGATTTAAGAGCTGGGGCAACTGGAAGGCACGAGTCTTACTAACCGTATAGTGAGGAATATCACCGTATGTCTCGACCAATTCCTTCAGCGTATCCTGGTTCTTACCAGCACCATCATAAACTGGATCGTGATGGAAGACCAGAGCTGCTTCATTTTTGATGCCCAACTCAGCCAATACACTGATCAATCCATGTGCGTAAGCTGAACCGGTAAGCACCATTCCATATTTTCCTTTGAAATATTCGCGATACTCCGCCAATTTAGGAGCAATACGTTTATGTTCGCTTTCAATGAACTCTTCTACTTCTTTTTCTTTTCCAACCACCTTGGCTATGGCACGCAACCAAGCATCTGTTCCCTTGATACCGTAAGGCTGCGGAGCGTCGATTTGTGGAACGCCAAACTGATCTTCCAACGCTGCACCCATGTAACCACCAAGTGTCTCACAGAAGGTAGTGGTGGCAACTGCTTCGGAGGCTTGACGAATCTCTTCGAACGAAGCACAGTCCAAAAGGTAGTTTACCCGAAGTCCTAATGGTTTCAAAAGATCAGTAAACCAGTCAGTACCCCAAAGAGCGATGATGTTGATGAGGTCTTTCTGCTTCTTCTTAGGATGCTTATCAACAATCTGTCTCAAGACACCATGGAAAGCAACGTCGAAACCAGTACTCCAGTGTTTGCTTCGGAAGCCCTCGCAGTGCAACGGGATGATAGGTACTCCAACTTCTGGTTCCAACTCTTCTGCCACGCTATCGATATCCTCACCTGTGATAGCCGTTGCACACGCCATGGCAATGAAGATAGCCTTCGGATTATAACGCTCTTTGGCAATACGAATGGCCTGTCTTAACTTGGCAGCGCCACCGAACACCATGTCTTTTTCTTGTAGGTTTGTGCTAATATTAAGAGTATTCTGTTGTGGTTTGCCTCGACGTGCAAGTCCCATGTGCATAGTAAGATTGAACTTCGCATCCTCACTACTACAGCCAATCGGTGCATGGTTGATTAAGACACAATCGGTTAGGTTACCTATCTGACACTGTACGATAGCATTGGAACACATGGTCTCTTGGTTCAACGGACTCTGCAATTCGCATAGCCTACAACCTTGTCCGGCACCCTTACAGCCACCATGTTTCTTTATGCTTCGCTCATCGTAGGCAGACTGTTCGATCAGCTGCTTTGCGGAGCCATCCCACCCGATGATCGTACCAAGTCGCAACTCGCGATTCTCGACGGTGGTCATATTTAAATTGATTCTATTCGCCATAATAAATAATTACACTTTTGATTTTAAACTTTCACAGTACGTTCTAAAACAGATTTCAACAACGAATCACCTAATCTTTCTTTCATCGATCTTATAGTAGTAGCTGACAATCTTTGACAAAGCCTCTTTGATAGGCAATTCTATATCAAAAACTGAGATAGCTTTTCTCTCAAACTGTTTCAGAATATTACGCCCGATTTTTTTACAGACTACACTCCGACAATCAGAAAGCAACTCAACCGATTCCGATCGTTCACCACCACCACAACCATTTCGGCTACCACAGCCTGAGTTACATCCAGAATTGCAGCCACTGCCATCACCTGGACCCAAACCATTACCACATCCAGCCTCAACATTTCTTGCATAAGAATACTGTTGTTCCTGTGATACTGGCACGCTCCTTGTCTCTATCTTGTGGAAATCAAGTCCTTCAACCGAATAGATCTCGAACTGCGGAGCCGATCCAAAATGTAGGTCGATATTCAATCCATCCGATGTAGCAACTGCAATCTTGTAACCCATACTTCAAACCAATTTTTAATTCTTAATTTTAATGCTTAATTAGATTCTGTAATCGTCCGCATTATCCATCAATCCATACTCAAGCAGAATCTCTTCGAGACGCTCTTGGGTCATCGGAGTAGGAATCACGAAACTTGTATTATCGATAACTGCCTTAGCAAGATTACGATACTCTTCAGCTTGATCAGAATCTGGCTTGTATTCAATGACTGTCTTCTTATTGATCTCGGCACGTTGAACAATGTTGTTACGAGGTACGAAATATAATAGTTGAGTACCCAACTCTTTTGCAAAAGCTCGTAGCAAGTCCAACTCACGATCTACATTTCTGGAGTTACAGATGATACCGCCCAAACGGACACCACCCGATCTTGCATAACGCTGAATACCTTTGGCAATGTTATTAGCAGCATAAAGCGCCATCATTTCACCCGAAGCCACAATGTAAATTTCCTTGGCCTTACCCTCACGTATAGGCATTGCGAAACCACCGCAGACTACATCGCCCAACACATCATAGAAAACATAATCCAAATCGTCAGTGTATGCTCCTAAGTTTTCCAACATATTGATGGATGTGATGATACCACGACCAGCACAACCCACACCAGGTTCTGGTCCACCTGATTCAACACAACGTGTACCACCGAATCCCTCTTTCATGATTCGATCCAAGGAAATATCCTCACCTTCGTCACGAATGGTATCCAACACAGTTTTCTGAGCTAGTCCGCCCAACAATAGACGTGTAGAATCAGCCTTCGGATCACAGCCTACTACCATCACTTTTTTACCATGTTCTACCAAACCGGCCGTTAAATTCTGAGTGGTTGTGGACTTTCCAATACCACCTTTTCCGTAAATTGCTATTTGTCTGATTTCTGCCATTGTGATTATATTGTTTTATGCCACAAAAAAGCGGCGGGTGAATAATTAAAATAAGTTTTGAATCTCGTTATAAGTATAAATTTTGTTTAAAGCTTCAATCAAGTCGCCCGGCAATGCCATCGCGATGATTCCTTTTTGCGTCAGTAGTGCACTGGCACCCGTTCCGATGCGTGAGGCTGTGATGTATTGACAATCAGAAAAGAGTTCCACTCTCTTCTCCATGTCCTCACGAGAATGTCCGCCGTTTTGACACACTGGAGGCGTTGTACGTTTCTCAACATAGATCCACTCTCCATCGAAGAACTGGTAGATGTAAAAATCTGTAGCTCTACCGAAATGAGTATCGACCGTGTATCCATCCGTTGAAGCTGCCGCTACTCGAAAAGCATTGTATTTCTGTTTATCATCCATGTGAAAAAGTCTCTGTGATTGCGAAATCTTCTGAATAAACTTCCTTGGAGAACTCACTTACGCCTGGCACTCCCACCGCATCCGCACGACAACGGTTGCAATGACGAAAGACATCAATGTACTTCTCTGCACTCTTTCTTGCCTCTTCGATTTGGAAACAGAAAGGAGCTTTCTCGTCTTTGAGTTCATACGTCGGAATCAACGGAATGATGTTATAGATGGAGGCTCCCAACGAAGAGACTGTCTTCGCTATCGTCTCGATGTGACTTCCATTGATTCTTGGTACCAATACTGTATTAACCTTTACGGTGATACCACTTTCAGCCACTTTTCGAATACCATTCAATTGATTTTCGATCAATATCTTAGCACCTTCCAAGGCATCGTATTTCTTACCATGATAGATAATA
>CACXCA010000002.1 GCA_902766045.1 uncultured Bacteroidales bacterium
CAACGTACAAAGTTGTCCAAACAAACATGCATTGCTTTCCGCAACAGAATACATCGACGCATCAGATGCTCCTGTTTTCGTAGCTCACGGATCACAAGATAATACGGTTCCTCAGTGTGAAGGAAAACAATTCTTCGATGACCTACAAAGAGCTGGTGTTGAAGATTGTGAATACCATCCTCATGGTAGTGGACACCAAGTAGAAGGTAGCTTAACTGGCGAAATGGTTAAATTCCTTAATAAAATACGTGCAAAGAAAGCTGCAGCTTCAGTAGGCGTATCCATTTCTGTGAGCGGTGATCAATATATCTGCTACGATGGTGATGTTTTAAAAATCTGTAATAATGAAGAAAATCAATATGACTATTTCATATCTGATGTCTCTGGTAAAATAATCATGACAGGTGTTATGACGCCAGAAGGTGTTAATATTTCTTCTTTGAACAAAGGTATCTATTTCTTACGCACCAACGGTGTATCATTTAAATTCATTAAGTAAGACACCTGATAATTATATCTCATAAAAGAACCCCAGAAAGGCAATCGCTTTTCTGGGGTTCTTTTTTAGGGGATTAACGTCCTACTCATAAGTGTAATTACCTTCTCTGGTTTGCTCCACTTCTGAACCAAAGAATTTTACCATAGTAATAATGTCCTCTATAATACATATAACCACGATAATAGTATTTTGATCCAGTTGATTCAATATCGGAATCGTATGTTATGGTAGTCGTAAACATATTATCTTTGATTTTTACACTTCGTTCGTAACGACCAGCTCCATTCTCCACATCATATTTAGATATACTGTAACACACACCATATTCTGCACTTCTGTCTGGAACTTCATCCCATATATACTTACAGGTTACCTGTGCACTATAATCCCCAATATCATAGGCTTCACCTGTTATAATCTCGATGTCTTCTTCACATGCTGTAAACAAACACATTAAAGATAAAAGATAAAAGTAACGTAAATATTTCATGATTCTTTAATTTATTAAGGTGGGGGATATAAACTCATTTTGTCAAACCGCCATAAATTTAACAACCCACAATGAATATAAAATTAGTTTTAGTAATATGTTTTCTTTTTTTAGTGATACAAAAATAATGAAAAAAGAGAAATATGCTTATCATATTTCTCTTTTTTGTAAAAACGCAATGAATTGTTTTTGGGGGAGGAGATAATGTGTCGTTTATATGGAGAAGCAATGTGTCGTTTTTAGAGACGCAATGCATTGCGTCTCTACTCGACAATTAATTTGTTCTTAAATACCACCTCTCCATTCAACGTAACATTCAATATGTATATATCTTTAGGCAAATTACCGACGTAAAGGCTGCCTCCATTTTCAACCGATCTGCTTAATATGATTCGTCCACTTAAATCAGATAAAGTTACAATATGCTTTCCCTCTTTCGTAAAGGAGAACCAGACAAAATCGGCGGCTGGATTTGGATATATTTGAATCGAATTACCATTGTTATTATTCTCAACATCCTCGATAGCTGTATAGATGTATTCAACTGGGTAATAAGCATTCTTTTTTGCAAAAGTAGGGCATGAAGAAATCACCCAAGAACCATTTCCTGTATATGAGAATCGGCTATATGACTGTCCATTCGTATGAGGAAGATAACGAATAGAATCAATCACCATCATCTGTCCATTCACTTTTCTTGACAAACAGATCGTTTGTCCCTTATCCTTAGCTATCTCAAAGTTCGTATGCAATGGGCCTTGAGAAGATGAATCTGCATCAGCCCAGAATATCAGATACCCTTTTGCTGGAACAGTTGTCAAAGAAGGGTAGCCCGTAGGGATCTGGAATCTATCCAACTGTTTCCTTTTGTCTGATAAATACAATCCACCTAAATCCACTGGAACATTTCCGTCATTGTATATTTCAATCCAATCCTCATCCTGACGAAACTCATCCACATATTGTTTATTTGCAGCACACACCTCATTGATATACAACTTATCGTATGATGTTGAACTATTATCACTTTCGAATATTGCACGTAAGACAACTGCTTCATTTACGTTGCCAGAGTACTCATCCCTGTTATATGTATTCGTAACGGTCACACCTGTATTCTCATCCAACAACGAAAGATCAAAGGCTACAGATGATGAGTTCTTTGCACTATGTAACTCTACGGCTATCACGTTGCGCCCCTCTACAAAGTCACTTCTACGTATATTAAAACGAAGCGTTGCATAAGAATCCATTTCATATATCGCTTTGGTAGTATCATTTACATTACTTCCTAAATTATAACGATATATCTCCTTGCCATTTAGATATATAATAGCACCATCACTTATATGAGCCAGACATTGTAACTCATTGCTATATGAATTCAAATTATTAATATTTATTTCTTTTCTGAAGAATGTAGTGTTCGCTGAAGAAGAACCAAAACCTGGAATTACACCAGGGAATCCACCTCCACCACCAATGCCGCCTCCGATACCGCCACCGCCGATGCCACCCATACCAGGCCATGAACTACTAGAAGAACCTGTGACATTCGTCTTTACATAATAGGATATGCTACCACCAAGAGGTGCTTCACCTGACTGCCATTGAGAATCATCGAACGACACCTCTTTCCAATTGTATGGAGTAGCTACAGAATCACTTAAATAAAGATATTTCCACGAATCGTTGGTATTTATAATATAATTCTCTCTACAAATCTCCCATTTCTGGAATTTATATCCTACAGGAGCATTTGCCTTAACTGAAATCTGACTTCCTGTAAAATATTTACTGTGGAAATCACTTTTATTAATTGGTTCCAAGCCATTTAATAGGTAAGATGCACCTGGAATATTAGAATAAATACGAAGTGGAATAGGAGAGCCGAAATTTAAATTATTAGCCACATGATTAAAGACCACATTCTGTCTTGCAACAAGGAAGTTGCGAACCTTCATTGCTTCCTCTTGCCATGACAACGATGTTTCCTTGATATTCTTCTGAGCAAGGAAGTTCCTGAAATAATTAGCTTCCTGACTTAACATATTCATCATACTATCCAAGATGTTTGCTGTATTCACCTCATCAAAGGTTGTTCCTGCATGAGCAACAAATTTTGTCATAAGTCGTCTGCTCATCTCTGGATTTTTTACCAACTGACTTAAATAAGAAAGATTTGAAAGATTTGAGAAACCATCACTCGTCATATTTTCTTCATATAATGAAGTGGAATACTCAGTATCATACAAAATCCAACGCCATTTGCCATCTTCATTGCGTTTCCAGGCTTTATTGTTATTATCAGACCAGTCTTTATTAAAGATATAAACTTCGGTCATAACATAATTCAGGAATTCATCCACATCAATAAGTTCATCAATTTGATTAAACGCATCAGAAGAATTGGCATTATTAGCTATGCTCTTTACTAATTGAAAATCAGCACATTCAGACGATCCAGTTTTAGAGGTTACATTAATACAAAAATCCTCTTCTTTCAAACCATAGTTAGAATAAACAAAATCTTTGTTTGTACGCTCACGCATACCTAACATAGCATAGTATTCGCCATTCATAAAGACAACTGTTGGTTCGTAAGCCTGATGGTCTATTTCCATACCTGAAGCAGCAACTGTCTGAATGTATCCATCTCTAAACAACATTCTACCAAAATCGTTTCCGGAATTACGTAACACCAATCCCTTCCATTTCAAAGCTGGTTTTTCTCTAAACAAATTACAATCGAACTTATTGTTGCCAGATACTTTACTAGCTTTTACTGCAACGGATTTTATGGCCTTTGTTCGTGAGCAGGCTCCAAATGCACTGATCTTAACCTCTTGATTGACCATGGCACTCTTGTTTTCATCATATACCTCAAAATTACATGGACGATCCCAATCATTCATATAATTAGCTGTTCTATCCATAGAACCACAATTTGAGGGAACTGTACTACCGTTTCGTCCCACAACCAATGCACCTAATTCATCTCCATAAACATAATCACGATCTGTCACCAGAGAAACCACCTTAACTGAGGTAGGGATATTAGACGTTCCAATAAAATAAGTGGCAGTATTCACATCACTGCTTATTTCTCCATCCACCACGGCTATAGCACGTAGTGGGGTTGTAGTAGATAGGGTAATTGGACTAGTATATAACGTACCAGATGTTGTCTTAGGTTCACTACCATTGGTGGTATAATAGATCTTTGCAGATGGATTATCAACCGTGATTGTTACCGTTTGTGGGGAAGAGAAGAATCCTCCCTTAATCGAGAACTGAGGCATGGATGTCTGCTTATCAGCTAACTGAGACAAATTATTAGAGGTCTCAAAAGACGGTGTTTGGAAAAATGTAAAAGTGTCTTCTCCGTCTCTTACTCGACCGTATGATGAATTTCGATAAGGTTTAGGATAATCAACAATATCTAAAATATTTCCATTGTCATCCGATAAACAAAGAGTTCCACCATCACTATCCAATTTAAAACTAGCATGATTGGCACTATTTAGCTCATCAAAATAAAAGATAGCATAAGAGCCTGGCTGAATCTGCAAATTTGACTGATTCTGCCATAAATATTGGTTTTCTAAATCATTCGAAAAGAAACATCGGCTGAGATCAACAACTTCTGCTCCTGAATTATAGAGCTCAACCCAACCTGAAAAATTATATTTATCGTCAACCTTAAATGAAACATTGCGCACCATTATCTCATTAATGACAACAGACGCATACGTTGGAAAGGCAACGAACAAAGCGAATAATGGTAATAGTTTAAGTTTCATATTACAAGATTTTATGTTGATATACTCATCATTTCATTCACACTTAATAAGTATTCAAATGTAGCATATTTTTTTCTCTATTCTGCATAATCTTACTCGTGAAGGAGATATATTCAATGAAACTAAACTTTTCTTCAACAAAAAAGGACCGATTTAAAATTAAACCGGTCCTTGAATCGTATTGAGATTTTTATTTTAAATTTTTCAATCTCTGTAACAATGTCGGATGTGAATAATGGAAAAAGACATACGCTGGATGTGGATTTAAATTTGAGAGGGTAGAGACTGATAACTTTTTCAACGCTTCACCCAAAGCATTTCCCAATCCATGTTCCTTAGCGAATGAATCAGCCTGAAATTCATGCTTCTGGGACAAAACATTCGCTCCGATACTTAACAATAATGATATAGGAGCATATAATATTCCAAAGACAATAACACCGAAATGGAATGATGGATTCTCGCTACCTAATGCCTGTGCTATATGAATATTTCCTTCCTCTGGTGTTCCCAAAGCGAGTGAGAGCAAATAAAACATAACCCCCATGTTTAATAAAGAAAGAATTAAACTTGTGCGTGTATGTTTGTGTTTATAATGACCTATTTCATGTGCCAATACAGCCACAATCTCTTCTGTCGTAAGAGTATCCATAAGCGTGTCATATAAAACGATACGTTTTTTTGCCCCCAATCCAGTAAAATAGGCATTCGCCTTGGTTGTTCGTTTAGAACCATCAATAACATACAGATTTTCTAACTGATAGCCGACCTGACTGCAGAATTTTTCTATTTCCGTACGTAACTCACCCTCTTCCAAAGGTGTCTGCTTATTAAACAATGGAACAATTAAATTTGAATAAAACATCATCATGAATATACTAACAGCAGCCATCAGTCCCCATGCAATCAACCAGAACATCCGACCTGTATATTCATAAAACAACATCAATAAAGCTATAATACCACCGCTTAACAGAACCGTCAGCAACCAGCTTTTTATCGTATCCAATGCATACAAACGAGGAGTCATTTTATTAAAGCCGAACTTTTCCTCTATCACAAATGTTTTATATAGATCAAACGGCAGTGTTATCAATTCGTTTGCAAAATATAAAATACCAAAAAAGAGTAGGGAAATAAGCATCGGAACCACCGTTAACCCTCTTGCAATGCTATCAACAAAGGCAAATCCGAAAAAGAAGAACATCAACATGATTACAACAAAAGAGAAGATATTGGATAGAGAACCAAATTTCTGATTCGTCTTAAAATATTCCTGTTGTTTTTTGTATTTTTCCTCATCATATATACCTTTTACCTCATCCGGCAACTCCATATTTACATTCTTGCCGTTAAGATAATCCAAATACTGCTCTAATATAAAATCAAAAACAAGTATGGCAATAATAATCCAAAATAAGACAGTGTACATATATTCAATATTTTTATTCTACATATAAGACTAAACCTTTCAAATATTCTCCTTCAGGATGATAGATATTAATAGGGTGATCAGCACATTGTGTCAACTGATGAAGAATACGAACATTTCGTCCAGACATGGCTGCAGCACTAAAAACAGCCAATCGGAACTGCTCTTTATTCACCGCCTGCGAACATGAGAAGGTAAATAAGATTCCGCCCGACTTAATTTTTTCAAAAGCCTTGGCATTCAGCTTCTTATATCCTTGAAGGGCATTACGAAGAACATCCCTGTGCTTTGCGAATGCTGGAGGATCAAGAATTATCAAATCATATTCGTCTTTTTTTATGTCATCAAGATACTTAAATGCGTCTGTCGCAAAGGCCTGATGTCTCTTATCTCCTGGGAAATTTAATTCCACATTCTGATTGGTCAATTCTATTGCTTTGGCAGAACTATCTACTGAATGAACTAACGATGCACCTCCACGCATAGCATAAAAAGAGAATCCACCTGTATAACAAAACATATTCAGGACAGAACGACCTTTGGAATATCGTTCCAATAAAGCTCTATTCTCTCTCTGATCGACAAAGAATCCTGTCTTTTGTCCTTTAAGCCAATCGACATGAAACTTAAGATCATTCTCAGTAGCCAAACATTCACCTTGACAATCACCAATCAAATAACCATCTTGTGCATCTACATTTGCTTTGAATGGGAGAGTGGCTTCCGATTTATAAAATACATTCTTTACTTTTCCATTCATCACTTCGACAATTGCCTTAGCTAGGTCTTGACGAATATAATGCATGCCTACAGAATGAGCTTGAAGCACAGCAGTCTCACCATATACATCAACAATCAATCCTGGAAGAGAGTCTCCCTCGCCATGGACCAACCGAAATGTATTCGTATGACTATTATCAGCAATTCCTAATGCAACACGCATCTGATATGCTTTAGCTATTTTATCTCTCCAGAATTCATATACAAGAGGCTGTTTTTCAAAAGATAATATTCTCACAGCTATAGAACCTATTTGATAATGTCCAATAGCACAATATTCTTTATTACATGTATATACTTCAACTAAATCACCTTCCTTAGGTGTGCCTATTATATTCTGAATTGCACCAGAAAAAACCCATGGATGAAAACGAAGCAACGATTCCTCCTTTTTAGGTTTTAAAATAATTCTTGCATAATCCATATCTATCTTTTCTTTTCTTTGTATTTTAAAACTGGTACCAATATCGTGGCTGTAATATTTATCAATTGATTATTTGAACGCTGAAACACATCTGACTTATTGTTCCCGTACAAATCTTTAAACGCATAGGTAAAACGACCTCCTATTATCGTATGAACATTTCCTGTCTGGATGTCAAAACCAATTCCTCCTGCCAATCCATAATCCAATCGTCCATAATCATCACCTAATCGAGGATCATCCAATGGAATAGCCTTTCTTCGTTCATCTGATTCGGGTATATTCCATGTTAAGTCACCATATTTCATCATGACACTGACCTCAGGACCTAATTCGACAAAGAAACGTACTCTCCGCTCTCCAAAATAGATATGAGCCAAGAACGGAATCTCTAAATAATGCAGTCTCCTTGTGAGCCTAACATTTTGCATGTCATAGTCATTCACTTTTGTAATACCCGAATCATCATAGAAAAGTTCAGACCAACCTGAACGAACATAATTTAATTCTAACTGTATTCCAAAATGTCTTTGTGATAGGAAACGGGTCACAACACCCATTCGGTAACCGGTTGTAAACCCCTGATTACCCAATTCATTCATACGATATGCATTATTATGCAGAAAACTGACTCGTGAAAGACCTATACCACCCGTACATCCAACCGATAGTTCCCGCTCATACTCTCTCCGCAACTGCTGAGAAAATAATGGGAGCGATACTATCCACACCAAACAGAGCCATCCTATGCGTCGCATCATCATTTCTTCTTCTTTTGTTGTGCCTCAATCTTCTTCAATTTTTCACCACAAATAGGACATTCTTTCATCGTCTCACCATCGTACGCAATCTGCCCCGTGATCTCATTATGATTGATTATGTACATACCCGTAGTATAAAAACCTGCCTTGTCATTCAAACGAACAAATTTAAATTTGCTTTGAATTGGATTCACATTGACAGGCTCATCAACAAACTCAAAATCATGTCCGTGACGAGATATAGCCGTAGAGAAATACATCGCCATATCATATCCTAACATTCCATATTGAAGATGAGAATTAAATGGTTCTGAATTATAGAAATGACGGAATTTTATTAAATAATTACGCACCTCTGGATTGGAGAAATCTATATGGAACTGAGATACATAATAGGTACTCAAAACATAGAGATCTTTACTTATACTTTGATAATTCTGCCATTCAGTAAAACCAAACAATGAAATGATTCGCTTATCTGTCTGTAAAGTGTTAATCATTGGTAATGACTGACTTAATGCAACCTGATTCGTGGTCAATGGGACCACGACATTCTCCTTGTCTGTCACCAATGCAGCCCGAATCGTAGCCATATTATCAAAGATTACTGTTTTAAATGGAATCTTCCGTTCTGTCAACATGGCTGTTAACGTATCAGCGAAAGCTTGTTTGTCATCATACGTCGGATTCGAGAATTTCCATAACACAATGTTTTTATTCTGGAACTGACGGATAAACAAATCAGCCATCTGTGATATCGACTTCTCCTGTGGAGGATTTATCTGGAAGATGTTCGGATTATTATATGTCTCTTCAGATTTAGAAGAGAACGGAATAATCAACTTCACATTGTTTTCAATGGCAAAATCAGCCATCGGTTTAATCTGAGAAGTATAAGCCGGACCAATCAATAAATCCAAATTCTTTAATTCATTTTTTTCAAGAATCTTCCGGATCTCAGCCTCATTCTTACCCGAATCATACGTGTAAAGATTGAATGAAATACCTTGTTTTCTCAAACTATCTACAGCCAACAAGAAACCTTGATAAAACTCCAAAAATTTCTTTGTATTACCATCTATCTTGTTCTTATCCGCAGCTTTCGACAATTGAAATGGAAGAGCAATCGCTACATTGATATTCTTTTTAGGCGTAGTGGAACGGTTGAACATATGTTCAATATCAGAGATTGAATCCAACGGATTTACACACTCCGATGCCTCCGCTATGGAATCTTTAAGCACCATTGTATTGGAGAATGACGGCGGAATAATTAATATCATTCCTTCCTTTAACCCATCATTTACATTCGGATTTAATTTCACAATCTCTTCGTGTGTTACACCATACGTCTTTGAAATAGAATACAATGTTTCTTTTTTCTTAACCTGATGTGTGATGAATTTTGTGTTTTTCCCCTCTACCGAGTTATCTTTAATCTTTGTGTTTGCATGAACTGGAGGAATAATTAGTTTCTGTCCAATCTTTACACCATCCTTCACCTCTGGATTTAAACGAATAATCTCATCAGATGAAATACCATAAGACCGACTGATACTATATAATGTTTCCCCTTTTTCAACAACATGAACAGAAAATGTAGGTTTGTTCTCCTTTTGTAACTTAGGTAAAGAATCATTTACTGTCAACGTCTGTACATTTACCTTTTTCTTCTGCGGAATTTTTATCTCCGTACCAGACTTCAATCCCTCTTTTTTCAAAGAAGGATTCATTTCGTAAATATCCTCTATTGTTACCTCATATTTTCTGGAAATAGCATACAATGTCTCTTTGCGATCGACCTTATGCATAACATACGCTTGCTCCTTGTATGGAATCAATATGATTGTATCGTATGACAATCCTTTCTCAGTTCCTGGATTGACAGCCTTTATCTCCTCTTCTGTGACACCAAATTTCTTGCATATAGAGTAAAACCCTTCACTTTTCTGAACAGGATACTCATAATACACTTTTCCATTTACCACTTTTCTGGGATAATTCAAGTCATTCGCAATTACTTGAAAAAAAATGGCTGAAAAAAATAAAATACTACACCAAAATCTCTTCATTTCCTATTTCGTTGTTTATATTTCTCCTATCTATAAGATATGTATTTTGCAAAGTTATAAAAAATTAGAAATATTGTTCATAGAAATTCAGGGTTTTGCAATTGTTTTTTTGAATATAAAATGTACTGCTAAAACTTTTCCTAAAACATACATTTATCACCTATAATACAAATTTCACTTGTTTTTTTATCCATGAAGGTCCAAATGGAATAGGAATAAAGAGTAGGAAAGGAAAGTGAGTTTTTTATGTCCTAAATATGTATGTGCTTTCTGAACTTTGCCATATCAAGTTTTCTTTCTATTTTTGCAAGAAATACGTTCAAATTAAAGAAAATATAATGTTCAAAAAAATATTTTTTTCAAGCCTATTTTTGAGTTCCTCCATTTTAATGATGGCTCAAAATTTCTCTTTCAAAGACTCAAAAAATGGTTTCTCTTACAACTCAAAAGGAGAGTGTCTATTATTGACAGATACCACTGATGCTTCAATCGTTTTTTCTTGCAATAATCCTGCAATTTTCAACTGTAAATGGTATAAAATACAGACAAAAACAGAGAATGACTCCACAATAATTGACACTATCGCCATATCTAAAAAGAATTTCAAAGTATCAGCTGATAGTCAGAGTGTTACATTAAAAAAAATAGATGCGAATGTAGGTTATTTGATAGAGTACGGTGGTGATTCGTGCGACATTGACCGTCAATGTCACGCATTTACATGGGTTACTCAATATCAACCAATGGATAGTGTCTTCTGGATAAAAGATACCATCATCTGCTCCGATCTTTCGCTCTATATAACCCCTACGATGTATTACAAAACAGAGTATGGTAATGAGAAAAAAATCAATCGTACTTTAAGTGTAAAATATAATTCATTTTTGTCTGATGAAAATGGAGGTACAAAAATAGAAGAAATAAAAGACGAATTTACAGGTTCATCATACATAACTCTAAATAAGATGCCGTATGTTGACACACCATTCGAAATAGAAGATCTAACCTCTGGCACCTCAACTCAAAAAATTCTTACCGATACGTTCTACACACAAGCGGTAGTTGCGTATCCTTATATGATTACCAATGCAGCTCAACAGCACGAAGGTGATACAGGCTCTGATTCTATGGTTGTTTTCTCTGAAAGCTTTAAAGAAGCTTTAAATAAAGCTGCTAATTTCAGATCTTCTGGTGCTCTAACGCTTAATTTCGTTTGCAACGCTAACGAAATGGCTAATCACTTTGAATGGGCGATTGCCAATGGCAACAGTGCCTCTCAAGCTGATTTTAGAAGTGCTTTTGTCCTCTTTGAAAAAGAAATAAACTCATATGTGATCAGTGATCCTAACTTATATTGTATAGAGTTAACGGTAAGTAATATCCGCAACGATAGTATCTGTAAACATAAATCATATGCATGTCTTCAGATTTCAGAATCAATGCTACAGGTCCCTAATGCATTTACACCCAATGGTGATGGATCCAATGATGAATTCCGTGTTGCCTATCGCTCCATTGCCTCCTTTTATATATGTATCTATGATCAATGGGGACGACGCGTTTATGAATCAGAAGATATCACACAAGGATGGGACGGAAATATCAATGGCAAATTAGGAACAGTCGGTACTTATTACTATGTGATAAAAGCCAAAGGAACCGATGACGTTGAATACAAAGAAAAAGGAGCTGTCAACCTAATTCGAACTAAGTAAACAACATTTTCATAACTATTTATAAAATTTAAAGGAAAGGCACTGAAATTCAGTGCCTTTCCTTTGTTATATTGTTCTAAATTCAGTCATAAGTTAAATTTTATACATATATATTTTACAAATTCTACAATAAATTATTTTGATTATATATTTTTTTTATTAATTTTGAAAATCATAATTAAAAACAAACTGCTACTTATTATTTGATAATTAAAAACAAACACTATTATTTAATCAATAATAAAGCAAGCAAATTTTATGTGATAACTATATTCAGACGTAACTATCTGAATATAATAACTATTTAATATTATAAATCATGAAAAAGAAGGAGTACGCTAGAAATGAATGGAACCAAATTGAAGCTAAAATTTTAGAAGATTCTTTCTATCCTGAATTGGAATATAACAGCGATGGTTCTGACGGTATGTATTATCATAAAATAAAAATTGATAATACAAATGAAGAAATAGAAGGTGATTGGTATAATGCACAAAAGGGATATATAGAAGGAACATCTCTACAAAAGCCTATTCCAAATTCCTCTAATAACCAAGTCAACGCTTGGGATATCAATTCATATCTCGATTTTATGAAAGATAAACCATGTCCACCAACCGTACATCCTTAT
Source organism: uncultured Bacteroidales bacterium (assembly GCA_902766045.1). Taxonomy (GTDB): domain Bacteria; phylum Bacteroidota; class Bacteroidia; order Bacteroidales; family Paludibacteraceae; genus UBA1181. The sequence continues at coordinate 12,608 of CACXCA010000002.1, forward strand.
TTGTGGAGAATGGAATCTTTAAACAATATAAACGGTCTTTTCAAAGTTGATACAAATATTTATCAGATAAGATCCTTCGATTTATCTACGATGAGTATTGTTAAAAGTAATCATGGATGGATTGTTATTGACCCTCTCTGCGGTAGTGAGAATGCCCAAAAAGGCTGGGAAATCTTCAAAGATAAAGTGGATAAAGAGGCCAAGCTATGTGCCATACTTATTACTCATAGCCATGTGGATCACTATAAAGGAGCGATGGGATTGATTCAATATGCCAAAACTAGTATTATGGAGCCAACACCTCAATCCGATTTTGAAAACTACCAATTTAATCAGACCCAAATACCAGTAATCACACCGAAAGGCTTCTACGACGAAGCTATTTCTGAAAATCTGTATTTGGGCAACTGTATGTCCAGAAGAGCTGTTTACATGTATGGTAGTGCACTTCCCAAAAGTGAATACGGACATGTGGGCTCAGGATTAGGCAAATCTGTGGGTGTCTCCACAGGAACCATACCTGTCCCTACATTAGAGGTTGAACCAAACTCAGAAGGCATTGCAAAGTTCATTATAGATGGTATAAATATCACTTTACAAGATGTACCTGGAACAGAGGCTCCAGCAGAGTTTCATATCTATTTTGAACAATATAAAACATTGTGTCCCGGAGAGAATGTCACCCATACCTTACATAATCTTCTAACATCAAGAGGTGCCAAAGTAAGAGATCCGAAGGCATTCGGAAAAGCTATCGACAAAGCCATGAAACTATTCCCTGACACAGAAATAATTATTGGTACGCACCATTGGCCAACATGGGGAAAAGATAACTGTATGGAAATCATGAGGAAGCAAAGAGATATGTACTATTTCTTCAATGATCAGGTGATCCGACTCCTTAACAAAGGAATGAATATGGAAGAGATTGCCGATGTTTTTCACCTGCCAGAATCAATTCGAAGAGAGTTCTATAACCGAGGATACTATGGAACCGTTAATCATGACGTAAAAGCGGTCATACAACGATATATTGGATGGTGGGACGGTAATCCAGCCAATTACTTCAAATATACAGATATAGAAGCAGCCCAAAGATTTGTAGAAGACATGGGAGGTGCAGATGAGGTATTAAAAAAAGCGAAAGCTAGATTTGATGCAGGCGACTATCGATGGGTTATCGAATTAACACGCCATGTGGTATTTGATCCATCTGAGGCATCCAAGTCATTTAAAGAGGAAGCCAAAAATCTCGAGGCCGATGCTATGGAACAATTGGCTTATTCCTTTGAATCAGGCACATGGAGGAATATATTCCTGTCAGGTGCATTCGAACTTAGAGGACATCAGTTAAGTAAAACGCTTACCGATACCGATAAGGTTTCCACGCTGTGTGCTACATTAAAATCACTGCCATTAGATTATATGTTTGAGTATTTCACTACGTTAATCGACGGATTCCAAGCTGGCAACGTAACTCAAGCTTATTGCATCGGATTTGGACCTGATTATTTATTAAAAAAATATTACAATATATGGTTAGAGAATGGTGTTTTTCATTACGAACGTTGCTATGATGAGAATCATGTTATGGGTAAAATTGAAGATATTGTAGAGTATAAAAGTCAGGATGATTTCATTAATGATTTAATCTCCTACCTACAAAATAAATCCAATTCTTATCCACTTGCGAACATCTTCTGCTACTTAGATTTGAGTTCTAATGACTGGAATATTGTGGAACCGTTAAAACAATAGAATAGACCTCTATAATTACTTCTAAAAGCGAACTTTTCTGTTCGCTTTTATTTTTCTCATAAAATCTACCTCTCAAAAGATTTAGAAGAAATCGTTATATTCTACTATTACACAATAAATTATAATAAAAAAACACTATTTTTAACTCAAAATCCTTCGCATAATTGAAATTCAATTCATATCTGATACAAAATAACGTGAAATTTTACCTTCTAAAGTACTTAATTTATAAAACTATAATATTAATACAAATATACATTTCTATAATTACGTAATTTTAAACTTTTGTATCAAACATAAAACAGATATACAAATGTATTTTACTATAATTTGATAAATCTGTATATAATTTAATAAGGATATACATAAGTATATAATACAAATGTTTAAAGAAATAGAAAGAATAGGAGAGTCATATACTCAGATTTTAGCTATATACAAAAATACATCAAAAGAAATTTTTTATAATATTATAGATACTTATATACTTAATAACCAACTATTTAATACAAATTATTTAAAGTAATAAATAAGATGTTATTTTACATTTATACATATTATGGGAAATAACGTGTAATTCAAATAAAAGTATATTTTAAATACCTATAAACCAATTTGTTATATTTATTTCTTAAAGTAATAATTTAGATATATATAACTTACCCTATTTTTCGGGTTATCTATGCTTTTTATCCTCATATCTATATTTATAAATAATCTGATAATAAGGTTATTAAAACAATCATTCTATCGTTTTATTCTCCTATCTTTAGACTGTTTTTTACTCTAATTTGATTACTAACAGGTTCATGTGTTAACTTTTGTATTGTATACTTTTGTATATTTATAATCAATTATTTTACTTTTGTATATTTGTATTTATATATTTGTAAATATATTTTTGTATTGTATTTTGTTGTTTTGTATAAAAAAGAATATTACATTTGTAATCTAAAATTTTACATTATGAAAGACCGTGTACTTAAAATTATAGATGACTTAAAATTGACAACATCTGAGTTTGCTTTACGTGTTGGAGCTCAACCAGCACAGATTTCACATATAAAAACAGGCAGAAATCAAGTAACGCTTGATATCGTGACAAAAATTCTAAAAGCATATCCTTCTATCGATTCAGATTGGCTACTTTTCGGAAAAGGCAACATGTATAAAAATGCACCAGAATCAACTGAAAATCAGCCTTCTACAAGCAAAAAACAGCCTATTCAACTCGAAATGGCTGACTTATTTGATTCTGTTCCGAATAATTCACCAAATGAGAATAAAGAAAATGAGTTAATTCAAACTCATGAAAACAACGAAATCAATAGTTCTACAAACACAGATCAAGTTGAGGAAAAAGTTTCCTCTGTGAAAGAAAATTCACCAGAGCAATCTTCTGCTGTTGAGATTCGTGTTAATCAACCGACCTCTTCTAATTTAATAAATAATGGTTCGGAAGTGAACGATGTTACAACCAACAAGGCAGATAACTTAAATAACATAGCTTCGAATCAGATTACAGAAAAAAAAGATGAGGATTCTCGTATAATCAACGAAAAACCTCATCCTTATGTAAAAAAGATTGTTGTATTTTACTCTGATAAGACGTATGACGAATTCTTACCTACTGTCTAATCGTTTTTAACTGAACATCTTTTTAAATCGTTCATTAAAATTCTTTTTAGCATTATCTGTAGGTGTCATATTATTAGACTTCGACAATTCCTCAAACATCTTACTTTCGTCCTTACTTATCTTTTCAGGGATATATACACCTATATTTACTAATAAATCACCTGTACCATAGCTATTAACACTTGGAAGACCTTTTCCTTTCAAGCGTAAGACCTTTCCTGGCTGTGTTCCTGGATCAATCTTAACCTTCACCTTAGAATCAACAGTTGGAACTTCTACAGCGCCTCCATTTACAGCTACAGGAACGGATAATAACAGATTGTATATCAAATCATTCTCATCACGAATCAATTCTGGATGTGGTTCTTCCTCTATAGCTATATAGAGATCACCATTCACACCACCATGACGAGCTGCATTACCTTTTCCTTTCAACGGTATTTGCATACCTTCCATTACTCCTGCAGGGATATTTACTACAATGACCTCTTCAGCTACCACGACACCATTTCCACTACAATGAGGACATTTCTTAGTGATGATTCGTCCTTCTCCATTACAATCAGGACAAATAGACTGAGTCTGCATAGCCCCAAACATGGTATTTTGAACTCGTGTCACACGTCCGGAACCTTTACAAGTATTACAGGTACTATAGCTATTTCCTTCGGCTCCTGTACCATTACAATGCGTACATTTTACATACTTCTTAACCTTCAGTTTCTTCTCAACACCTGTAGATATCTCTTTCAGATTCAATTTTACACGAACTCTCAAATCTGACCCTCTACGGGTTGCAGAAGCAGAGCCACCGCTACTAAATCCACCTCCAAAGAAACTGCCAAAATGTCCACCAAACAAATCACCGAAGTTAGAGAAAATGTCCTCCATAGACATACCTCCGCCGCTAAAGCCACCGCCAGCAGCACCACCAACACCGGCATGGCCAAATCGGTCATAACGTGATCGTTTGTCAGGATTGCTCAAGACTTCATACGCTTCCGCGGCTTCTTTAAATTTCTCCTCAGCTTCCTTGTCACCTGGATTTTTATCAGGGTGATATTGAATAGCTTTCTTTCGATAAGCCTTTTTTATTTCATCATCGGTTGCCGTTTTTGAAACGCCTAACACCTCATAATAATCTCTTTTTTCCATATTGATCATTTTTTATTCTCCAACAACCACTTTCGCATAACGGATTACCTTCTCGTTCAACGTATAACCTTTTTGCGTACAATCAATCACTTTTCCTTTCAACTCTTCTGTTGGAGCTGGTATTCTTGCTATTGCTTCATGAAAATCTGTATCAAACTCTTTTGCCTCCGTATCAATGGCCTTAACACCATTTTGAGCCAAGAATGAAATAAACTTATTGTAAATCAGATCTACACCTTCTTTTACTGATTCTGTATCTGTTGCAGTCTCCATCGCTTTTAAAGCACGTTCAAAGTCATCTATCAACGGTAGAATATTATTAAATATATTTTCTCCCGCCGACTTGATTAACTCTGACTTCTCTTTCAGCATTCGTTTCTTGTAATTATCAAAGTCTGCATACAAACGCAAATAATCATTATGCATTGTCTCACATTTCTCCTTCAATTTTTCAATTTCTGCCGAATTGTCAGACTCATTTACCTCATTGGTTTCATTCTGCTCTGTTGATTCTTCTGAGGCTTGCACATCTTCTTGACTGTTAATATTGTCATTTACAGACACTTGTTCATCTTTTTCTTTTTCTGAATCCATCATATTATTAATTTTTTTCTATTCATTCTAATTCATTCATTTTATACTATTTATAGTATATCAATTTGTTTGCCACAACAAAAAAAAGTACATTTTGGCAGATTTTCACACATCATCACCTTCATTTTGGCAGATTTTATCTGTTGTTGATATGATTATTTAAAGCAGGAGCAATAGATTTATCCGTGGAATTTTTGAGTTTATTTTGATTTCCATTTTGTAGAAACGCACGGCCGTGCGTCTCTATAAAATTGTATTTTCACATTAAAAAGTTCTCCATTTCCATCAAAAATCTTTACATTTGCAAGTGTATAGATATTATATGAACAAAAATAATATATAGATGAAAGAATTGTTATTAGCTGATGAAGCAATTGCACAAGGTGCAATAGATGGTGGATTATCTGGTGTCTATGCATACCCAGGAACCCCATCTACTGAAATCACAGAGTATATACAAAACTCTAAGCAAGCTAAAGAAAGAAACATCCATAGCCATTGGTCTTCTAATGAAAAGACTGCAATGGAAAGTGCATTAGGTATGTCTTATGCCGGTAAACGTTCTCTGGTCTGCATGAAACATGTCGGTATGAATGTTGCAGCTGACTGTTTTGTCAACACTGCCATCACCGGTGTTAATGGTGGTATGATGGTATTAGCGGCTGATGATCCATCTATGCACTCTTCTCAAAATGAACAGGATTCTCGTTTCTATGGCAACTTTGCCATGATTCCAATGTTCGAACCATCTAATCAACAAGAAGCCTATGACATGGCTTACAACGGCTTTGAATTATCAGAGAAATTAGGATACCCTGTTTTAATGCGTATTGTAACTCGCTTGGCACACTCAAGATCTGGCGTTGAACGAAAAGAGACAAAAGCTGAGAATAAAAACAGCGTACCTGCAGATCCTCGTCAATTTGTATTATTGCCAGCAATCGCACGTCGCAGATACCAAATATTGTTAGATACTCAGGCTGCCATTCTTCAAGAGTCTGAAAACTCAATATACAATAAATACATCGATGGAAAAAACAAAAAAATAGGGGTGGTTGCCTGCGGTATAGGCTTTAATTATTTAAATGAAATATTCCCTAACGGCTGTGAATACCCAGTTGTTAAAGTTTCTCAATATCCATTACCTAAAAAGCTGATAGACAGACTAGCAAGTGAATGCGAATCTATTATGGTATTAGAAGATGGATACCCATTCGTAGAAAATCAGCTAAAGGGATTCTTCGAAAGCAAGACAATCAAAGGTCGTTTGGATGGTTCTCTTCCTCGTACCGGTGAATTAGACCCTGATTCAGTCGGAAAAGCATTCGGAAAGGTTAACTCTATTACGTATCAACAACCATCTGTTGTTAAGATGCGTCCGCCACAAATGTGTCAAGGATGTAGCCACCGTGATATGTATGAAGCTCTTAATGAAGTATTGCGTGCATATCCAGATAGCAAAGTGTTCGGTGATATAGGTTGTTATACGTTGGGAGCATTGCCACCTTACCAAGCAATCAACTCTTGTGTCGATATGGGTGCCTCTATCACTATGGCAAAAGGTGCTGCTGATGCAGGACTTTATCCTGCTGTAGCAGTTATCGGAGATTCCACTTTCACACATTCAGGTATGACAGGACTATTGGATGCTGTCAACGAAGATGCCAACATCACCGTTGTTATTTCTGACAATGAGACAACCGCGATGACGGGCGGACAAGATTCTCAGGGTACTGGTAAAATTGAATCCATCTGTCTGGGATTAGGTGTAAAACCAGAACACCTTCGCGTATTTGTTCCGCTAAAGAAAAATTACGACGAGATGCTCAAAATCATTAAAGAAGAAATTGAGTATAAAGGTCTTTCTGTCATTATTCCTAGAAGAGAATGTATTCAAACTATGACTAGAAAACACAAGGCTGCTGCAAAAAAATAGCCTTTACAATACAAAATAGCAGGAATCAATATGATTTCTGCTATTTTTCTACCTTTTTCATCCATTTAAAATCTACTAATATACCTGATTTATACAAACCTGTTATTTCTTAACTTTTTTAATACGTTGTTTTTATGCAATTGGAAAAAATTTTATTCCTTGACGTTGAGACTGTCTCTCAAACAGAATTATATAGTGAACTAAGCGAAGATCAAGCAGCTTTATGGCAAGATAAGTTTAATCAAATCAAGAACAGAGCTCCTGAAAAATATTCAGATGATAGCAATGCCGAAAATTCTTTGTCTGACATGGCTTTATTCGCTGAATTTGGACGTATCGTATGCATTTCCATGGGATTCCTATACAAAGAAGAAAATGAATGGCATATACGCGTAAAATCAATCTACGGAGACCACGAAGAAAAGATTCTCCAAGAATTTGCCACTATCTTACGTAAATTATACGCTAGAAATTATCTATTATGTGGTCATAATATTCGGGAATTTGATGTTCCATATATCGCAAGGAGGATGATTATTAATAACATTCAATTACCTCAACTCATCCTTAATGCACAAAGAAAGAAGTGGGAGAGTCCGGTCATTGACACTATGGAGATGTGGAAATTCGGTGACTATAAGCATTTTACAACACTCAAACTATTGTGTAACATACTCCACATTCCTTCTCCAAAAAATGATATGGAAGGTCATGATGTCTATCGTGTCTTCTATCAAGAAAAAAACTTAGAGAGAATCTCTTCTTATTGTCAAAATGATGTCATCGCAACAATACAAGTATTTTTGAAACTATCTGGATTTCAAACAATTGCAGAAGACAAGATTGAGTGTTTACACACAAAACCGTTCTTAGTATAAATTCTAATAGGGAAAGAATACAGACACATCATTTGCAGAAAAAACATTTTAACATTTTTTATAAAAAAAAAGTTGCTTATAAATTTGTTGTTTTATGTTATATAACATAATTTTGCAACACAATTAAAAAACAGATAACAATTTAAATTTATACAAAAACATGGCTTGTCTTAATATGATTATTCTTGCAATTATCAGCAAGTATGCTCCTAAAAACTAAGATGTTCTTTAGAAGTTTTAAAAGTTAATAGTAATTTGTTCACGCATTCGATAGTTTAATATTGAATGCGTTGTTGTTTTTAAGAACAATATCGTTACGAGCATTAAACAAAAAAAAGGCGATTCAGTTACGAATCGCCTTGTGTGTAATAAGAAAACGTCTTTACTCTGCTGATTTATCTTCAACTGCAGCTTCAGGAGCGTTCTTTTTTACTGATTCAATACCATTCATGCATCCAGATTTAGCTTTATAGCCTTCTCCCGTAGCGATGATTTCACCATTTGATGCTTTTAAGCGGAAACGGAATTCTCCAGCTTTATCTGTATATACTTCAAACTTAGGATTCTTTGCAGTCTCAAATCCTTCAACTGTCTGATCTTCAATATTGGCAGCTAATACATTCTTTTTAACACTTTCAATGCCATTTTTGCAAGTAGCCAATGATTTATAAACCTGAGAATTAGCAATAACCTCACCATTTCCTGCTTTCAGAACGAAATTAAAACCTCCATTAGAAGTTGCACTGATTACGAATTTACCCATGTTTTTAAGATTTTAAGATATTAAAGTTATTATTGTTTATTTCTATCCTTATACAAGCAAATTAAATAAATTCTTTTGAAAAAGAAAAATCTTTCGGCATTTATTTTTTATTCAACTAATATTTCGTGTGTTTTCATTGTTAATTCTATCCATAGACAAACAATAAAATTCTTTGTTTGGCAAAAAATCACTAACTTTGTATTCTTAAATGAAAGTTATAGAGTGGAAGATTTTAAAAGTATCTTATCAAAGGATAAAATATTTACATTAATTTCTAATGTTGCTGACTCATTAGGAGTGGAATGCTACGTAATCGGAGGTTATGTACGTGATATATTTTTAAATAGACCATCAAAAGATATTGATATAGTTGTTATAGGGAGTGGAATCAAAGTAGCTGAAGCTTTTTCTAAAGTGTGGAAACATAGCACCATCAATGTTTTTAAGAACTTTGGCACGGCTCAAGTCAAGTCTCAAAATCAAGAAGTAGAATTCGTAGGGGCTCGAAAAGAATCTTATCGTTCTGACTCCAGAAATCCTATCGTGGAAGATGGCACTCTGGAAGATGACCAAAACCGACGTGACTTCACTATCAATGCTTTGGCCTTATGTTTAAATAAAGATCGTTTTGGTGAATTGGTGGACCCTTTCAATGGGGTGCAAGACATCAATAATAAGATCATACAAACACCGACGGATCCAAACATCACCTTTAGTGACGATCCTTTACGTATGATGAGATGCATTCGCTTTGCTACTCAACTCTCATTCTATATCGAACAAAACACATTCGAAGCTATCTCTAAAATGAAGCAACGAATTAACATTGTATCGGGTGAACGTATTGTTGACGAACTTAATAAAATCATGGCGTCTCCTAAGCCATCCATCGGATTTGAACTAATGGAACGTTGTGGACTGCTCGAACTCATCATTCCTGAAATCCATGCATTAACAGGAACGGAAGAAAAGGATGGTAAAGGACACAAAGATAACTTTCTCCACACCATGCAGGTACTAGACTCTGTCGCTCTGCAATCAGAGGATATTTGGCTTCGTTGGGCAGCTCTTTTTCATGATGTCGGTAAACCCGCCACAAAAAAATGGATTAATAATATCGGATGGACATTCTACAACCACAATTATGTTGGAGGAAAGATGATCCCTAAGATTTTCAAAAGGATGAAATTTCCAACAAACGACAGAATGAAGTTTGTCCAGAAAATGGTACTGCTACATATGCGTCCGATTGCCTTGGTGGAAGACGAAGTGACCGATTCTGCCGTTCGTCGTCTGTTATTTGATGCGGGCGACGATATTGAATCTCTAATGATCCTGTGTCAGGCTGATATCACATCTAAGAATGCTGAGAAAGTGAAACGATTCCACGAAAACTACAAGATAGTGGAACAGAAGATGAAAGATATCGAAGAAAAAGATAGAGTACGTAATTTTCAACCGCCTGTCTCAGGAGAGGAAATCATGCAAACTTTCAACTTATCGCCTTGCGCTTTAGTAGGGCAGTTGAAAAATGAGATAAAAGATGCCATCTTAGACGGCATCATCCCTAACGAACATGATCAGGCTTTTCAATATATGCTTAAACAGGCAAAAGAATTGAAACTTGAACCCGTAAATTCAAAAATATAACCTCATATCGTATGGACGGAATAGATTATATCATTCAACATGGCACTGTTTTTCATAAATCTTCTGAAAAACAAGAGGACAAGAAAATAAAAACAAAAGCGAAGAAAACAACCTATATAAAGGGTGCTCATGGCTCTGGTTCTGCCAAAATGAAAGCAGAATACAGAAGAAAAAGGCAAAACAGAAACAAAAAAGGTTAAGGGTGAGTTCTATAAATTCACCGTTTACATAAATTTACAGAAATTTTATTTGATATGATGAAAAAAAAGGCGTTTGTCATATTTTTTCTTCTATCTACTGTATTCATTCTCAAAACCTATTCCTATACAGTACAGAATGGATGTCCTGATTTTTCGGATATCCAGAAATCGTATGTAGAAGGTTATACTGGTGATTTTTCTGATCCATTCCAACAAAATGGTATCACCGATGGGCGCCATACACTGATTTCTGAAAAAGAATTTGACGAGAATACAGGTTCCCAACTTAGTACATTGCCACCTGGCGAAACACGAGCAATCCGTTTGGGAAACGACAAAATCGGAGGGGAAGCTGAGGCTATCGTCTATCACTTCATTGTTGATCCTGACAACTCATTATTATTCATCAATTTCGCAGTAGTTCTAGAGGATCCTGGACATGATTTCATCTACCAGCCTCGATTCGTCATTCGTATCACCGACAAACAAGGAAAACTAGTCTCCGATTGCTCAGAGTATGATGTCTCTGCAGCTGCTGGTCTTTCTGGTTTCAAAGATTATTTAGGTGGTCATACGGCAGTCAGATGGCGTGATTGGACTAAAGTCGGACTCGACTTAACACCGTTTGCTAATCAAGAAGTTCAAGTTCAGTTCATCACCTATGATTGCGCCCTGATGGGTCACTTCGGATATGCTTATTTCACAGCTCATTGTGCGCCAAACAAACTAGAAATAAAAGGATGTACGGGAACAAGTTTCACCGTATCTGCTCCCGATGGATTTGCTTCTTATCTATGGGATAACGGAGACACAACACGGACAACCACTCGACAGATAACGACAGACAACATGGCTATTAATTGCCTTATAACCTCTGTTACGGGTTGTTCCTTCACGCAAAGTGCATCCATTTCTTCATCGGTTCCAGAGACAGAGACATTCTTCAAAGACACCATCTGTCAAGGGGAACCTTATAACAAACATTATTTTAATTTACCACCACAATACACGACTGGGACAACCATCTATCACAATAGTATTTTTGACCCAAGTACATGTTCCGAAACAACCGAGATTCAACTAGAATTAACCATCTTACAGCAATTCTATGAAATCAATGCAGCGATCTGCGAAGGTGAGGATTTCGACAAATATGGATTCCATATCGTTCAACCGCCAGTTGGAACCTATTTTGACACATTACGTTTTTCTCATAATGAAACACGTAGATGTGACAGTATTGTATGTCTGAAACTGACCATCAATGAAAGCTTAAACCTTTCTCAGAGTCTAATAGGAGATGCATCTCCTTGTACTGGAGTAGCCACTCCATACTATGTTGATGCCGACAATAACTCCACCTCATATTCATGGGAGATACCAGACAATGCAGTCATAATGAATGGTAAATCATCGCCTCAGATCCTACTTTACTTCACAAGTGACGAACCAGGCAGAATCGTTCTAAAAGGTGAAAACGGCTGTGGTACAGGGGCTGTTCCTTTTGATGTCAAGCCAAAGCTCTCACATCATATCTTCATTGAAGATACCGCTTGCGTCAATCAATATTACAACAAATACAATTTCAATCTTGGAAAACAAACAACAACAGGCTATTATACCTACACACAGAACCTACAAACCTCCTCTGGCTGTGACAGCACCATCGTATTGGCACTCTCAGTGTTCAATACTCCTAATGTATGGATTGAAATGGAAGACAACAAACAGCTGCTTTGTGCCTCCGACAGAGTCTTATTACAAGCCAAAGGGGAGGGTAGTAACTATCTGATTCACACATGTGATTCTCTTCCTGTCACTGTAGGTGACGTATATTGTAAAGATGGGTCAATCAAACATTTGAATCAATATGACACGAACTCAAATCAAGCAGCAGGTGTTGTGTTTTTCGTCAGTCCTGATTATCAATATGCCTTAGTGGCTGATATTAGAAATTTATATCACAGAGATCGAATTTCATGGGGTGTATATGGATATGACATTCCAAATCTTACGAATCAGACGGAAGTCAGAAAAGTTACTAACGACCAAGATGGATACAGCAACACAGCCATCATACGCATGACAGGCGATGCTTCTTCTTATCCTGCCGCATGGGCTGTTGATTTCGAAAACGGATGGTATCTACCTGCCATCGGCGAACTCAGACTGCTGTATGCCTCAATTCACGAAATAAACAAAACGCTTTCCGTAATTGGTGGTAACGAGATGCCGTCCAACACCAACGATTCATCATTCCCATTTAACTATTATTCATCCACCGAACTATCTGCTTACTATTTCTGTGTAGTGACTCAAACAGGAGAGATTCAAGGAAATGGTAAAATCGGCAACCTAGGAAGCATTCGTCAAATCCGCTCTGTTAAACTACCGGAAATGAAACTTCCTTCCGTAAAAATAGGGGACATAGTTCAAAATGAATATGGAGAAAAAGGTATGGTCTTTCACTTAAACGACGATGGCCGTTCTGGTTTGATGTTGAATCTGACGGAAGACACATTCTATTACCAATTTTCTCCAGACACATTTGACATACCTGAATGGCAACACCACTCAACTGCTAGTAGTCCTTATTTTTTGGAACTCGCAGCTCATGAAGATTGGGACGGAGAAGCCAATACAGAAATACTCAAAAAAAGTATTCCGCAAGACGAAAACTATGCTATCTGTCATGTAGATACCGATAAAGGTTGGTTTATACCATCAGCAGGCCAACTTGATGAGATATACTCTTTGTTATTCATCTTAGACTCTGCCTTGGTTAAACATAATGCCCAAACCATGTTCTATGATCACTATTGGAGTAGCACAAGAAATGATGTAAATACAGTATGGTCATACGATATGGCTTTCGGCAATCCTGATGTGTCATTCAGGAATGAATGGAACGCTTTGCGAACAATTTCTAAATTCACCTATTGTGAACCTTATGCAGAGGTAACAGACTCTTCTATATCATTTCAATGGAACACAGGAGAAACCACTCCTTATTTGGAAATATACCCTAAAGAGTCAAGTACCTACACAGTTACGGCTTATACAAAAGAAGGATGTTCCTCTTCTGCTTCGAAATATCTGATTGTCAACCAACAAGAAGACAACATTGATATATTTGACACCATCTGCTTTGGCGAAAGATATGTAACCGATTTCTTCGACGTAAACGAAAGTGGTGTTTATACCCATACAATAGAAAACGACAAATGTAATCAAACCATCACATTGCATTTGACTGTAACTGAGGAACAAAAAGAAACACGTCTCGAAGACCAAACCTGCCAGGGAAGCAACTATCGACGAAACGGATTCAATATCACAGCCAATATTCCTGGTTCAAGAATAGACACACTCTTCTTAACGAATAAAACAGGCTGTGACAGCCTCATCATCCTTCATTTGAATGTCTTACCTATGAGACATGACACAATCTATGATAGGATCTGTCAGAACGAATCATACTTCCAAAAAGGATATGCAATCGCTGCCTATCAACCAATAGGATGGCATTATTACGATATTAAGACCGCAGATGAAAATGGTTGTGATATCATCCAAACTTTAGCACTAAAGGTCGATTCCATTTACCAGTTATCCCTGATTGATTCAACCTGTATGTATGAAAAATATACTAAAAATGGATTTGACATCACACCAGATCAAGAGGGATATAACCATTTTTATCAAACACTTCACACTCAATCAGGATGCGACAGCACAATTGCGTTGAATCTGAAAGTATTTAGCACAGATGAGACACAATTCATTGATACAATCGTTGTCGGAGACAGTTATCAAAGCAAAGATTTCTCATTGCCTGCTCAATACACCATAGGATGGCAAACGCATGAGAAACATCTCACAAACCATACAGGATGTGACAGTTTATTAATATTGAATCTTTATGTACAGAATGACGAAGATATTGTCAAAATTCCGTCCTCCTTTACTCCAAATGATCAGAATGGAATAAATGACATCTTTATGGAAGGATATGAGATCTTCATTTATGACAGATATGGCCTACTGGTATGTCACTCCAACAATGGATGGGATGGTCAATACAGAGGCGCACCAGCAGACCCAGGAGTGTACATCTATACTCTTATATTCAAAAGTGGGAAAGAGAAGCACGGTACCGTTGAAATCATAGCAGATTAGCCAATAAAATAATAGGCAGAGTATATTACCCTGCCTATTCATAATTATCTTTTTCGAAGTTCCTAGACTTTTTCGTTAGGACAACCTCCAAACTCTTAATTTTTTACGCCTCCGCACACAATCTTCTTTGCTTCTTCATCAAAATCAATTTTTATGGTATCGCCCTCATTGACACTATTTGCCAATAAAACCTCTGCCACCTCATCTTCCACATATTTTTGAATAGCTCTTTTTAACGGACGTGCACCATACTGTATATCATATCCTTGTTCCGCAATATAATCTTTAGCCTTATCCGTTAATGTTAGATGATAACCCATCTTTTCGATTCGGTCATACACATCCTTCAACTCCAAATCGATAATCTTAAAGATGGACTCCTTCTGTAATTGATCGAACATGATGATATCATCAATACGATTCAAGAATTCTGGCGAGAACGTTTTATTCAACGCTTTTTGAATTACACTATGAGCAAACTCCTTATCCTGTAGATTAACGCCCATTGAGAATCCAACACCTTTTCCAAATTCCTTCAGCTGACGAGTACCTACATTAGATGTCATGATAATGATCGTATTCTTAAAATCTACCTGACGACCTAAACTATCTGTCAGACGTCCCTCGTCAAGTACCTGCAACAAGAGATTAAACACATCTGCATGTGCTTTTTCTATCTCATCCAACAGAATAATAGAGTAGGGCTTACGTCTTACTTTCTCGGTCAACTGTCCGCCCTCTTCATATCCCACATATCCTGGAGGAGCTCCGATCAATCTAGAAACAGAGAATTTCTCCATATATTCACTCATATCTATGCGAATAAGCGCATCTACAGAGTTAAACATCTCCTTCGCAAGCTTTTTGGCCAAATAAGTCTTTCCAACGCCCGTTGGACCAACAAAGATAAAGGAACCTATTGGTCTGTTAGGATCTTTTAATCCGATACGACTTCTCTGAATTGATTTAACAATTTTAGCAACCGCATCATCCTGTCCGATCACTTTTCCCATAAGTATTTCACTCATGTGACGAAGTTTCTCACTCTCTTCCTGGGCTATGTTTTGAATTGGCACACCGGACATCATTGACACAACATTTCTCACTTGTTCCTCATCAACGATCAAACGTTCACTCTTCAATGAATCCTGCCAATCTTTTTTGGCTTCTTCAATTTTTTGTAGATATTCTTTCTCCTGATCCCGATAGTTTGCCGCCAATTCGAAATCCTGATCGGTCACAGCCTTTTCCTTCAATGCTTTCAATTCATCACGTTTCGTCTCTAACTCTGTAATGATATTAGGCATTTCAACATTAGCGATATGGGTACGTGCGCCAGACTCATCCAAAGCATCTATTGCCTTATCAGGGAATGCACGATCAGTGATATAGCGATCAGTATATTTAACACAAGCTTTTAGTGCCTCGTCTGTATAACTAACGAAATGATGATCTTCGTATTTACACTTGATATTACATAGTATCTGTAACGTCTCCTCACTCGTAGTAGGTTCTACCAGAACCTTTTGAAAACGACGTTCCAAAGCACCATCTTTTTCTACATGTTCACGATACTCATTCAACGTTGTTGCTCCAATACATTGTATATCACCTCGTGCTAACGCAGGCTTCAAAATATTGGCAGCATCCAACGAACCAGGCGAAGACCCTGCACCAACAATCGTATGTATCTCATCCACAAAAAGAATAACATCTTTATTCTTTTTCAATTCATTTATAATCGATTTAATACGCTCTTCAAACTGACCTCTATACTTGGTTCCAGCAACTACCGATGCCATATCCAACGATATGATCTTCTTATCAAACAACACATGTGAAACCTTCTTTTCCACAATCCGTTGTGCAAGTCCTTCTACTATGGCCGATTTTCCAACTCCCGGTTCTCCAATCAACACCGGATTATTTTTCTTCCTTCTACTCAAAATCTGAGAGACTCTTTCTATCTCCTTCTCTCGTCCCACTACAGGATCTAATAATCCGTTTTCAGCCGCCTTGGTTAAATTCGTTCCAAAACTGTCCAATACAGGGGTTGCAGAACCTACCGGACTCTCATGTGTTGTGTTTGAAGTAGAGAAATTGGATGACGAATTATCATCCGCCTTGTTCTCACTCTCATCCACAAATATGTTTTTAACACTTGATGCGCCCAAATTCTTAGACAACAGATAATTCTGAATGCTTTTATAAGTCACATTCTCACTTAAAAGAACTTGCGCTGCCACATTGGAATTATCCTTCATAATCGCTAACAATAAATGTTCCGTTTCTTGCGTCTGACTCTTATATAACCGAGCTTCCAATGTCATCAACTTCAATATCTTTTCTGCTGATTTAACCAATGGAATCTCATTGGAACCGGAAACATTCATGTCGGTACGAAGTCTATCGTCCAACGTGTCTTTTATATATTTAAGATCAACCTGTAAATGCTTCAATATATCCATAGCCATTCCTTCTCCACCTCGTAATATTCCAAGTAGAAGGTGCTCAGGTCCTATGAAATTATTCCCTAATCGAATGGCTTCGTCTCGGCTGAACATCAATACCTCTTTTACTCCTTGTGAATAGCTCGTCGTATCCATAATTTATATTGAGTTGTTTTTATTATTCAAAATCTACGTATCGTAAAATATATTTTTATGCAAATATACAATATTCTTCTGCCTTAAATACGTTTGTTCATTCTTTGTTATTAACATGTTAATAACTTATTTTAATCCTTATTGTTTACTTGTTTCTAAATTTCTACATTACGACTTTAATCGAACAATTTTTTACACACTCTATTGACAAACGATTTTATCACGATATGAAAGCTATTCTTCAATCTTTTTTATATCCTTGTTTAGTAGCCTTTGGCTTCTTTTTATCGTCTTTTAATTATGCAGAAAAATGGTCTGAAATAGATAATGACACATATTTGCAAACCACAGAAGAAACGTACTCTAAGATTGCTAAAATCGAAACAATTGCAAAAGAAGAAGGAAACATTCCTGAACAAATATACTGCATCATCAGACGAAACGCATTGAAAAATCATCATAATACAAAAGAGTCTGTTTTCAATAGTTGTATAAATGAGTTGAAGCAGTTACATCAGGAAACAAATGACAAAGTAGCTCGTTCCATCATCACCTACATAATAGGGAAATATTACCTGAATTATTATCAACAGAATGCTTATAATATCAATCGACGAACCAACTTAGGCGACTATGTGCCAGAAAATATTGACGAGTGGACGTCTCAATTATTTATCAACAAGATTCATGAGTGTTGGTTCTCCGCCATCGCCAACGAAAACTTAAAATCAACGCCTTCCATTCAATATAGTACACTCCTAACAGTAGGGGAAGACAGCCGTACCTATCGTCCGACACTCTACGATCTACTCGTAAATGATATGACATCCATCCAATACATCTCAATTGATTCCATCTTATCAACCACAGAAAAAGAAAAACTACTACAAGACTTGGTGGACTTCCATGCAAATGATAAAGAATCTGACGCTTACGTGAAAGCAAAACTACTATTGCTACGTCACATTTTCAATGAAAAGAAAGAGAAGGAACCGATTATCCAACAATTGAAACTTCTATTAGAAGAGACGAAAGGCCAACCTTCGTCCATCTTAGTTCGATCAGCTTTATGCAAAGTACTAAAACACAATGTATCAACACCATACCAACCTAAAGATTCAGCACTGCTTCAACAATTAAACGATATATGCGTAGAAGGGGTTCGTGCATTTCCTCAACACAATAAAATAAATGACTTAACATGCGAGCTTGAGCAACTCAACACTCCAGAGATTTGGCTGTTAATGGATAAAGAAACTTTTCACTCATCCGATAGCGTGAAACTAACAATAAGATATGCAAATATCAACCATATCAATCTGAATCTTTATCGTTTAGATGTCTCATCGTCATACAAATATCAAAAGAAAGATGATTATTACAATTTGTCTGCAAGGAAGTCTAAGATCTGCTCTTATTCCTACAATTTATCCAAGTCTAATTACACTATATTGCAGGATACAATAATCAAACTACCGCCTCTTGAATACGGGATATACCGCATCACGTTCGATAAAGAAATGAATTATACCGATTTTACCATCTCCGACATCTTTTACATTACCCATCAATTGGAATCCAATGATATGATCAATTTCTTCGTCGTCGATTCTAAGAGTGGTGAACCTAAACCGAATGTAAAGGTAGAATCCTTTCCTTCAAGAACTAAGAAAATAACAGATAAGAACGGCTTAGCTTCTATTTCATCTATATACGATCAATCTGATAACTATTTCTATGATAAGCAAGATGTTTTTATACGACCAAGTGAATGTTATAGTTCCCATCATTATTCACAGAAAAAGGATAACTCAGGGCTTTATGCAGCAATGTTCACGGATCGTTCTATCTATCGACCTTCTCAGACAATTCACTTCAAATGTATCTTATACATGTTACGTGAAGAAAACAGCACAGTGGATGCCAAAGAAAAAGTAACTGTAACATTATACGATCCAAATTATACCGAATTAGAGTCAAAAGAGCTAGAAACCAATGATTTCGGATCCATCAACACCACTTTTGTCATTCCAAAACAAGGTCCTACGGGTGATTACTTCATCAGAATTGAAAAAACAAACTCAGATTTTAACGAGAAAATAGAATTAAATTATCTTTTCTTTAAGGTTGAAGAGTATAAACGTCCAACATTCGAGGTGAAACTGACACCTCCTACAGAATCGTTCTCATTCAACGATACAATTCGTATTAAAGGGCATGCGGATTATCTACTTGGCACTCCCTTGACAAATGCCCATGTGAAATATATAGTGAAACGTCAACCTTGCTCATGGTGGTGCTATCTATTCGGACAAGCTAAATCTAACACAACCATTGCGGAAGGGACAACCACGCTTCAAATGGATGGTTCTTTTGACTTCTCATTCCTTGCGGAAAGGAATAGCCAAGATAAAACCCCAGCTTATTATCAATATTCAATCTATGCAAAAGTGACTGACATCAATGGGGAAACGAATGATTCTAAAATCAATCTCTCGGTAGGTGACCAATCATTGTTCTTCCACACAGATCTTCAAAAACATTTGTTGATGGAAGAATTTTATACTCAGCCATATAAGGTTATGAATCTTAATGGTGACGGACAAGTAGCAACTATTTCGTATGAGGTATTACACGACGAACGTCTGATTTGTACTGGAAATGTCACATCTGATTCTACAGGTAGTTTTACCATCAATGAGGACACTAGGAATTGGATATCCGGTGCCTACACACTAAAACTGAAAACCATAGACGAAAAGGGCAGGGAAGTGTCTCACTCATATAAAATGGTGCTTTATCGCAAGCATGAGAAATGTCCTCCCGTATTCACCACTTTCTGGCATGATGTGAGCGATGTATATTTGCCGTATGGCAAGTACCACAAAGTACGAGTAGGTTCATCCTTAAAGAATGCAAATCTGCTGGTTGTACGGACCAATATGCATGGACAAGAAGAGATCGAATGGATTAAACTAAACAACGAGTTTAAAAATATCTATTTCGAGCTAAAGGAAAAAGACGGAGATAGACTTTATGTGAATTTCTTCCTTGTAAACGAGGGGGTATGCGAAAAAGCGTCATTCACCATCAAGAAAGAGAAAGAAAACAAGGTAATCCCTGTTCATCTTTCTGTCTTTAGAAACAAAATGGCTCCTGGATCAAAAGAGACATGGACACTAACCTTGCCGAAAGAGAAACAATCGGAGGTCCTTGCTGCCATGTATGATGCATCTCTTGATAAATTCACATCTCACAAATGGATTTTCCGACCTGAGTATAACCATTTTGGACTTTCGCATAACTTTTACACGTACAAGAACTATACTACACCATCTATTCACGACAAAACACGCCCTTCCAAACATGAAGCAGACTGGAACTTTGATAAATTTAGAAACTTATTTGAGATAAATGGATCTCCTTATTATTCTTCTATACTCAACGAATCCAATCTCAAAGCTACTGTAGAAGTTTCAGTTGAAGCGGCATTAGCAGGACGTGTTTCTGGCGTTCAAATTACATCAAGTTCAGGTCAGCCAGGTGCCTCGTCATCTATTCGTATCCGTGGCACTGCTACGTTGACGGGCACGTCATCACCAGATGATGATTCGTATGAGAATTCAGAAGAAGACAGATCTGATAACAGATCAATAAAACAAGAAGAGATGACAACGCCTAGGACAAAGGTTCGAACCAACTTCACAGAAACAGCCTTCTTCTATCCACAACTTCGCACAGACCCAGAAGGTAATGTTCAGTTCTCCTTCGAGATGCCTGAGAGCCTCACCCGATGGAACTTCATGGCCTTGGCTCATACCAAGGACCTCTTCTACGGACAATTCTCCGATCAGATGGTGACCCAAAAGGATTTCATGATTTCTCCTAACTTGCCTCGTTTCCTGCGCAAGGGTGATCGTTGCGTCCTATCCGCTAAAATCATCAATCTCTCTGACACCACAATAAAGGGAAGTGCCATCTTAGAACTGTTAGACCCTATAACAGAGAAGGTATTGATCACAGAACGAACAAACTATTCCGTAGAAAAAGCTAAGAACGGTATAGTAACATGGCAAATTAACGTACCTCGTGACATGGAAACTGTCTTAGTGCGCACATCCGCTGTGGCAAATAAATTCTCGGATGCAGAACAGACCTTGCTCCCAATTCTTTCCGACCGCATGGTCGTGACACAATCCATGCCAATCTATGTGCGTAGCGGACAGTCCAAAGACTATACATTCGAGGCACTTGCGAACAACCAATCTAACACGCTTAACTCCCGCTTCCTGAAGCTCGAGTTCGCAAAGAACCCTATCTGGTACGCCATACAAGCCATCCCTTCAATCGTAACGGTAGAGTATGAAAACACAATAAGTTATTCAGCCGCTCACTTCGCAGCCTTGATGTCACAACACATTGCCAATTCCAATCCGAAGATCTTCAACGTAATAAACACGTGGAAGAAACAAGGCATGGACGAAAAGACGCTTCTCTCTAATTTAGAGAAAAATCAAGAGGTGAAAAACGTACTGCTGAACGAATCACCATGGGTAATGGAAGCCAAAAACGAGACTGAGATGAAACAACGACTCTCTGCACTCTTCGCTGTTGATGAACTACAGAATGTATGTGATTTATTATTTGATCAATTTAAAAAAGCCCGTTTACGTAACGGAGGATATACATGGTTCAAAAGTGAATATCCGAGCTTACACACCACACTCTTCGTTCTTGACAACCTCGGTCGTCTGCGCAAAGCAGGCATCATAAACGACAAGCTCCTAGATGAAGCAAAATATGAATCGTCTCTTCATTACTTAGATGACGAACTGTACGATACATATAAAGATCTAAAGAAGGATTTTCCAAATGATCTTGAAAAGTATGCCTACGTAAATATGGGCATCCTCTACTATTTCCAAGTTCATAGTCTCTTCCCAGAAGTGAGAGTGAGCAATAAAGCTAAGGAAGCCTATACATTCTACTACAATTTGGCAAAGAAGAATTGGAAATCATTTTCCCTCTACGGAAAAGCCTTGGCAGCCATTGCCTTCTATCGGAATGGAGACACGGAACTGGCAAGGACAATCGTAAAACACCTCCGCAGTTTCTCCACAACAACAGATGAAATGGGCATGTTCTGGATGAAGAATACAGGCGGTTATTTATGGTCCGACGCAGCCATATCCACCCATACACGCATCATGGAAGCCTTGGAAGTGGTGGATCCTAAGGTTAATGAACAGGACGAGCTGCGCCTGTGGTTACTCAACCAGAAGCATACACAGGATTGGGATAATCCAATCGCCAACGTGGATGCGCTGAACGTACTGCTTCTGAGTGGTTCTGACTGGATCTCCAATGATAATCATGTAACTATCAAACTGGGTGATAAAACCATACAACCTGAGAAAGAAGAAGTCGGAACGGGCTACTTCACAAAATACTTCAAGGGTAATGAGGTGAAACCAGACATGGGACATGTGAAGTTGAAGAGCGAAACGGGCGGTAATCTTTCATGGGGTGCACTCTACTGGCAATTCGAGGAGGAGATAGACAAGATCAAGAAAAGCAAGACCGACCTCCACGTGGAAAAGATGGTGATGTTGGAAGTACAAGAGAATGGCAAACCTGTTCTGAAGCAGATAGGCGAAGGAACGAAACTCTCTGTGGGGGATAAGCTGGTTGTACGTCTGACATTACGCACCAACCGAGACATGGATTATGTCTCCCTGAAAGATCAACGGGCCAGCTGTCTGGAGCCTGTACATCCACTCTCCGGCTATCGTTGTAGTGAAGGCACTTGCTACTACCAATCACCGAAAGATGCCGCCATGTACTACTTCTTCGACCATCTATCGAAGGGTACCTACGTATTCGAATATCCATTGTGGGTGACCCATGCAGGCGATTACTGCAACGGAATCACAACGGCACAATGTCTGTATGCACCAGAGTTCCAGACAAATACAGAAAGTGTACGAATCCAGGTGAAAGAGAAAAAGGATTGAGTATGCAAAAGAGTCTTCCTCATTATCAATTATGATGAGGAAGACCATTCCTAAATAAGAGCAAAAGGAACAAAAATCCCGCCAGACATACAACCGCTATAGTTATAACCGCAAATCCCAGAGCTTTAAGAATTGGGAAAAACAAGGACCAGAACAGTGTCAGAACAGACAAGATAAGCATGATAATATAATACTCTTTAACGAAACGCAAAAGAGACGTCAACAAGCTACCCTTATAGGCATCTCTGTGGATAGACACACCCTTCATGCGCTTCGGACGGTGCAATTGGTCACACCCTTTGAATGCCCATTCCTCAATGCTTTTCAACGAGGAAGGGTAGGTGACAGAACGCAGTGATTTACAATCTTCAAAAGCGTAACATCGGATAATCTCCACGCCTTCAGATATCGTGACTTCTTCTATATTGGATTCCTTAAAAGTACATTCTCCTATTTCTTTTAATGAAGATGGAATTACAATGCTTTTTAGATTTTTACATTTCGAAACAATGCTCGAATCTATAGATGTAACACCTTCTGGAATTTTCAGATCTCTTAGTGAACTACACCCTATAAACATGCAATTATTAATCTTTTGAACACTTGCGGGCCATGAGAACACTTGCAGATTTTCGCAATCTCTGAAACACCCTTCTCCAATTTCTTCCAAACCAGATGAAAAGCAAACACTTTTTAGATTCCCGCATGAGCTAAATGCCAGTTCACCGATTCTTTTTAACTTTTTTGGAAAGGCAATGCTCTCAATACTACTACAATAACAAAATGCATGATTACCAATCACTTGTAGCTGTTCTGGAAAAACAATCTCTTCCAACTCACCACAATAATTAAAAGCATTATCTTCAATTACTTCGAGGCTATCAGGCAATACCACTTCCCGTAGATTCTCACAAGAGAGAAAAGCAGCAGCACCAATGACATTCACACCCTCAGGAATAATCACCACTTCAATATCCGTACGATCTCTGTATTTATCCTCATCCACGATGATACACTCCTTCTGTCCATCGTAGTAGCTATCCCGAAAGGTTTTCCGAACCTTTGCCGTGACAACACGTTTTATCTGTGCTGATTTATCTACCTTAAAATAGTTAGGGGCCAACTCAACCGAAGAATCAATCTTCAGATTCTTGAGTTTCTTGCAGTTACGAAACGCTCTATTTTCTATTTTCTTCAACGATTGAGGAAGGGAAAGTTCTGTTAACGACATACAATTATTAAATAAACTCACAGGAAGCACCTCTATGCCTTCTGGAATGTTTATTCTTTCCAATTGATAGCAGTTTCGAAAAGTCGAACATTCAATCTCTTTCATCTTCGATGGAAGCTTAACGTTCCTTAGAGCCAAACAATCCAAAAAAGCATTCCATCCAATGAATTCACATCCTTCGTCAATTTCCACATCTGTTATCCTATAGTTATTCATAAACGCATAAGACGATATGCCTTTTATACCGGACAGATGAATCTTCCCTTGACAACAGGATCCATCCACCAACCAACCATTGAGAATAACAGGATTATCTCCTGTTTGTAACTTCCTTAAATATGGTGTTTTATGAAATGCGTGACCATATATAGTTATATCCTCACTCTTAGGGAAGACAATTTCTTCCAATGAGAGGCAATCCTTAAATAAGGATTCAGGAATATCTTTCATGTTAGCAGGTAACACGACCTTTTTTAGTGAGGTACAACCTTCAAAAGCAGAGTAGGAGATATCCACACTGTCCGGACATACCACGCTGGTGAGTTTTGTATTGCCATAGAAGGCTCCACAAGATACATTCTTCACCTTATCAGGTATAATCAAATCACCTTCATATTCCTTACCATCAATCAAAGTATCAAGAATGATCACTAACGGGTCTTTCTCACGTAATGCCTTCAGAAACGCTGTGTTTTCAAAGACCTTTACTCTGAGGGTGATGTTATCACCCAACTCCACATCGCTCAATTTGATACAATCAGCAAAAGCTTCGTTCCAAATGTTAACCTCTTGTTTCTTAGGCAGAACGATACGTTCCAATGAAGTACATTCAAAAAATGCTTTCTCCTCAATCATTTCAAGACTTTCTGGAAAGACAACCTCCTTCAGATGCTCACAATAAGCGAAGGTCTTTTCTCCAATCTCTTTTAGACCTTCAGCAAATACAACTCTCTCAAGCGAGTGCATCAGCATAAAAACACCATCATCAATCCGTTCGACAGAACCAGGAATGACAATACACTTTATATTTTCCTCTTCAGGTCCATCTCCATGTTCGATGCTTTCAATACCATCCTGATAAATTAAAGTATCCTTATTTATGGAATATTTCATGTGGTTATTCTATTTAAGTGAAGATTTCATAAAAGCGAACTAATCTTTTTCCCAAGCCAATGCGAGAATAAAAGATTTATCAGCAAGAAGCATATACCAACCAATCCAGCCAAGACAAGCGAAAGAGCATCAGCATCAATCGATGATCCATAGATAGATGTGATGCATACAAAAATAGGGAACAATATGCAGGCTGTAGCCAACCCAGGAACATAATGACGATAGATTATCGAGGCATAGATATAGGTGAAAAATCCATAATTGGGTGTTTGCAAGACAGACGTTTCCAATCCAGGAACAAATCTACGAATCAAACATCCTTGAATGATATGTACCAATAGATGCAAGGTGTATGCACAAAAAAGTCCGAAGCAAATGAGAGGATAATCCATCTGCATGCATATAGGTAAAAAGATGGCCAGCGCAATCACAATAGATTCCTCTATCACGGCAATTGTGAACGTTTTAGTGTCTAACGAGAGTAGATGGTCAAACACCCGTTTCAGTTTAGGAAGTCGTTGCGATAAAGCAGCTGCATTTTTCAGCATCCACTCACGTTGGAAGATGATTTCCTCCCCCTCATGAACGATAAAGCCTATAATAAAAATAATTATTACCGCGATAAATGAATAATCTTCAATGTCCATAACCGTACCAATTATATTTCAAAAAATAATAACACATTACAAAGATATTTTTTCCCATCATATAAAACAACATTAGGTCGGTTCTATAAATTCATTTCTTGGGATTTTTGAATTCGGTGACCAACTGACGCAACAAAATATTTATAAAATGGATATGGCTCATTGATATAAAAATATTCTATCTTTGCAAAGAGAGAGACCTCAATCTCTCATAAGAATTTAGAATATATGAAAATAGGAAAGATAAATAAAATGAAGGTGATTACCCTTGCAGATAAAGGAATTACCGCAGAAGACCCAGAAACAAACGAAACAATATTCATTTCCAACCGAGAGGTGAAAGGAAAACCCGAAGAAGGGGATGAAATATCTGTTTTTCTCTATAAAGATGCAAAAAGAGAAACCATTGCCACTATGTTTCTACCTTATGCAGTAGATGGAGAGTTTGAATTTATGACAGTGAAGAAAGTGGTTTCTGGTGGAGCACTATTGGATTGGGGAATTGACAAAGACTTGTTTTTACCCAACCGTGAACAGACCAATAAAATCAGAGAGGGAAGAGCCTACCTCGTATATGTCCACTACGATGAAAAGACAGAGCAAGTCATTGCCACGATGCATTTGGATGACTATATGTCGAAAGAATTTCCACCTTATAAGATGAATGATGAAGTAGATTTGCTGATCACTAGAGAAACCAACCTTGGATATCAAGTCATCGTAGATGATAAATACTGGGGATTGATTTACCATAATGAAATATTCGAGCGAGTAGATTATGCAATGCGCACGATAGGCTTCATCAAGAATGTACGAGAAGACGGAAAGATTGACGTTGCCCTTCAGAAACAAGGATACCAGATTGTTGATGAGTTAAGCGGTCAGATACTCGAAGAACTGGAAGCAAACAAAGGATTTTTGCCATACAACGACAATACTGAGTCGGATGTTATCTATAATAAGTTCGGATGCAGTAAAAAGAGTTTCAAGAAAACCATCGGAACATTGTATCGGCAACATGCCATAGTCATTGAAGAGAGAGGAATCCGACTCGTTCGAAAATAAAGGAGAGCAACCATTCTCATATAGAAAAAAACAAAGCAAAAAGGCAATAGATATACACATCCTTTTTTATCAGTTTACTATTATTGTAGATTTATAAATTTTGTTTTATCTTTGCACAAAATATAAAAATATTATCAAGAGATGAATATTGAGAGAAAAAACATTGACGCTGTCAATGCAATTATTAAGTTACAAATTACAAAAAGTGATTATCAGGAAGCTGTGGACAAGACCTTACGTACGTACCAAAAGAAGGCTAATATGCCAGGTTTCCGTCCAGGACATGTACCTGAGAGTATTATTAGAAAAATGTATGGCAAAGCCGCAATGGCTGACGAAATCAACAGAATTATTTCTGAAACATTGTTAGGATACATCAAAGATAACGATATCCAAATCTTAGGAGAGCCACTGCCTAACAAAACAGAACAACAACCTATTGATTTTGATCATCAAGAGGATTTTGAGTTCGTATTTGACTTAGCTATTGCACCTGATTTCAAAATCGAATTGGACAACTCAATCGAAGCACCTTATTATGACATCACTATCGATGATAAGATGACTGAGAATGCAGTTAAATCATATACTTCTCGTTTCGGAACACAAGTTCAAACAGAAATCGTAGAGGAGAGCGACATTGTTAAAGGTGAGCTAGTTGAAATGCGCACTAAGACAAAAGCAAAAGAAGACGGAATTACAGTTGAAGAGGCTGTATTATGTCCTAAATACATGAAAGATGCAGATCAAAAAGCGTTGTTCGTAGGAGCAAAACTTAATTCTGCTGTTTCTTTCAACCCTAAGAAAGCATTCGAAAACGAAGCAGAACTTGCATCTTTATTAAAGGTTAAGAAAGAAGAAGTAGCAAACATTGATTCTGACTTCAAGTTCACTATCAAAGAGATATCTCATTACCAAGAAGCAGAACTCAACCAAGAATTGTTTGACAAAGCATTGGGTGAGGGCGTAGTAAAGAGCGAGGCTGAATTCAAACAAAAGTTGAATGAAGATATGAAGAAGAGCTTGGAACACGACTCTGACTTCAAACTTTTGATTGATGCAAAAGAAGTTCTTATCAAGAAATTAGATGGTATCACATTCCCAGATGATTTCTTAAAACGTTGGGTATTGGAAACTCACGAGAAGATGACAAAGGAGCAAATCGACGAGCAATATCCTTCTATGTTGGAAGACCTCAAATGGCACCTCATCAAAGAACAAATCGCTAAGAAAAACAATGTTAAGATTGAAGATGGTGATTTGACTGGCTTTGCTAAACGTGTGGCACAAGCTCAATTCGCTCAATATGGCATGGCATCTGTACCTGCTGATGTATTAGAGAACTATGCAAAAGAGATGATGAAGAACAAAGAGCATGTAAACCAGATGGTGGACCAAATCATGGATGAGAAAATCATGACTATTGTTAAGAATACCATTAAACTTAACAAGAAGAGTGTTTCGATGGAAGACTTTAATAAATTATTTGAAAACAAGTAATTTTTGATACTTTATAATTTAAAGTCCCGAAAAAATATTTTTTCGGGACTTTTTGTATTATTATTATTCATTTTCTTGCATGGTATTATAAAAACTTTTAGTAATTTAGTATTCTGTTTTAAACTACAAAAAAAGACTATTTACGAAAGATGAAAAACGATTTTAGAAACTTTGCCGTTGGCCATTTGGGAATGAATGGATTAGCATTAGATCAGTACACTGCTAGTATAACCAATAATTATATTTCTCCAAGCATTTTGGAAGAAAGACAATTAAATGTCACTCAGATGGATGTGTTTTCACGTTTAATGATGGATAGAATTATCTTCTTAGGAACACAAATCGATGATTACACCGCCAATGTAATACAAGCTCAACTATTATATCTGGATTCTTCTGATCCAGGTAAGGATATTTCCATCTATTTGAATAGTCCTGGTGGTTCTGTATATGCAGGTTTAGGTATTTACGACACCATGCAATACATAGGATGCGACGTAGCAACAATCTGTACGGGTATGGCTGCATCTATGGCTGCTGTATTATTGGTGGCAGGTACCAAAGGAAAACGTTCAGCTCTTCCTCACGGACGCGTGATGATTCATCAACCCATGGGAGGTGCTCAAGGACAAGCATCTGATATTGAGATAACTGCAAGAGAGATTCAAAAGCTAAAGAAAGAGCTTTATACAATTATAGCAGACCATTCCGGTAACTCGTTCGAGAAAATCGAAAAAGACTCTGACCGAGACTATTGGATGATAGCTCAAGAAGCAAAAGAATATGGTATGATTGATGAAGTTTTGGTAAAAAACAAAAAATAATTCGAACTAGAAATTTTTGAACTATGCCAAAAACAGATTCAAAATGTGACTTTTGTGGACGTTCGTCTAAAAACGTACGAATGCTGATTGCCGGAATATCCGGGGCAAATATATGTGACGAATGTGCAGAACAGGCCAATAATATCATAAAAGAGAATCTCCGATTTAAAGCTTCTCAGGAATTAGACTTGACGGAGATTCCTAAACCTATCGAAATCCGAGCTTTCCTGGATCAATATGTCATCGGACAAGAGAATGCAAAAAAGACCTTGTCTGTTGCCGTATATAACCACTATAAACGACTGACACAGAAGGTGGAAGATGACGTTGAAATCGAGAAATCTAATATAATCATGGTAGGTGCTACAGGTACGGGAAAAACCTTATTAGCGAAAACCGTAGCTAAGCTACTAAAAGTGCCATTTGCAATTGTCGATGCAACAGTTCTGACGGAAGCAGGATATGTAGGAGAGGATATCGAAAGCATATTGACAAGACTATTACAAGCAGCCGACTATGATGTGGAGAAAGCTCAAAAAGGTATTGTCTTCATCGATGAGATTGACAAAATCGCCAGAAAAGGAGATAATCCGTCCATCACACGCGATGTGAGCGGTGAAGGTGTACAACAGGGATTATTGAAGCTACTGGAGGGTTCTATCGTAAACGTACCTCCTCAAGGAGGAAGAAAACATCCCGACCAGAAGATGATTGCTGTAGATACCAAAAATATATTGTTTATATGCGGAGGAGCATTTGATGGTATCGAACAACGGATCGCTCACCGACTGAATACAAAAGTCATGGGTTATGCCGCCTCAAAACTAAAGAATGCCGTAGATATGAACAATCTAATGCAGTACATCACACCAAAAGACCTAAAATCCTTTGGATTAATACCTGAGATTATCGGTCGTTTACCATTATTGTGCTATTTAGAGCAATTGGATCGTACTGCGTTGAGAAACATTCTAACAGAACCAAAAAACTCTATTATTAAACAATATATCAAGATATTTAAGATGGACAATGTTGTACTAAAATTCAACGATGATGTGTTAGAATACATTGTTGATACAGCATTGGAATTTAAATTAGGTGCAAGAGGGTTGCGTTCTATCGTAGAAAATATCATGTTGGATATTATGTATGAAACACCTTCTACTGACAAGAAAAAAGTGACCATCACATTGGAATATGCAAAGGAGAGATTAAAAAATGCCAATTTTGATCGATTAAGAGAAGCTTAAAGTTTATTTAAACAGTATAGAAAAAAAGCAGAGCAAATATTTTTATTCTCTATTTGTTTTTGTCGTGAATTTTCTATATTTGTATTGTACAAAATTTAAATGATTTTGTGTATGAAAAAGGAAGATAAACTATTAGAACAATTGAAATTGCATTTTGGTTTCGATTCATTCAAAGGAAATCAAGAAGCAATAGTCAGGAGCGTACTTGATGGCAAAGACACATTTGTTTTAATGCCAACAGGTGGGGGTAAATCGTTATGTTACCAACTTCCTTCTCTTCTAATGGAAGGAACGGCTATTGTTATCTCTCCATTGATTGCCTTGATGAAAAACCAAGTGGATGCCATGCGTAATTTTAGTGAAGAGGATGGTGTTGCCCATTTTATCAATTCTTCCTTGAACAAAGCTGCTATCGATACTGTAAAAAAAGATGTGATGGAAGGAAAAACAAAACTTCTCTATGTTGCTCCTGAATCCTTAAACAAGGAGGAAAACATAGAATTCCTTCGTCAGATTAAGATATCTTTCTACGCAGTGGATGAAGCTCACTGTATTTCAGAATGGGGACATGACTTCCGTCCGGAGTATCGACAAATACGTCCAACTATCAATAAGATTGGACAGAAGTCGGCTGTCATCGCTCTGACTGCAAGCGCTACACCCAAGGTACAGCATGACATACAGAAAAATCTGGAAATGAAAGATGCCAACTATTTCCGCTCTTCATTTGACCGTTCAAATCTCTATTATGAAGTCAGACCTAAAACGGAGAACATTGACAAGGAGATTGTCAAATACATCAAATCGCAAGAGGGAAAATCAGGTATCATCTATTGTTTAAGTAGAAAACAAGTCGAAGAACTATCCGCAAAGCTATGTGAGAACCACATCAAAGCAAAGCCTTATCACGCAGGAATGGAAAGTTCCGTTCGCTCCGAAAATCAAGATGCTTTCTTGATGGAAAAGGTACAGGTCATCGTGGCAACCATCGCTTTTGGTATGGGTATCGACAAACCAGATGTACGATTCGTTATTCACTATGACATTCCAAAGAGCCTGGAAGGTTACTACCAAGAAACAGGTCGCGCGGGACGTGATGGCGGAGAAGGACAGTGCATCGCATTCTACTCAAATAGTGACTTGCAAAAACTCGAGAAATTTATGCAGGGGAAGCCTGTTGCAGAACAGGAGATCGGCAAATTACTGTTACAAGACATTGCTAACTATGCTGAATCGTCTGTATGCCGCAGAAAACTTCTTCTTCATTATTTCGGAGAAGAATATACAAAAGATAATTGTGGTAATTGTGATAATTGTTTAAATCCAAAGAAACTCGTGGATGCAAAGAATTTGTTGTGTACCGTCTTGGAAACGGTACTAGCGTTGAATGAAAAATTTAAAGCTGAGTATGTTGTTGATGTCATCATGGGAAAAGAGACTTCTGATATAAAGTCTTTCGGTCATGATGAAGAAATCGAAACCTTCGGCGAAGGAAAAGATGAGAGTGAAAAAACTTGGCAGAACGTAATCGAACAAGCCTTACTGTCTAAGTATCTCGTCAAAAATGTGGAAAACTATGGCACTTTGAAAGTGACACAAGAAGGCAAGGACTTTTTAAAGAGTCCAAAAAAGTTCGAAATCGTAAAAGAAAACGATGAGGATGATGAAGAAGAGGTGGAAGACGTTCAACTGAAGGGCGGGGGAGCATGTGCTGTGGATCCAACATTGTTCTCCATGCTTAAGGATTTACGTAAAAAATACTCTAAAAAGTTGGGATTGCCCGCCTTCGTCATCTTCCAAGATCCTTCATTGGAGGCCATGGCTACAACCTATCCAATAACGATAGAAGAATTGGCCAATATTCCTGGCGTGGGAAGCGGGAAAGCTAAAAAATATGGCGATGAATTCGTTAATTTAATCCGCAAACATGTAGAGGAGAATGAGATTGAACGTCCTGAAGACTTAAAAGTCCTTTCTGTTGCTAAAAACTCAGAAAAGAAAATCTCTATCATTCAAGCTATCGACCGTAGAATCGCATTGGATGATATTGCACAATCTAAAGGATTGGATTTCGATGAATTGCTGGATGAATTGGAGAAAATCGTTTACTCCGGAACCAAAATAAACATCGATTATTTCTTGATTCAAATCATGGATGAGGATAAGATCAATGATATCTTCGAATATTTCCGTGACGAGGCCGAATCTGATAATATCCAGACTGCTTTAGATATCTTAGGTGAAAATGATTACTCAGAACAAGAAATACGTCTGGTTCGTATCAAATTCATCTCTGAAGTGGGTAACTAATAACAAAGCATAAAAACATGACTGTTTCTCGATAGAAACGGTCATGTTTGTTTTTTATCATGACGGAAGTACAAAACAAACTGGAACAGATAGAGGAGGCTAAACGAAACGCTTTAAATCAATCGTTTGGCAGTTTAACGTATTTCTACGAAACCATCTATCTTGTTATCAAGAATGAACACATGACCCAACAAGCGGCTCAACCTGGGTTCGAACGTAAACTTGAAGCTATCGCTTACTATAAATCAAAGATAGAAAACTATTTAGATCATATAGGATTAGACGGGAAAGAGTGGATCGCTGATATCGCAAGTGATTATTTTGAGGATTATGTTCACTATCGTGAAGCCTCGCTTACCATCCCTGATGAAGTCTTTTATGCCAATCTGAAACGACTTAGCAATATCGATTCAACTTGCGCTTAATCTTTTCTACCCAACGGCCGAATCGAACAAAGAAATTCTCCTCGGTCTTGATCTGAAACCATTGCTGATCCATAATCTCCATTCCATCGTCAGAATGAAGGAATAAATCTATTTTTCTCCAATCAGGTGTTCCCCCAGGAAAGTTATGATCATCAATATAATACGTTGCTCTGATTTTCTTTGAATAGAGATCATCCTCGACCGTCTCTTCTGGATGATTCTTATTCACCGCATAAAAATAAATTCCCCTTTGATTGCACCATTCAACGGCCTCTCGTTGTCTTTCACCTTCACGCGAAGTCCATAAAATAAGTTTGTATTTACCTTCCGACAGAATCTTTCGCAACACATCTGTCGCAAACGGAATCTCTTTCCCTATATTAGGGAATTCATTTGTAACAATTGTTCCATCAAAATCTACCGCAATTACCATAACAATCTTCGCATTTAATGAGCATTATTCAACAATTGTCTCATCCTCTTTTTTCTCCACAACAGGCTGTTTCTCCACCTCTTTTTTCCCCTCATCTATTTTAATTTTCTTAGGAATACAGAAAAAAGTTAAGAACATCCATGCGATAAGCGCACAAATCATAGGAGAGGAGGTATGAACAAAACTATAGGTAACAACATTCATGCAGATAACAACAAATGTAACACTCATCCGAAGAATGTTCCATTTATAAAATATATGCTTTTCATCGACATAATCTTCTCTATCCGCACCTGTTGTCATCATCTTCTTATTATACAATTTTAAAATAATCGGAAGAGAGAGCAAGGTCAAAATAACTGACATACTCTGAAGCGTCACATACTCTTGCGGGTTTCCTATATACTTACTTCCCAATATATAAGCATAAATACTCAACACTGCAGAAGTGACAACTAACACGACATAGATGATCTTTAAATTCTTTTCCATTTTTATTTATTTGATATTCATTAAATTAGTTTCCGATATAAGGTATTCTGTTGACGATGGATCTACCCAATGTGATCTCATCCGCATATTCCAACTCATCACCGATAGAAATGCCACGCGCAATCGTACTGATTTCCACATTGAAAGGGGATAATTTCTTATACAAATAGAAGTTGGTCGTATCACCCTCCATAGTAGGACTAAGAGCAAGGATAATCTCCTTCACAGGATTCGTACGAACCCTTTCCACCAACATATCGATGCTCAGATCAGAAGGTCCAATACCTGACATTGGAGATATGACCCCTCCCAAAACATGATAAAGGCCCTTAAACTGCTGCGTGTTTTCAATCGATATCACATCATTGATATTCTCTACCACACAAAGAGTTGATGAATCTCTGCGCTGATCGGCGCAAATTTGGCATATCTCAGTGTCAGATATATTATGACACACCTTACAGTATTGAATCTCGTTACGTAGCGTAATAAAAGCATTTCCAAAATTCTCCACCTCTTCTTTGCTTTGTCGAAGAAGATGTAAGACAAGTCGAAGAGCTGTTTTCTTTCCAATACCAGGGAGTTTGGCAAACTCCTTAGTTGCATTGTCAAGCAAGACAGACGAGTAGGGGGTATTACTGTTCATTTTTATACTGTTTAAAAATCGAATAGTCGGGAATTTCTTTAAAAAAAATGTATCTACGTTGTGCATAATCGATTCTGCAACAATAATGAGTTAATCCGTTGGAAACGATTAAAATTGGCACATTTAATTTTAGATTATACGATGCAATCTGATCAAATACCTTTTGTGTAATCGGCACCTCAGGCGCCTTGTATTCTATAATAACAAAAGGTTGACAATTAACATCATACACAATTGTATCACACCGCTTCTTCATCTGATTAATCTCCACCGTTATTTCGTTGGACATCAAGGCTGAAGGATAGTGTTTCTCCTGAATCAAGAACTCAACCATGTTTTGACGAACCCATTCCTCGGAGGTCAGAGCAACATATTTACGACGACAACGGTCATAAATAAGCAATTTATCTCCTTCGTTTTTTATGCGAAATTCATATTTTGGGAAATTAAGTTCCAACATTTTACTATCTTTGCGTGAAAATACGATACAAAGGTAATAAATTTATTTACATTTTTAATAGTTTGCATCCATGGCAAAACAAAGCATAGGACATAAAGAAATCTTATCTAAATTACAAAATAAAATTTACGACCCCGTATATTTCCTGTCGGGTGAAGAACCCTATTTTATAGATGTAATAGCAGATTATATCATACAGAATGTATTAACAGACTCAGAAAAAGAGTTTAATCAATATATTTATTACGGAAAAGACATAACCTTGAAGAACATCATCGAAAATGCTCGTCGCTTCCCAATGATGTCTCAATATCAAGTCATCGTTGTGAAAGAGGCTCAAAACATATCTTCTTACGATGAATTGGCCAATTATCTGCAACATCCTCAACCATCTACGATTCTTGTATTCTGCTACAAAAGTAAAGTGGATACACGGAAAAAAGCTTTTAAGGATATTGCCCAGAACAGTCTTTTCTTCAATTCTGAAAAATTATATGATAACCAGATTCCTGGATTTATACAAAATTATCTTCGGGAGAAGGGAATTCAGATTGATGAGAAATCTACACAACTACTGGCAGACCATATCGGTTCAGACCTACATCGTCTCATCAATGAACTGCAAAAACTAATCATAACCAAACCGGCAACAGCGAAGATGATTACAACAGATCTGATTGAAAAAAATGTCGGAATCAGCAAAGATTTTAACGATTTTGAATTAAAATCAGCATTAATACAAAAAGATATTTACAAATCGAACTGGATTGCCCATCATCTTTCTATATCAAAATCATTCGCTTTAAACGCCACAATATCAGTTCTTTTTAAGTATTTTTCTGAACTAATGGTTTATTATTACATTAAAGATAAATCCAAGATGAATGTGGCTTCTCAACTAAATGTATCACCTTATTTTGTCGATGAATACGTATTAGGTGCTAGAAATTATAATGCATGGAAAACGATGGAAATCATCTCCATTCTAAGAGAGTACGATGCGAAATCCAAAGGTATAGATAACAACAATACCTCCAGTCCTCCTTCGGAATTACTAAAAGAACTTATATATAAAATTCTACATTAACGTCCCTCTTCATCGAAGAAGTCGTTCATTTTTTTTAATTTTGTAAAAATTAGCAAAACATATCTGATATGATTATAAAAAAAGCTGAATTCATAGTTAGCAACTCCACATGGCAAAAATGTCCGAAACACAATATGCCGGAATACGCTTTTATCGGACGTTCTAATGTTGGAAAATCTTCTTTGATAAACAAGCTAACCAAACAGAAAGACTTGGCTAAGACATCTTCCAAACCAGGGAAGACTCTTCTCATAAACCATTTCCTCATCAACTCCGAGTGGTATCTGGTGGATTTACCGGGATATGGATATGCTAAAATCAGCAAAGAGGGAAGAGACAAACTGGAAAAAATGATCAAAGGGTATGTACTCTCCAGAAACGAGCTGATTAACCTTTTTGTACTGATCGACAGTCGGTTGGAGCCTCAGAAGATCGATTTGGAGTTTATTGAATTCCTCGGTGTCAACGGCATCCCATTTTCCATCATATTTACGAAAGTGGACAAGTTGAGTAACAACCAACGAAATAACAACATCGAAGCATACAAAGAAAAACTTAATGAACAATGGGAAGAGTTACCCAAAATCTTTATTACATCAGCCGAAACAGGCGATGGATGCGAGGATGTTTTAGATTATATTGAATCTATCAATCAAAGTTTAGTTAACAGCAATAATTAATAGTCTGATTATGGTCGTATTGTATTATCTACTATATGCTTTTATATGGCTTCTCTTCTGGTTGCCTTTGCCTATATTGTACGGTATCTCCTATATACTGTATTTCTTAGCCTATTATGTGGTAAAATACAGAAGAAAAGTGGTGAGAAACAATCTAACAAGTTGTTTCCCTGAGAAATCAGAAGAAGAAATCATCGACATCGAGAAACGTTTTTATCTTTTCTTCGCTGACACAGCAATTGAAACCTTGAAGTTGATTCACCTGTCGAAAGATGAGATCAAAGAAAGGTTTAAAATCAATAATCCTGAAGAACTAGAACGATTATTCGAAAAGGGAAGAAGTGTCATGATTGTATTAGGTCACTATGGCAGTTGGGAGTGGTCTCCTTCGCTCTACCTACATTATCATGGCGTAACAGGTGCTGAGATGTATCGTCCGATAAAGAATCCTTATCTGAATAAGTTCTTCTTGAAGCTACGTTCTATTTACGGAACGGAGACACTGCCAAAAAACGAATCGTACCGATACATCGTCAAATACCTGCATGAAGGAAAGGTCTTTGGCTTAGGCTTGATTGCCGACCAAACGCCATCTATTCCTAATCTACATTTCTGGACCCATTTCCTCAACCATCCAGACACTCCGTTCTTGAATGGTCCCGAAAGAATTGCTAGAAAAGCAGACCTGGCTTTCGTTTATCTAGACGTTAAAAGAGTGAAACGTGGATACTATTCATGCGATCTTATCACCCTTGCAGAACATGCCAAAGAGACGCAAGAAGACGAACTGACACAGAGGTATGCCGAACTGATGGAAAGGACGATTCTTCGTGATCCAGCCTACTGGTTATGGTCTCACCGAAGATGGAAACACAAACGAAACAAAGAAACCAATTAGTTTCTGAAACGTATCTACTGAAACACAAAAGGCCAGAAGCTACTTTAACAAAATTCAGTAATGTATGAAAACAGCTGTCATCATTCTCAATTGGAACGGTCGCAAGATGATGGAACAATATCTTCCTTCTGTATGTAAACATACGACAGGAGAGGAGGTTAAGATTGTAGTTGCCGATAATGGTTCGACCGACGATTCCATCGAGTTCCTACGCAACAACTATCCACAGATTGAGTTGATCTTATTAGACCAAAACTACGGATTTGCAGAGGGATATAATCGTGCCATTGCACAAGTAGATGCAGAATATGTCGTGTTGCTGAATTCGGATGTTGAAGTAACAGAGAACTGGCTCACCACCTTGACTGATTATATGGACAGCCATCCCGACATAGCGGCTTGTCAGCCCAAGGTATTAGCGTATTACAACAAAGAACATTTTGAACATGCGGGAGCCTCTGGCGGTTTCATCGACCGTTACCGCTTTCCTTACTGTCGAGGTCGCATCTTTGCCGTAGTCGAACCTGACCACGGACAATACGATACACCCACTCAGATTTTCTGGGCTACAGGTGCAGCCCTGATGATCCGTAGAGCCTCATATTTAAAGGCTGGCGGACTCGATGCTCAATTCTTTGCTCACATGGAAGAGATTGATTTGTGTTGGCGATTAAACAGCAGAGGAGAAAAGATTGTATGCCTTCCTCAAAGCATAATCTACCATTTAGGCGGCGGAACCCTGAATGTTGACAATCCAAGAAAAACCTATCTCAACTTCCGAAACAACCTATTGATGATTTATAAAAACGAATCCAACGAGCAATTAAACAAAGTGCTTCGTATGCGTAAGCTTCTGGATAACCTGGCTGCAATCGTCTTTCTTTTGAAAGGTGATGTGGCAAACTTTAAAGCCGTAAGAAAGGCTCGTAAGGATTTCAAAAAGATGAAAGATGATTTTATCGATAAAAGGAAGGAAAACCTGAAGCTAACCACCCAAACGGCCTTCCCATTCAACTACAACGGCAGCATCGTATGGAGTTACTACGCATTAGGGAAAAAGAAATATGCTGAACTATAAAAACGCAACACTATATGCTAAAAAACTTTTTTGTCATTGTTCTATTCTCCATCATTAGTTATTGCAGGATTGATGCGCAAATAATAAATGAGAATCATGTATTTGAGGTGGGAGAGGAATTCACATTGGATGCTTATTACAATGTAGGCTTTTTATGGTTTAAAGTAGGAGTGGCCACCTTCTCTGTGTCTGAATATAATAACAACTATGTTTTTACTGTCACAGCAAAAAATCTGCCTAAATGGGACTGGCTTTACGAAGTACGTACCCATCATGAAGCTTCATGTACGAAAGATATGAAACCGCTTTACATGAAATGTCAAGTATTTGAAAAAGGAGTATATTACGAAGATCAATATGTTTATGAGGATAAAACCGACCATCATTTGCTGAAAAGACACCGCGTCATGAATGACACTTCGTATGACACCATCTTTTCCATGCCACACGAAGTACACGATATCATCAACTCCATCTATGTGGCACGGAATGTTGACTTCACAGAAAACGATGGGAAAAATCTTCCCTTTTATCCACTATTTGGCAATCAAGTACACCGAATGTTGGGAAGTCTCATCGGGAAAGAAAAAATCACCACCAAGGATGGGGTGACATATAATTGCGACAAATATACAGCCTACGTTGGTCCGGGAACCATCGTGGACAAAGACCCTGTCTATGTTTACCTTACAGACGATGGCAAGATGATCCCCGTACTCATTGAAGCCAAACTCTCCATCGGTTATGTAAAAGTATATCTACATTCGGTAAAACTCAGGAAATGAGGCATTAATACACACATATCTTTCTCTATGATTATGAAAAACAGTTTTGTAAACTATAGAACAGACGAAACAAATCCTCGATGGAACGAACTGATAGCTCGATGTGATTCTTTATACAAAAGCACAGGGGACATCCGTTCTGAATTCT
This sequence comes from uncultured Bacteroidales bacterium, assembly GCA_902766045.1. GTDB lineage: Bacteria > Bacteroidota > Bacteroidia > Bacteroidales > Paludibacteraceae > UBA1181. Next base: position 53,051 of record CACXCA010000002.1, read on the forward strand.
CCCGTGATTACACAAGAGTGCTTCATTCGTATGCATTCAGACGATTAAAACATAAGACTCAGGTATTCTTCAATGGCGCCGGCAATGATCACGTATGCACACGCATGGAGCACGTCCTTCATGTGGAATCTGTAGCATCCACAATTGCTTCTTATCTCGGTTTAAACGTAGAATTAGTTCAAGCCATAGCAATGGCTCATGATTTAGGTCATGCACCTTTTGGACATCATGGAGAAGCTATTCTCAGCGAAATAGGAGGGGGGACTCAAAGGACATTCTGGCATGAGAGAAATGGTCTCTATTTTACGGACAATATTGAACTCCTACAAAATCACCAAGGAGAATGGCAGAACCTAAACCTGACCTATGCTGTAAGAGACGGTATCATATCCCATTGCGGCGAAGTAGATAAGAACGATTTAAAACCAAGAGCAGAACTTATTGATCTATATACGTTTGAAAAACCAGGACAATATGAGGCTTCCACATGGGAAGGATGTGTGGTGAAACTTGCAGATAAAATAGCTTACATCGGACGAGATATCGAAGATGCTGATGTATTAGGCTATTTCGGTGATGCCGAACGCAAAATACTACAGAATTTATCGATAAAATGCATGAAAAATGAAACGATAAATACGACTACCATCATCCACAACATGATTATAAACCTATGCGAGAACAGTTCTCCAGAAAAAGGATTATGTTTCAGTAAAGAAGTGCATGAGAACCTAAAAGCCATCAAAGAATTCAATTACCAACATATATATAACAACAAACGCTTGAATGCCTATAAGGATTATGCCAAACTGGTTATTGTTGAAATCAGAGAAACACTATTAGATCTATATAGGGGAGAAGAGACCATACAATACCTTGCAAAACGTAACAACAAGAGATTTATTGACTATTTTAAATCCTGGCTTGCACAATATTGCGAACACTCAATCATACCTAAGAAGTTGGGGGATGAGTTAAACATAAAAATGTATAAGAACAAAAAAATATATAATACACTGGCAGACAAACATGAGTATGAACAAGCCATTTCCGATTTTATCGCAGGAATGACCGATGTTTTTGCCATTGAATCCTTTGAAGAATTGCTGAGATGCTAACCTCTTAACACATTATCGTTCCCATCCATCTACTTTATAATTCTTCTCTAACAGCTTCCGCTCAACTTTTTTATCTTCTGAACGGAACCACACCTCTAATCTAGCAACATAATATTCAAATGGAGCTCCTTCATATATTACAAAAGATTTGTCCAAAATACAAGGCATTTCATAAAATGCCTCAGCATCAAAAGAATCTACTGGGGTGAGGGTATTACTCTCAATACGATCAACTGAAAGAGGCTCTCCGGTGGATACTTCATAACATCGAATAAAAACCTCACCAGTAGGAAGTGACGGATAAAAACACTTGCAATGAAAATTTCCTATCTCATTGCTACGGAGTTGGATCCATGTTGTTGAATCATTTTTATTTACATAATAGTTTTCAAATGGCTCCATAGAATCAATCGGTATGGAATATTCAACATCCGAAGGAATAGGATGGGAGTAAGCATAAGGATCATGATTATAAATACCAGCTATTGCGATCAGGCATAATCCCACGACTATTGCCAAAAATTCAGTAATAAATAGACACAATCCTTTTTTCACTTTCCCTACATAAAAGAGTCTTCCAATTACAGCAAGAATATATAAAACGAAAAGAATTTCCAATACAAGAAAAGCATATATCAGGAATTCCGCTGTAAGCATAATAACCCTGTTGGGAATAGCAATCAGAATCAAAGCGGAATTAACAGCAAAGAGAAGAAATAACAACAATGGCAGGAATCCATAATACTGTATCGATTTCTCCCATAATTTAATCAACTCATTTTTCATTCTTATATATATTTTCTGAAATGACCAGTCTTTTATCGTAATGATTTTTTTAGGGGTTAAAACCTTCATAAAAAAAAGTTATATTCACAAAAATAGTACAAATTATCGTTTGAATAGATGACAAACAAAAAAATTCTGTTTTTTTAATGTAAACAAATTCCTAACTTTGCAGAAAATATTCTGCAAAGTGATATTTCTCATTCATTATTAAAAAAAATACATGAGCGCAATAAAAAAAATTTGTTCATTCATATTCAAGCTGATTGGCTGGAAGGCTCAGTTAGGTGTAAAGATTCCAACTCAGTGTGTATTCGCTGTGGCTCCACACACAAGCAATTGGGACCTAATTATGGGTGAACTGATGTACCAAGCATTTGGAGGTGAAGGCAAAGTCAATTTCTTGATAAAAAAAGAATGGTTTAAATTCCCATTCAACCATATTATGAATCTGTTAGGAGGTGTACCCGTCGATCGTGGACACAGCGTATCGCTTGTAAACCAATTGGTGGACGAATTTAACAAACGTCCCAATATGCGTTTAGCCATCACACCCGAAGGAACTCGCAAGGCAAATGCACGATGGAAGAAGGGATTTTATCATATTGCCAAAAATGCCAACGTTCCTATTCTGCTTGTTTATCTCGATTATGACAAAAAAGTAGCTGGTATCGACGAAATCTTCTATCCAACAGAAAACGAAGAGGCTGATATTCAATACATCAAACAATACTTTACACAATTCAAAGGCAAATATCCAGAACGATTTGCGATATAAGCAAGTAGGGTATGTAACACATATAATCTTCGGGAAAAAACATACAATAAATTCTTCCAAAGAATTTATTTTTCAAAAATTTACTTTATTTTTGAATCCGAAAACAGTGTGAATCATACGTGTTATCACATGGGTATGATAGCATTGTCTTCAGAAAAAAGAAAACCATAAATATAACTGCACAAACGATCATTAGACGATCCTAAAAACTGCGATGACAAAGAACATTCAGTACGACTCATGCTGAATGTCATGATGTGGAAAATTATAAAATCTAAATAGGAAAAACATGACACGATTAACTAGAACATTTCTGGTTGCCGCCAGCCTGCTAGGACCTCTTTATGCAGGGGCAATACCAGAGGTTAAAATCAACGGTGAGGCCATCTCTCCTGCACCAGTCCAAATCAAACCCAACGGAGATAACGTGAATGTAATATTTACAGACGGGTCAGTCCTCTCTTTCGATATGGATGAAATCATAGTGGAGTTCAAGAACAGCACCCATATTACCTCACTACAAGAGACCTTGTTTGTAATCAACTCATCAGTGAACAATCAACTGTCACTTACGGGAATTGATGCAGGCAAAAATCTTTCGATATTATCTGTAACAGGCATTACCGTCTATTCTGGCGAGACACAATCTGGCGAAACCTCAATAGATCTATCTAATCTCACATCAGGTCTCTATCTGCTCAATGTAGAAGGGTTAGTTGTTAAATTTTTTAAGCGATAAGGCGTATGAAAAAGATTGTATCATTTGTGTCTCTTTGGATGTTTCTATTCTCATTAGCTAATGCCCAAAACAAGGTAAAGATTACGATGGATAATGGTGCATCAGATATCTATTCATCGTCACTTGTAGAGTCTATCGATTTTAGCAACGAAAACGATTTCAGCATCACGTTAAAAAACGGAGATGAAAAGAAAAGCTACAACGGCAATGTAACACAAATCAGTTTCATCAAACAAACGACCAAAAGAGAAGGTGGGGTGGAGATCATATCTGCCGAAGGATGGTTTGAATCCGGCTATGTGGTATGGATTCCCTTTGCTGATGCTTCATCTTACTCAGTCTATTATAAAGAGCTTGGCGGTAAATATAAAAAAATAGATACTGAACTGATCAGAAAGTATGACTCTCAATTCAGAGCCGATATAGTAGGATTGAAGAGCGGTGATTACCAATTCAAGGTCACTCCAGTAGTCAACAACAACGAACTTGAAGAGAATGCTTCAGAAACAGATATTATCTCAGTAGGAGCTTTCGATCGTAGTGGCTACGCACACTTCAACTACACAAAAGGAATCGGAGCCTATAAAGACGACGGAACGCTTAAAGAGGATGCAATTGTTGTCTATGTTACCGATGAGAATAAAGACAACGTAACAATCCCCGGTTATGAGAGTGTCGGAAAAGGTATTGGATGGATCTTGAACAACAACCAATATTCCAGTTCTTCTAGTAACACGTTCACAACTGATGCCTCTAAAAAAGGAATATTTGCAGTAACGAAAGAACATCCCGTAGTAATCCGTTTCATCGGGAAAGTGACAAGTCCTGAGGGGCTGACGGCTTACAACTCCACAGACAATGGAGGAAGTGTGGGTGACAACGGACACCTAGCACGCATGAAAAACGCACAGAATCTAACGCTTGAAGGTGTAGGGGACGATGCACAAATCTATGGTTGGGGCTTCCACTTCATCTGCTCCGATAATACGTATGGTAAAAGTTTTGAGGTTAGAAATCTATTGTTTGACGATTATCCTGAAGATGCAATCGGAATGGAAGGAAGCCAAGCAACATCAAATGTGACGTCAGACCTGAATGCCTCAGTTGAAAGATGTTGGATACACCACTGTTCCTTCAAACAAGGTTATTGTGAGAATCCAGCAGAAAGCGACAAGAAAGAAGGCGACGGCTCATGCGATTTCAAACGCGGTCAGTATTACACCCTAAGTTACTGCTATTTCGAGTATGGACACAAAACAAACCTAATCGGGTCTAGCGATGCTTCATTGCAGTTCAACATCACGTTCCATCACAACATCTGGAAAAATTGTGCCTCACGCATGCCATTACTGCGAAATGCTAATTTTCACTTCTATAACAACTATGTGTTTGGGGATAAGACAGATCCAGAGGCCAATCTTAGCTATGTAGCTTCTTGTCGGGCAAACTCTTACAGATTCTCCGAACAGAACTATTTCGATGGATGTAAGAACGTCTGCGAAATCACCTCTGGTGGAGTATCAAAAAGTTATGAAGATCTCTACTACGCATGCTTCGGAACAAACGATGCCGTGATTGTCAAAACAAGAGAAGAAACAGTAGCTAACAGCTGCCAGTTCCAAGCAAGGAATATAAACTATAACACATTTGATACCGATCCAACAATCTTTTATTACGATGCTATAAAGAAACAAACGAATGCCTATATCACCGATGCAGTAACAGCCCGAAAAGAGTGTCTGATGTATTCCGGCGTCATGAAACAAAAGAAAGTAACCAACACGGCAATGAACATCAATCGTGTAGATGGCACAATCAACATGAGCAACTGCCAATACACAGTCCCAATGGGAACTACAGGCAATGGTATCACATTCACGAACTACAAGTCTGGCAAATTCAAAGGACAAGGCATCACATTCCGTATTGATAGACGTTGTAAAGTAACCATCACAGCAGGTTCCGACTCCTATGGAGGTCCATATCTAATGGGAGCAGACGGGACAAAGATAGGGCAGGTGAATGGCACTTCGACGTATAACATCGATGCTGGCACTTATTTCATCGCATCAGGTTCAAAGGACAAGGAGAGTTCAGTCACAGCACTTACATTTACCTGTGATTAAGAATTCAAAATTGTCAATAACTTCATTTCTTGATTTACTATTCTCTTAGAATTTATACATAAATTTGTTGCCTTAATAAAATTACAAATGTTTCTATTTTTATAAAAAATTTATTTCATGAAGAAGTATTTAGAAAATTTTAAATTTTGGATGGTAGCTATTCCATTATTTTTAGTGGTATTTTACGTTGTAGTTTACACAATTTCAGGAGCAGATCGAGGTATCTTCGGAGAGACATTCGGAGCAGCGAATGCACTTTTTTCCGGATTAGCATTTGCAGGAATAATCATCACCTTATATAAACAAAAAGAAGAGATAGGGGAGCAACGTACAAATCTGAACAATCAAAAGGAGGAGATGGCTCAACAGAAAAAATTGATAGATGAACAAATGAAACAAGTGTATGTTCAGAAAATCGAAAGTACCGTATTCACTTTGTTGGGTCAATATGACAATATCATAAGTAGAATTCAAGGTAGAACACACGAACCAAATAAGATGATCATTGAAGAAGGCCGAGGTTACATAGCTTATTTCGCAAAGCTAGTGAAGAATTCAGAGACAATCAATTCCAAAGATATACAATTCACATTGGCAAATTATGTCAATTATCTATATCAGATTTTTAATTACATTGATAGTGCCAAAATTCTATGCAACGAAGACAAAGCTGTTGAATTTGATGACAGACACAAATATTGTTCCATTGTAACAAGTTTTATTTCGTTGAATGAGATGTTGGTATTAAAGTATTACATTAACGCAATCACCGAAGGAATTTGTCCTGCATTTAAAGAATTGGCAGACAAATACGCATTATTTGAAAACATTCGTTTATCAGGTGCCGATGGTAAATTGTATGATGTAAGTTCTGCTTTTTACGCAGATAAAGCAAAAGAGAAGTTTATAAAGCCAAACAAATAAGGAGATCAAATTGTAGAGACGCAATGCCACGTAGAGACGCAATGCATTGCGTCTCTACAATGAATAACAAACAAAACAATAAAAATATTCATATTATCGCATGTTTTTACAGTTTTCCGAAATACCTATTTAACATAATATCAATTATATAACAAATATATAAAATCCACATTTTTTCCATCTTTTACCATATTTTCATATTAGCGTTCACAAAACAATCAAATAATAATCACACATAAAAAATTATTTATATTTGTATTCAAAAAATCATAATTATAAATCATCATATGACGACAACGCACAAATTCATTTGGATTATCTCCAGCATAATTTTAGCATCCTGTAATAGTTCCAATCAAGAAAATGTTCAGGAAAATATTCAAGAAAATGATAATAAGACCGATACAACCATACAAAAACCAAAAGAATATTCTGATTCAGAATATGATTTCAATGAATCATATTTATTTGAAGATATCTGGCAAAGTTCAGACGAAAGCGTCATTGAAGACGAATCCATTCTGAGGAAACTAAAGGAAAATGATCCGTATTCTCCTGAAGGTGTCCGTTTCTACGTAGAAAATGATTCCATCGCAGAAAATTTCTTTTTCGAACAGAATGTTAGAACTTTTTTTGAAAAAATAACCATGAGAGAAGTTCTGTATATGCCTGAGGAACATAAACAGATGAGAATCGTGCCTAATATTCAACCTCATATGCCTAATGGATTGCTTGAAACCGTAAGAAACGCTTACCAAGGACATCATCCGTTGGCTCTTTCTCCCGATGTGATCTGGCTTACTATCTGCCAAGGAATGTCTAAACATATCAATTTGAATTTCAAATTATTAGAGAATAAAATATACAAAAATGGACATCCAGAATCAATCTTCGTAAGAATTGATTCCCTAGCATTCGATTCCACCCAATGGAGTGTCGCGATCGACTCATTAGCCCAACAAACGCGTCGATACACCGACCCCAATTTTTACGAGGCTTTCGTGCCACAATTCAGCACAACCACCCCTATCAACCATGTCGCCTACCAAATCACGCTTTTACATGCTCAACAAAATGCTTTCTCATATGATATGTGGTCGGGATGTGGTATTCCTTGGATCGTTTTAAGGGGAACTACAGAAGATTGGGAAATGATAAAGAATAAGTTATCCATATTAGATACCTTGGGGATGACGGAATGGAAGGAGAGCCTCACCCCTATCCTCGACGAGTTCATCGAAGCTTCCCAAGGAAGGGCAAACGAAGCATTTTGGGTGAATATTTATAAAGACAAATATGAATACGATACATATGCCATCACAGGCTGGATTCACCAACTCTTTCCTTACATCGATTACGATCAACCTAATCCATTTCTCACCCAAAAAATTACTGTCAGCGACGACCTAACATCTAATCATTTTCCAAACAGTTTATTAAAGGTGCCATTTGTTTGGCATAACGTCCTCGAAAACAGAACCGATACATTATACTTTTGGAGCGGAATATTGGGTGCAAAACAGTATGGCGACAAAACCCTGGAACCTTTCATCTCTTGGGCTTTAACTAAAGGGAATTATAAAAAGGAATTTGTAGAAAAATACTTGGAAATGAGACGTTCATGGGAGAATAATAAATAAATTTGCAATCAACTAAATAATAAATTTAAATCATAAATATGACGACAACTCACAAATTCTTTGGGATTATCATCATCATACTTTTATCATTCTCATGTAAATCAATCATTAAAATTGGAAATGATCAGATGGTCATTGAACCTGCGGAGAACATTGAACCTGAACTTCCTGATGTCGACTTAGGCCCATGGGAATTTGAATCTGATTATAATGACTCCATTTTGAGAATTCTAAAGAAAAACGACCCGTATGCTCCCGAAGGTGTCCGTTTCGATGTGGAAGATGTTACCATCTGTGATAGATTCAGTGGTGAAAAGGATGCTAAAATTCATTTTGAGGAAATGACTATGAGAGAAATCTTGTATATGCCTGATGAGCATGCACAAAAAAGAATTGTGCCTTCCTCCGACCTTTTCAGTTCGAATGCTTTGCTTGAAACCGTAAGAGATGCTTACCACGGACATCATCCATTGGCTCTTTCTCCCGATGTGATCTGGCTTACTATCTGCCAAGGTATGTCTATCCATATTAATTTGAATTTTAAATCGTTAGAGGGTAAAATATACAAAAATGGACATCCTGATGCCATTCATGTGAGAGTTGATACCGTGGCGTTCGATTCCACCCAATGGAGTGTCGCGGTCGACTCATTAGCCCAACATACGCGTCGATATACCGATCCCTATTTTTACGAGGCTTTCGTGCCACAATTCAGTACGACCTCCCCTATCGATCATGTCGCCTACCAAATCACGCTTTTATATGCCCAACAAGAAGGCTTCTCATATTCTGTGGAATCGGGCTGTGGCATCCCTTGGATCGTTTTAAGGGGAACCACAGAAGATTGGGAAATGATAAAGAAAAAGTTATCCATATTAGACACCTTGGAGATGACGGAATGGAAGAAGTGCCTCCTCCCTATTATCGACCAGTTCATCTCCGCATCCAAAGGAAAGGCGAAAAAGTCGTTTTGGGCGAATATCTATAAAGACAAAACATCATATGGTACATATGCCATTACAGGCTGGATTCACCAACTCTTCCCATACATCACGAACAGGAATGATTCAACAACAGATTTACCGGATTGGGGAATTTCGGTAGATGGAATAACATATCAACCCAATCCTTTCCTCAACAAGAAAGTTACATCCAGCGACAACCTAACTTCTAATCATTTCCCCAGCAGCATATTAAAGGTGCCTTTCGTTTGGCATAACCACTACGAAGAAAGAACCGACTCGTTGTATCTCTGGAGCGGAATCTGGGGTGCAAAACAGTATGGCGACAAAACCTTGGAACCTTTCATCTCTTGGGTTTTGACCAAAGGGGAATATAAAAAGGGGAATTATCCTGTCGATGACGATGAAGAATAATCTTTGGCCTCTTGCCGTTTCTCGGTCATTCACCGCACCGTAGAGACGCAATGCATTGCGTCTCTACAATCAAAAACACCCTCCGTATGATATCGCTCGAATTCTGGAAATATTTAAAATGCATGACCCTTATTTGCGTTTTCCTGCAAATCGGTGGTCTTATCGGTGCTGTTTGTACTCAATTATTAGATTCAATAATTGAATCTAATAATGCAATTATTGCCTCTGTCCTCTTTATAGTTACTGCATTGTCTCCTTTTTCCCTGTGGTACTACCGCCACACAAACGATGATCATCCTCTTTTGAGAGCCATCTTATTGGTTCTCTTTTCCACCATTTTAGGCATTGCTATTATGTTTCTTCTGCTGTATTTCATACTGGAGGGTATCGTCTATGTTTTTATGGGCTCTTCTACCGTTGTTGATACTATTGCTGGCATGTCGCTCATTGCTTCCCCATTCATATTGCTTTTATCCCTGCTATATACATCCTCGACGGTAGAGGGAACAATGGGTTCTCGTATGTGCCTCCTATTTTGGATATTACTGGCTGTCAGCCTGTTTTTTTTACCGTTGGTCGGATTGTTGTTATGAATCTGGTTAAATAAGGTCGGACTCGCACCGTAGAGACGCAATGCATTGCGTCTCTACAATGCCCACAATCAAATGATCACATCTAATAACGCATCTATATCCATATAAAACAAATTAAATATTATATTTGCAATTAACAAATTGAGCAAAAACAATCGTATGAAATCACACAAATTTTGGCATTATCTAATCATTGCTGTCATTCTAAATCTAATTTATGTGGCTGTAGATTCTTTTGCCTCAATCTATGGATTAAGTAGGCTATATTTTTATTTTCATACTTTCGCTCCTGATGTTCTCATATTACTTATGATACTACTTGCCATAAGGTATGCCAAGAAAACGAAAGACAATCATCCTCGCTTAAAAGCTTGCTTATTGTTCTTGATTTCCTCTGTCATGACTTTTTTCCTAAAGGGGAAATTATATTCCATCACGTTAGCTATCTCTTCACTTTTCTCAATGTATCATAGTAATGATGAGATATATCCTTACCTTATTAACGTAAGTATATGTGATATTCAAGCATTGAATCGTTTTCAACAGCAAGAACCCTCAGAAAGAGACCGCGCATCATTCTGCAGTTGGGCAAAAATCGGTAAAATTGATTCGAAAGACATAGAAACCCTCTCCTATTCTGATTCCATGCTCTCTGTTCTATGGACAATAGATAAAAATGGGATTGTGATGTCTGGAGAGAATAAAACAACGGGGGTATTAACAATAGATAGTTTGGAAATCATCAGTCCCGACTATTTTGGCATGACACATGATGATGATGATATGTATATCTTTCCTACAATAATCCATGCACAGGATAGCTTAATAACGACAAATGGCATTTCTCAATTCAATAAAACGTTAACAAGTAACATCGAATTTCTGAACTCATTCCCTCCTGAATACAAATCTCTTGTCATAAATTTTACCATTATAACCGAAAATGATAAAATCAGATACAGTTTTAATTTCAGATTTTACAATCGATGGAAAGGAGATAAAGAGAAATGTTTTTGGGTAAAAGAATGAATATAGGTAACAATCAATATAATTTGAAACAGCATGGAATTTATCGTAAATATTTTTTTAATTCTGATTATCTCTTTTTTTATTGTAGTCGTATTCATTCTGCCATTAATATGTGTAATAGTTACAATATTAACATTGATATTCTCCGAGAAGAGTCATCTTTTGCGCAATCTCATAACAACCAATGTTACAGCTATCGTTTTTTTGTTCTCCTTTTCTATATTCGCAACTTTTAGCATTCTGTTTGGTGAGAAAAAGAGTCTCGATTCTGGTTATGGCGACTGCCGATACATACAAATAACTCCACAATGTAAAATCATCTCTATCGACAATATGCCATTTTATATTGAGGGAAAACATAATATAAATAAGATAGATAGCATTGCAGAAGCGGATAGTCTTTTATTTGGGCTCTCCAGGGATCGTTATTTTTGTCTCTCACTAAAAAACGATTCTCTCCAATATGATTCTGTTTTTTCAAATTTGAATTTACCCGCCTCCTGTACACAAGAAGATCTGATGGATGCAGATAGTTATTATCATAATAAATACAAACAAAATTCACGTTCTATTTGGGAAATAATAAAGGTTCCTCTTTTATTAGCTATCGTAATAACATTCATTTTATCATTCATTTTGAAAACAATCATTGATTGGTTAGAAAAGATTATACGGTCTTTGATTGAACGGATCAAAGAACGGAAAAGGGAACAATTAAATATCTGATGGTCAGACACGCACCGTAGAGACGCACGGCCGTGCGTCTCTAACAATGAAATCCCGTGCGTCTCTAACAATGAAATGCCATACGTTCTAACAATGAAATACCGTGCGTTCTAACAACATCCACAATCAAATACATTGCAAGGCGCATTGTTAGAGACGCAATGCATTGCGTCTCTACAATGAAATGCATTAAAAACGGGAAAGCAACATGATGTTACCTTCCCGTTCTTGTATCAATTAAATTGATTTTACTTATCTACTACTTTCGTTTCTGATGCCTTTTTTATCATGGCATCACCTTTCGTTTCTGCATCTGTAATCATCTTATTACCATTTGCTTCTGCATCTGCAATAATTTTATTGGCTTGTGTTTTCGCTTTCGCAATCAGAGCATCACCCGATTTCTTAGCAGCAGCCTTAGCCAACCCATTTGTAGCCTTAGCTTGCAATGCTGCTGATTGTGCTTCAGCATCTGCAATAACCTTATCTGCCGATGTCTTAGCTGCTGCCACCATCTTTTCTTTCGATGCTTTAGCCGCAGCCACCATCTTCTCTTTTTGTGCAGTAGCCTCTGCAATGGCTTTTTGTTTTGCTTCATCCACTACTTCTGTCACCTTCTCCTTTAGTTGCTCCACCATCGAAGCAATACTGAATGTGAACTTAGGATCACTAAAGGTTCCTCCAATCTTTAAATCAAAGGCCATATCCACCGCATTAGAAACGCTTTTCGGCATCTTAATTGTAGATACATAATCCAATGTCTTATCCAATCCAGATGAACCGGAGAAATTCAATATAGCCGTAGATACTTTAGTTTCAAACGGATCTGCATATAAACGTCCATCTTTAATAGCAAAGCTGATTGAAACATCCTTTAACTTAGGATCATTCAAGGCAGACAACTTCACCTTATCAGCGATTGCATTAAACACCTTGGCATTTTTCAATGCCACCTCTTTCGTCATGAATTTTCCTTTTGCATTGATTGTATTCATGACAGGAGAAAGTGTAGCATCCATCTTCGAAGCGAAATCCATGTTCATTGAGAATTTACCCTCTGCATCGGATAACAATGGAACCATCTTTTTAGCCGTTCTTACTTTAGAGAAAACCTCATTGATGTTCATGTTTTTCACATTCAAATTAACATCCACATTAGGGTTTAACGTATCTTTCGTATCGTATTTTCCAGCTACATTCACTGAACCACCCATGGTGTTAGCTGATAAAGACTTTATTTGAGCCACAGCATCTTTCACATACAAATCACCCTTCATGGATTGAATGTTGATCGCACCATATTTCAGTTGATCAACCGCCAAGTTAACTGCGAAATCAAGATTAGCAGGAACAGCAACCGAAGAAGACTCATCTGCTGGTTCTTCAGAGTCAACATCCTCTGATGCACCTAACAACTCATTCGTATCAAGCAACTTAGATTTTATATTCATGTTTCCTTTAAGGGTTTCGCCACGCATCACATACTGAATGAAATTCTGAACTTTTCCAGACAAAGCTAAATCACTACCGCCCAATGCTATATCAGCATTCATGTTTACACACTGAGACGTAAACCCAAGGTCTGCTTCATTAATCTTCACATCATAATCCAATGAAGGGGTTTTCAACACAAACTCATTCATTTTCAAATCACCATCGATGGCAAACAAATCATATCTTTCGTTATCTACATACGACATCTTTCCGTTCGCTTTTAATGCAGCGGTTAAGATACCTTTCAAATCCAAGTCTTCTAAATGAATAACATCTTTGATAGTTCCAAGGTTGATCACTCCATTAGCTGAAACCGAGAAATCAGGATCAGACACAGGCGTCTTAACATCCAATGTCATCGCAAAAGGATTACCTGCCATTGTAAAATTAAACTTAGAAACATTCACCTCTGTCGAGTCTGTTGCACCACCAGGATTTGTCACCTTAGCATCTATATTGATCTGATTCATAGAACTTGGCAGGTCAGGATACTTGAACATCGCATCCGTAATCTTTAAATCTGCGTCAATCATCGGTAAAGTATCACCTTGCATGATTCCTTTTGCTACAGCATTCAACGAAACAGCCCCTGAAGTTTGGATTGATTCAAACTCCTTGCTATAGATGGCAGGTATCAATGACAAGATCTGCTTAAAGTCTATCGCCGGAGTCTTCAACTTTATATCCATATTCGTAGTTAGCGAATCAATTATCTGAACAAACCCTTCAAAATTTGCTTGTATTTCATTTAATTTCAAATAGTTATCAGCAAACACAAACTTACTGCTATCCAAATCTGCTTCCATATCGATATCAGCATTCAACACCGCCTTATTCAAATAAGGAACACCTGCCATCGTAACAGAGAGTGAATCTACACCCAATAGCAACTTCAATTTTGAGATTCTATCACTCACCTTACCATTAAAGTCTAAATTCACATTATCTAAAACAGCTTTTGTGCCAGACGTTGTATTGTCTTCATATACAATCTTGTCTATAATAAGTTTCAGTTCCTTTATATCAGCCAAGGTCTCAATATCAAGAGCCAAATCACCTTTCAGATTTAAATCCACATTTTCAACTGCGGCCGACATGCTATCAGGAATGCTGGCATACGTGACTTTTAAATCTTCAACTTTAAACTTCTTCAGATTCAATTTCAAAGGTGCACTCTCCTCTTCTTCCATCACCTCAAGAGAATCCTCCACCACTATATCCCAATTGGCTATGCTATCAGCATTTACTATTGCATTTATAGTCGGACGGACCAATTCAATCTTAGATATTTTGTAAGAGTCTTTAAACAAGCTGGTCAGATTAACTACCGCATTCAATTTTTCCACATCCAACAATGTGTCATTAGCAAAGGAATCCACACCAACCAACCCGAAATCTTTTAATGTAATCGTAGCATTAGGAAAATTGGAGAAAAAACCTAGAGAGAAATCTCCAATATACAATTGAGCTTTCAAAAGAGAACTGGTCTCCGTCTCAATTACCTCTTTAACTTTATCCTTAAAAAAATAAGGAAGGACAAACAACACACCCAAAAACAAAAGGAGCACTACTCCCAAAATCTTTATAACTTTCATAAGAATTCGTTTTTTTGTTATAATTATAACGTTACAAAAATATGAAAATCAAGGTAAAAAAAAGATTTCCAACTTAAAAATTGAACGACAAACGTTATTATTCGTTAAATTATATTCAAATATCTAACAATCAAACATTTATAAATAACGAATGTTATATATTTAATCTATATTACACACTATTCGTAGATAATAACCTTATTTTTTATGACAAATTATTAAATTACACAATACAAACTCAACAAATTTCAAAAGTGCAATTCAGAAAAAATAAATCTAGCGAATAATTGACGACAAAAATAGGAGAAGAACAAAGTCCCCAAAGTAATGTCATAATAAATTCTAAAAATAAATAGTGAAACAAGCAAAAAGCATGTTGAGTTTTATTTTTTTTTTTAAATTTGCAGTTTGTTGGAGGAGATTAGATTTTCTCAACAACAAGTATAGTTGAAAAATTTTTTATTGTTCAATATTATAATATTATGGCTAAAGAAAAAAAATTCATCACTTGTGATGGTAATGAGGCTGCTGCACATATTTCATATATGTTCAGCGAATGTGCCTGCATCTACCCTATCACTCCATCTTCAACGATGGCGGAGCACGTAGATGAGTGGGCCGCTCAAGGTCGCAAGAACATCTTCGGCGAGACAGTATCTGTAACAGAAATGCAATCAGAGGCAGGTGCCGCTGGTGCAGTTCACGGTGCAATCCAAGCAGGTGCGTTGACATCAACTTACACAGCTTCTCAAGGTCTGTTGTTGATGATCCCTAACATGTACAAAATCGCTGCTGAGAAGATGCCTGCTGTATTCCATGTTTCAGCTCGTACAATCGCTTCTCACTCTCTTTGTATCTTCGGAGATCATCAAGACGTTTATGCTTGTCGTCAGACTGGTTTCGCTATGTTGGCAGAAGGTTCAGTACAAGAGGTTATGGACTTGGCAGGTGTAGCTCACTTGTCAACCATCAAATCACAAGTTCCTTTCTTGAACTTCTTCGACGGATTCCGTACTTCTCACGAAATCCAGAAAATCGAGAAGTTGGACAACGAAGATTTGGCTGGCTTGATCGATCAAGAGAAATTAGCTGAATTCCGTTCAAGAGCTTTGAATCCAAATAAGCCTGTTATGCGCGGTATGGCAGAGAACCCAGATACGTTCTTCACACACCGTGAGTCTTGCAACACCATGTATAATAATGTACCTGAAATCGTAGAAAACTACATGAAGGAGATTTCTAAGATCACAGGACGTAACTATGGTTTGTTTGATTATTATGGAGCTAAAGATGCTGACCGTGTCATCATCGCAATGGGTTCTGTTACTGAGTGTATCCGCGAAGTGATCGACTTCTTGGCTGCTAAGGGCGAGAAAGTTGGTTTGGTAGCAGTTCACTTGTTCCGCCCATTCTCAACTAAGCATTTGCTTGCTGCAGTTCCTAAGTCTGCAAAAGTTATCACTGTATTAGATAGAACTAAAGAGCCAGGTGCAAACGGTGATCCTTTGTATTTGGACGTTCGCGAAGCATTCTTCGATGTAAAAGATGCTCCTAAAGTAATCGGTGGTCGTTACGGATTAGGTTCTAACGATACTACTCCAGCTCAGATCATCTCTGTTTACGAGAATATGGCTATGAAAGAGCCTAAGAACCACTTCACTATCGGTATCGTGGATGACGTTACCTTCACTTCTCTTCCTAAGAAAGAGGAAGTAGCTGTAGGTGGTGCAGGTATGTTCGAGGCTAAGTTCTATGGTTTGGGTGCTGATGGTACTGTAGGTGCTAACAAGAACTCTGTTAAGATCATCGGTGACAACACTAACAAGCACTGTCAAGCATACTTCTCTTACGACTCTAAGAAGTCTGGTGGTTTCACTTGCTCTCACTTGCGTTTCGGTGACTCCCCTATCCGTTCTACATACTTGGTGAACACTCCTAACTTCGTTGCATGTCACGTTCAAGCTTACTTGCACATGTACGATGTGACTCGTGGTTTGCAGAAGAACGGTACTTTCCTTTTGAACACTATCTGGGAAGGTGAAGAGTTGGCTAAGAATTTGCCTAACAAGGTAAAAGCTTACTTCGCTAAGAATAATATTAAGGTATATTACATCAACGCAACTAAGATTGCTCAAGAAATTGGTTTGGGTAACCGTACCAATACTATCCTTCAATCTGCATTCTTCCGTATCACAGGCGTTATCCCTGTAGAGTTGGCTGTTGAACAAATGAAGAAATTCATCGTTAAGTCTTACGGTAAGAAAGGTGAAGATGTTGTAAACAAGAACTATGCTGCTGTTGATCGTGGTGGCGAATACAAAGAATTAGCTATTGATCCAGCTTGGGCTAAATTAGGTGAAGATAAAGCTAAAGCTAACAACGATCCTGAATTCATCAATAAGATCGTTCGTCCTATCAATGCACAAAACGGTGACTTGTTGCCAGTTTCTGCATTCAAGGGCATCGAAGATGGTGAATGGCCTGCTGGTACAGCTGCTTACGAGAAACGTGGTGTATCTGCATTCGTTCCTCAATGGAATGCTGCTGACTGTGTACAATGTAACAACTGTGCATTTGTTTGTCCTCACGCATGTATCCGTCCAATCGTTATGACTGACGATGAGGCTAAGGGTATGAACGGCGATATGATCGAGATGAAGGCTCCTGCTGCTATGAAGGGCATGAAGTTCCGTATGCAAGTAGGCGTTTTGGATTGCTTGGGCTGCGGCAACTGTGTTGACGTATGTTTGGGTAACAACCCAGAGAAGGGCAAACAAGCTCTTAAGATGGTTGCATTCGATCCAGAATCTCAAGCTACAGCTACAGAGGCTGCTAACTGGGATTACGCTGTTAAGAAGGTATCTAGCAAGCAACACTTGGTTGACATCACTGCTAACCCTAAGAACTCTCAGTTCGCTACTCCATTGTTCGAGTTCTCCGGAGCTTGTTCAGGTTGTGGTGAGACTCCATACGTAAAATTGATTTCTCAATTGTTTGGTAACCGTGAGATCGTAGCAAACGCAACTGGATGTTCTTCTATCTACTCTGGTTCTATCCCATCCACTCCTTATACAACTAACGAGAAGGGTCAAGGTCCAGCATGGGCTAACTCTTTGTTCGAGGACTTCTGCGAGTTCGGTTTGGGTATGGAATTGGCTAACGAGAAGATGCGTGAGCGTATCGTTAAGATCATGACTGAGGCTATCGCTGCTGACTGCACTCCTGCTGAGGCTAAGGAATTGTTCCAAGCATGGTTGGATAACAGAAACGACGCTGCTAAGTCTCAAGAAATCACAGAGAAGATCATTCCTGTCGTAGAAGCAGGTAAGAGCAAGTGCAACCACTGCAAGCAATTGGCAGAGTTGACTGGCTATATGATCAAACGTTCACAATGGATCATCGGTGGTGACGGTGCATCATACGATATCGGTTACGGAGGTTTGGATCACGTGATCGCTTCTGGTAAGAATGTAAACATCTTGGTATTGGATACTGAGGTTTACTCTAACACAGGTGGTCAATCATCTAAGGCTACTCCTCTTGGTGCAATCGCTAAGTTCGCTGCATCTGGTAAGAGAGTACGTAAGAAAGATTTGGGTATGATCGCAACTACTTATGGTTACGTATATGTAGCTCAAGTTGCTATGGGTGCTAACCAAGCACAATGCTTGAAAGCTCTTAAGGAAGCTGAGGCATACGACGGACCATCATTGGTTATCGCATACGCACCATGTATCAACCACGGTTTGAAGGCTGGTATGGGTAAGGCACAAGCTGAGGAGGCTAAGGCTGTTGAGTGTGGATACTGGCACTTGTGGAGATTCAACCCAGCATTGGAAGCAGAGGGCAAGAACCCATTCACATTGGATTCTAAGGAGCCTGACTACAGCAAGTTCCAAGACTTCTTGAAGGGTGAGGTTCGTTACGCATCTGTAATGAAGCAATTCCCTAACGAAGCACAAGAGTTGTTCAACGCTTCTGAGGAAATGGCTAAGAAACGTTACCAATCATACGTTCGTATGACTAAGATGGAGTATTAATAATACGTAAATCTCTATAATGAAAATCGGAGGGCTGATGGGTCCTCCGATTTTTTTATTTTCCATGGAAGAGTCAACCACGCATCGTGTCACCCTCAATAATTCGGACATCAGTTACGATACGTTCCGAAGTAATTTCACTAACCGCATGGTGCAAGATATCATTTGTTGATGGTTATCGATTGACTCAATTCGATATAACCACTGTCGCAATGAATAACAACGGTTTATCTCTACCTATTTTGGCTGTAAACACTTCAACCATGCTCCAAATCAAACATACTTCCTTGATTTTTTCGTTGATCTTTTGTGTAACATTTAGGTTTTGTGTAATTTTATGGACAATTTACATACTATCTAAAGGTAACAATTATGACAGAGAAATGGAACCAGTTCGTGTATGATTTGTGTGATGCTCAACAGCGAGATGTGGACGAGAATGAATATCATCGTTTGATTGAAACTCAATTTCAGCTACTTGGATGGGCAAAATACAGAGGGGAGATATGCCACAAACCGAATATACCAATAGGAAACAACAATTTTATCCAGCCTGATATATTGATAAAAAGAGATGGAGAGGAACTGTTTGTTATCGAAGTGAAACGTCCAGTTCATTCTATCAGCCAAAGAGAGATACAACAATTGGAATCATATATGCGTCAGCGGAAAATAAAGTTCGGCATATATATCGGTGAGCACATTGAGTTGTTCTATGACAAGCCAGAGAGCACTAAAGCAATATCTGTTCTAAAAATTCCGCTTGAACTAAACAACAAATTTGGTGAAATGTTTGTTGAGTTGTTTGGGAAGGAAAACTATTCATCTGATTCACTTACCGAGTTCTGTGAGAATAGAATATCAGAGAAGCAGCAGGAGTTGAAAAAGATTGAGGCTCAGCAGTATCTTGTTGCCAATGGGGACGCAATTGTGACTGACAATCTAAAGCAATATCTGAGGAACGACTACAAGGACTCTTTCTCAGAAGACGAGATTGAGGAAATCTTGTCTGGCCTCACTATTTCTGTCTTGCCAAAGACTATCGTGAAAGAGATGTCTTTGCCTTCTGTTTCACAGATTCAAAGGAGCACCATTAATTCAGAAATAAGAGAATTAAAAGTAGTTGCAAATAGCAAATCTTTTTCTGACATATATAATTCTATTGAAAATGATATTCGAAGGAGAAGAATCACCTCTTTGTCGTTTAGACGAAGCTTAACTCCAGTTTCTTACAAAGGAGACAAAATTTATTATGGTGAAACAAGACCCAAACCTATAAACAACCACAACTTAGAGATACTTTATAACTATTTTTTAAATCAAAAGATTATTGATTTATCATCTTGGGATAGTAATGATTTCTTCAATTTGATTTCAAAACTTACAAACGGAAAAACAAATACCCTTGATTACATCTATTATGCCAGCATGTTGCAGGAGATGCTAAATCGATCAAAGTATGTTCAATCCACAAAATAGATATTATTAATTTTTATTCGTCAATTACAATGAAAAGTTTTGGTTCTAAATCGTGGTTGATTCCTCAACCGGTACTGATCATCGGTACGTATGATAAGAATGGTAAACCCAATGCCATGAACGCGGCTTGGGGCGGACAATGGGATATGCATGAAATAGTCATCTCTCTCAGTTCTCATGCTACAACTGATAACCTCAAAACGAATGCCGACTTCACCGTCACTTTCGCAACTGCCAACACCTTGGTGGCTGCCGACTATGTGGGTATCGTGAGCGGAAGAAACACCCCTAACAAAATGGAGAAAGCTGGCTGGTCTGTAGAAAAAGCACCTAACGTGAGCGCTCCCCTCTTCAAGGATTTCCCCATGACACTCGAATGCCGCGTGGAACGTAAAATTGACGAATCGGAAGAGGGCTACAACCTCGTGGCAAAAGTCATCAACATCCTTTGCGATGAACGTTTCTTAGATGCCGACGGCAACCCCGACGTGGAGAAAATGGGTATCATCACCTACAACCCCGTACAGCATACATACATAAAGCTTGGTGACAAGGTGGGTAACGCCTTTTCCGACGGCAAACAACTGAAATAAAGAGGGAAAGCTCTCATTATCATTAGGTGAAAGGAAAACAAATTCCACACATATACCGAATTTAATTTTTAAACGCGTATGAAACTAGCGGAAGCATTACAAGAACGTGCTGACTTGAACCGTAAGATTCAACAAATGTACACCAGACTTAACAATAATGCCACTGTGCAGGAGGGTGAACAACCTGCCGAAGATCCCAAACTCTTATTAGCTGAGTTGGATGCTGCAGTGGATCGCCTACAGTGGATAATCGCCCGAGTGAACCTAACAAACTGCGCAACAATCGTCAAAGGAAAATCATTGACTGAATGGATTGCCGAAAAAGATTGCCTTACACTGAAAATTGAACGGTACCGCAACTTTCTAAACAGTGCAAGCATTCTTGCCGGACGTGCATCCCACACCGAAATCAAGGTGCTCAGCACCGTGAATGTACGAGAACTACAACTTAAGTTGGATGCACTCTGCAAACAATTGCGTCAGACTGACAACCTTATTCAAGAGACCAATTGGAGCACAGAACTCATGGATCGCTAAATACATCCGTGATTTAATACCATCAAGAGCGTTTCGTCAGGCGAATGTAAAGCCCCACCGAAGACGGGGCCAATGGTCTTCTCTAAACTATTGCGTTGAGAGCGAGGATAGCTCATTTTAGTGTCTCTGTACACTTTATCGTTAAGTCCTGATCGCTTATAAACGTATTGTTATGCTGTATATCGTATTACCTTACATTGATGACGAGCGCTCCTCTTTTTTTCCCCAGAAAATTTATGGGTTTGACAGCAGAGCACAACAAGAAGTTGCTATAATAAAGATTTGTGAGATTTGAATAGATTTGTATGATTTCTCGCAAAGCGACTCATATCATATATAGTTCAGTTCGTATGACTAAGATGGAGTATTAATAACGTTTTCTATATAATGAAAATCGGAGGGATTTTAGTCCTCCGATTTTTTTATTTTCCTAAGTGTCCTTCGGACAGAAATCTTACAAATATTTACAAATCTGACAAATATGTTTACAAATAGATTTGACAGCAGAGCACAACAAGGAGTTGGTTAATAGAGATTTGTGTGATTTGATTAGAAACCTATTTTTTTGTCTGTCCACTGAGATTTTTCAGTTTTTCCAATACGACCCATGCAGTGTCGTCTGGAATACCCTTTTTGTATTCGTTTTCAAGTCTTTGAATCATCTCATTTGCTTCTTCTTGTTTACCCTCCTTGATTAGTTGTTTCGCTTTGTATATAGCCATAATCAAACCGCTTGATAGGCAATCATCTATCCACCATTGTTCTCGATATTGAACACCCCAACAAAGTGCACAATATTTTTCAGGATCCTCTTCTTTTTCCAACGCTTCATCTAGCCATTTATTCGGATCTTCTAATACATCACCAATAAAGACCATTTTATCCCCTTGTATTTTAAAATGGAGTTTGTAAATGTTAGCATTCTCTTCACATTTCCTTGTCAAAATCCCATTTTCATAATAGACATACGCTCCACCCCAACAAGTTGCCGGACAAAAAGACTTTTCTTCTTCTACTTCTACTTTATAGGCTATAGAAAAACTGTCATTCTCAAAAGAATATAATACATAAAAAGTATTATAATCACCGTAATAAACACCAAAATACACTTGTTTACAGCCATCAGGTTGTAAACTCTCTGGGAAATTGTAGATTTGAGTTATATTTATGTCTGCATCCAAGAGACTCTTTTTTGACACTCGTTTGCCTATGCCAAATTTATCATTATCCGATTCTCCTTCATATTCATCATCGTCATCCTCTTCATCATTAACAACCTCCTTAACTACCGAATCTTTTTGCAGACTAACTGAATTAGAATCACTCTGTGTAATAATAATAGAATCTCCTGTAATGGTATTAACGATAGGCGCTTCTACCCCATTATTACAACTGGCAAATCCGACAAGACATACAATTGAAACTATTAATTTACAATGCATAGCAATATATTTTTGACAATTTTACATGACAAATATAATGATATTATGGTTTTAAAGATTTAGAACTTGACAAAATAATCCAATCTGATGCTATAAAATTCATACTGAAAACTAAGTCCGTAGAGTACTTTTGCACAGAACCCAAAATTTAAAACCATGAAAAACAAACAAATTATACGCATAGCTTTATGTATGCTCTGTTATTTGGGTGCCACTTTCTTTATGAAAGCTGACCCAGATTCTAATTTTCATATTTATCTCTGCTTTGGTCAATCCAACATGGAAGGAAACGCCTCCGTTCCTAATTCAGAAAAGGAAGGGGTGGACGAACGTTTTCAGATGTTGTACACAGCCGACGATTGTTCCAGAGGAGACCGCAAGAAAGGTCAATGGTACACCGCCATTCCACCTTTAGCTCGTTGTTTCCATGACAATAACATCGGATTCGGTCCTGTCGATTACTTCGGACGTACCTTGGTAGCGGAACTCGATCCTAGCATTCGTGTGGGTGTCGTTGTTGTAGCTTGCGGTGGATCTGACATTGCATTGTTCGAAAAAGATAAATGCGAAAACTATATCAGAACAGCAGCCGATTGGTTACAAAGCTATGCCAGAGCGTATGGAAACAACCCTTACAAGAGACTTATGGAGATGGGAAAAGAGGCACAAAAAGTGGGTGTCATCAAAGGAATCCTTATCCATCAGGGCGAAAACAATAACGAACAAGAGGATTGGCCAGTTCGCTTGAAAGGCGTATATGAAAACATGTTGAACGATCTTGGTTTGAATGCTGCTGAGGTTCCATTACTTGTCGGTGAAGTTCGTCACTCTGGTCCTTGCAGTGGTCATAATAGAATCATCGCAAACGTACCTAACGTTATACCTACCGCTTATGTAGTCTCTTCTGAAGGATGTGAAGCTGCCTTCGACCAATACCACTTCACAGTAGAGGGATACAAAGAATTAGGTAGACATTATGCTCAAAAGATGTTGGAATTATTAGGAGACAATCCAGTTCAACAATCTTCTCTTTCTCTCTCAACCATTCTTAACCAAGAATCAGAGCCTGGAGAGGTAAGTATAACCGTAAATTATGACGCAGAGGTTATCCAACGTGTGGAGATCTATGCAGACAACGAACGTATTGCTGAAGGAGACTCCTATGTATGGGAAAATATCTTAGAAGGCTCCCACTCCATCTGGGCTGTTGGATATGATAGCGACAATAAAGAATACACTACGCCTAAAAAGACCATAAAAATTCTTCCAGAACAGAAACCATACAATGGAACACCTGCCAAAATTCCTGGCATTATCGAAGCGGAAGAATTCGACTACGGAGGTGAAGGAAACGCTTACCACGATAACGACGAACAAAACCGCAACGGTGGCGACCGTAACGAAGGCGTGGATATGAACAATACCGCTATCGGATACCTCCAAACGGGTGAATGGCTCGAATATACAGTAGAGGTAGAAAAAGATGGCGAATACGAAGTGGAATGTCGGGTGGCTTCCAAGGGAACATCGGGTTCCTTCACACTCTACATGGACAATACCTTTATCATCCCTGGCGACGATGGTACCCCAGGTGGTTTCGTCAAAGTGCCTAACACGGGTGATTACGAATCATTTGAAACGGTGACTGTCAAGTTGAATAAATTAACCAAGGGCAAACATGTGTTAAAGCTAGAAATCACAGGCGATTGGTTTGATTTAGACAATCTGAAATTCAACCTGATTCAAGAAGATACGAATGTTGACTTAACATTCTCTGATCTAAATGAAATCCCAGCAGGTGATTACTACGTATTCGACGTACTAGGCAGATACATTAAGATGATCACTATCAATCGAAATAATTCTGAACAATTAAATTCTGGTTTCTATATCTTAAAGAATGACAAAGGAAATTCATACACGTTGCTGATAAGTAACAACAAATAATTAATGTTTTAGTTATAATAGATGGCAAGGGGATGTATCCCAAAAATGCATCCCCATGTGTTTGTATATTCCCCCAAAGAGTCTATATTGCTTCCTTTACTCAATATTTTCATGAAAAGAAACTACCTAAAAAGGCTCTTTGAACTAAATATTCCACCCAATGAATCAAAAATTACATTAAGGAACCAATAAAAGTTCTATATTTGCATAGGGAAACTCAAAAAATCGAATCATGAAAAATAAAAAACTCACACTAATAGCTGTATGCTTAGTTTGTTTTCTAAGTGCAACTTTTACAATAAAAGCTGCCCCAGACCCTAATTTTCACATCTATATTTGTTGGGGACAATCCAATATGGAAGGAAATGCACCTGTACCAACTTCTGAGCAAGTAAATGTAGATGAGAGATTCCAATTGCTATACTCTGCGAATGATTGCAGGAACGGAGACCGCAAAAAAGGGCAATGGTACACTGCCATTCCACCTTTAGCTCGTTGTTTCCACGGAAGTCAAAGTAACGGACAAAGTATGGGATTCGGTCCTATTGATTACTTCGGACGCACCTTGGTCGAGAAATTGGACCCCGCAATCAAAGTGGGAGTCATCGTAGTGGCTGTCGGTGGCGCCGACATTCAACTGTTTGAAAAGAACAACTACCAATCGTATCTTAATTCCGCTGCAGACTGGTTGCAGAATTATGCCAAAGAATATGGCAGTAACCCTTATGGGCGAATCATCGAGATGGCAAAAATTGCTAAAGAAGTGGGTGTCATCAAAGGTATTCTCGTTCATCAAGGAGAGACAAACAGCGGTCAAAACGATTGGCCGAGACGTCTGAAAGGTGTCTATGACAATATGTTGTCCGACCTTGGTTTAAAAGCTTCTGAGGTACCTCTATTGGTAGGTGAAGTACGTTATACGGGTCCTTGCAGCGGACATAACAATGTTATCCGTACAGTGCCTAATACAATACCTACCGCCCATGTGATTTCTGCTGACGGATGCGGTGCTGCAGGAGATCAATATCATTTTAACGTGGACGGATATAAGCTATTAGGAAAACGTTATGCAGAAAAGATGTTAGAGCTTTTAGGTGACAATCCAGTTCAACAAGTTGACCTCTCTATTTCTGCAGCTGTTACGGTAGAATCAGAACCAGGAAAAGTTCAAATCTCTCTAAACAAAGAAAACGACAACATAAACAGAGTCGATATCTATGCAGATGGCAATAAGATAGCTAGCAACCAACTATCTTACGAATGGGAAGATGTTGAACAAGGAGACCATACTATTTGGGCTGTCGGCTACGACAACCAAAACAAAGAGTACACAACATCGAAGATTAAGATTACCATCATGAAACCACAAACCCCTTTCAATGGTTCTCCCGCTAAAATTCCAGGAACAATAGAAGCGGAAGAATTTGACTACGGAGGTGAAGGAAACGCTTACCACGATAACGACGAACAAAACCACAACGGTGGCGACCGTAACGAAGGCGTGGATATGAACAATACCGCTATCGGATACCTCCAAACAGGTGAATGGCTCGAATATACAGTAGAGGTAGAAAAAGATGGCGAATACGAAGTGGAATGTCGGGTGGCTTCCAAGGAAACATCTGGTTCCTTCACGCTCTACATGGACAATACCTTCATCATCCCTGGCGACGATGGTACCCCAGGTGGATTCGTCAAAGTGCCTAACACGGGTAGTTACGAATCATTTGAAACGGTGACTGTCAAGTTGAATAAATTAACCAAGGGCAAACATGTGTTAAAGTTAGAAATCACGGGCGATTGGTTTGATTTAGACAATCTGAAGTTCAACCTGATTCAAGAAGAAACGAATGTTGACCTGACAATCTCTGATTTAAATGAAATTCCAGAAGGAGATTATCAAGTATTCGACATGCTCGGTAGATACATAAAAACGGTCACCATTCAAAGGAATAATTATGAGCTGTTCAATGCAGGATTCTACATTTTGAAAAACAAAGAAGGAAAATCATACACACTGCTGAGAGGTAGTAAATAAACAAAAATGTTTTAGTTATAGTAATGCCAAGGGGATGTTTCAATTGAAGCACCCCCTTACATTTTACATTATGTATCTTCTATGAGTCAATCACGCCTATCTATTCCGCATATTTAGCACGTTCACCTCCTATCAATTTAGGACGACAATAGGCGGCTACCACATGAGCCTCTCCTATTTGTTTTATTGCAGGATGAACAGGTACCGCTACATCCTTCAGATGCATTCCGATCAATGTATCTCCAATATCCAATCCCGCAGAAGCTTTGACATGCTCAACCACCACAGGTTTTTCAAAACTATGATAGGCTGCAGTAGCAAAAGAACCACCCCCATGCAACCATGGCACAACACATACGGGTTCATACCCATACTTTTCAGCACATGCCTCATCTATTACCAACGCACGATTCAAATGCTCACAGCATTGACAGGCTAAAAATATCCCTTTTACCGTCAAAATTTTATGCGCTGTCTCAAATATTACCTTGCCAACCTCTTCACTGGAATTCTTCCCTATTCTACCACCTACAACTTCACTGGAAGAACAACCAATCACAAATATAGATCCCCGTTTCATCGGATGATCATTCAACAAAGCACTTATCACCTGCTCCGTTTGATTCGCTATCTTTTCTAAATCCATCTCACTCTTCTTTTTTATGCAAAATTATACATTCTCTGCTCTAATTAGATCAAAGATTGCCAAATTTTTATCATGTGAAATAATCATGAACCGATAAAAAAAGAACTCCGGTTATCCTCTCGGACCTCCGGAGCCAAAACTTTTTACTGTTTCATCAAACTAATATGCTTGATTTGTTTTTCTTTGCATGCAAATATAATAATTTTTTCATTACAAAACTAGCTAATTCTCTAATTTATAAGGACTTTTATTTTCTCACAAATCATTTTTCCCCATGAATACGATAATTTTTTATAAAAATTTTTTTTCTTCATAAACACATATTTTTTTTTATCTCCATGAATCTTACCTAAAATATGCTTCTATTTTGTAACTTTACAATCCAATTTTAACATAACATGACTGATTCAAAGAAACTATTCATAAACGAGATATTCGTACTAACCTGGAATCTTCTGATTGCAATGATTTCCTATATGATTTGCCGTTTCATCTACTGGGCGGAAAATTATAGTAGTTTTACCAACATATCATTCGATCAATGGACACAAATCATTATCGGCGGACTAAAATTCGATTTGTCGGCTGTGCTATACACCAACATTCTCCTCATTGTTCTCTTGTCTATCCCCATCCATACAAAATATAAATTATCCGCATTAATCGGCAAAATTCTCTTTTTACTCTTTAATGGAATTGGCATTCTAATGAACCTTACAGATGCCGTCTATTACAAATTCACTGGCAGAAGAACCACTGCATCAGTCTTCCATGAATTTGCTGGAGAAGACAATCTAGGTTCAATCTTCGGAGTTGAGATAATCCGTCATTGGTATCTCGTTTTATCCGCTTTTATCCTGCTATTTCTCTTGTACAAGTTATACAAGGCTCCCCAATATAAAAACTGTGAGGCTGTTCAATTAAAGTATTACTACCCTATTCGGACGCTTCTTTTCATACTAATCATATACCTCACCGTCAATGGCATGAGAGGCGGCTTTGGTGCAGCTGTAAGACCCATCACCATCAGCAATGCTAATCAATATGTCTCCAAACCTTCAGAGGCAGCACTTGTGCTGAACACCCCCTTCTCTATCCTTCGAACAATTAATAACAAAGCATTTGTCACCCCGTCATATTTCACCCAAGAAGAGATGGAACAGATTTATACACCTGTTCATACACCCAACGACTCTCTCTCGTTTCGTCCCAAGAATATTGTTGTACTCATCATCGAAAGTTTCGGCAAAGAATATATTGGTTCACTGAACAAAGATTTAGAACCAGCATACAATGGATATACCCCTTTCACCGATTCATTGGTCAGTCGAAGTCTCACTTTTCGCTACTCCTATAGCAATGGGCGAAAAAGCATCGATGGAATGCCTTCTATTCTGTCGTCCATTCCGATGTTCGTTGAGCCATTCTTCCTAACAGATGCCTCACTGAATGACGTAAGCGGGTTGGCAAAGGAACTATCATCCAAAGGTTATTATTCCGCCTTTTTCCACGGAGCACAAAACGGTTCGATGGGCTTTCAAGCCTTTGCCCGTTCCACTGGATTCCAGGATTACTTCGGCAGAACTGAATACAATGAAGATAACAGATTCGATGGTGATAAAGACTTTGACGGCACCTGGGCTATCTGGGACGAACCATTCTTGCAATTCTATGCACAAAAGATGAGCGAGATGAAAGAACCATTCATAACAGCCCTTTTCACGGCTTCTTCTCATCATCCATTTGTTATTCCATCACAATACAAAGATACTTTCCCTGAAGGCTCCCTAATCATCCACAAATGTATCCGATACACCGATCATGCCCTCAGAAAATTCTTTGAGACCGCCTCCCTACAAGAATGGTATAAAAACACACTATTCGTTTTAACAGCAGACCATACCAATCTTACTGATCACGTATTTTACCAGACTGATTTAGGAAAATTCTGCGTTCCCATCATTCTTTTTGATCCTTCCGGAGAGACACCAACAGGCATAAAAGATATCATCGCGCAACAAACAGATATTATGCCTACCCTCTTAGGCTTACTGAACTACGATAAACCATACGTAGCTTTCGGATGCGATCTACTCAACACACCAGCAGATGATCTATATGCCGTACATTACAACAACGACATATACCAATACGTAAAACAAAATCATCTGCTACAATTTGACGGAGAAAAAGCCATCGGTTTCTATACGCTATCTGATTCAATCCTACAGAATAACATATTGAATCAGACAGCACTACAAAACACCATGGAAAGGGAATTAAAAGCCATCATACAACAATACATGATGCGCATGAATGAAAATCAATTAACAATAAAATAAACGCTATCACATACGGCAAAAATCCTGTACACAATTGTACCGATAACGTGAATGTGATTGGATAGAAACCCCAATGTTTGTCCAATACGCATCCAATATATTCTTTCGATGTCCCACATCAGGATAATTCTCATCAATCAACAACTGGATCACGATATCCAACGCATCTTCACGACCATAATGACAATTTTCACCCACCCGTGAAGCTTTCGAAACAAACTTCTGTATTCTAGCAATACCATCCGTTCCATCTGATGATGAGTGACCGATGAGCCCATGCTGCCCCATATCCTTTGCATGATAAGCAGCCGCATCACATAACGTTTTCATCGGCTGTAACATATATCTATTTTTAACATTCTTCAAATCAACATAATACAACGATTGCAAATCTTTACTAGCCGTCATATTAAGTTTATTTTTTCTGATATACGGCCTAAGGTACTCTATCAAGAAACGATTACCATCCAAGCGAGCCAAATTACACAAGAAAACTACCCTTTTCTCTTCATCAGTCATATAATCCACGGCAGCAGCTGTATTAGCCATCTCCTGCTCTTCTGCTGTAAACAACGAATTGGCTTTAGATGGTTTCCATACATTTCCCGACTCTTCATGTACAATATTATCTACATTTGCCGTATTACTATTAATATACGTGGCAGACTCCTTGCTATCACATGAAATCATGGACAAACAAAGAGTCATTCCACAACACGTCAAAATCAGACACAAATGCCTTTTCATCGTATCTAAACTAAACTTTTAATCTTTAAAGCTTTGCAAAATCCTGTACGCAATTATACGTATAAGATGAATGTGGCATAATAGAAACGCCGATATGATTGTACTTATCACTAAGAATATTCTTTCGATGGCCTAAAGAAGAAATATTTTCATCAATCAGCAGATTCATTACAATATATATTGCATACTTTCTATTGGAACCGTAAGTGCAATTCTCTGCCAAAGCATACCAGGAAGGCACAAAACGTTCCAATCGCTCATCCCAGTCCGTTCCATCGGAAGAAACATGACCTGTGATACCATTCTCCCCCGAATCTTTTGCGTGATATGCAGCTGCATCACACAATTCTTTCGACGGACGTAACATTACATGATCTTTCACTTCACGCAAATCTGTATAAAGAGAAGCAAGATACTCATTTGTCTCCACATTCAATTTATTCTTTTCAACGTATGGAGTAAGATACTCCTCGGCAAAACGTTCCCCATCCAAACGAGCTAAATTACAAAGGAAAATCACCTTTTTCTCCTCCTCTGTCAAATAATCGACATCGGCAGCAGTATTCGCCATAGCCAGTTCCTCGTCCGTATAGAGCGAAACCACCTCAGGTTCGGGTTCTTCTCCTTCGTCTATTTTAGTCGAATCATTCTGTGTTTCTTCTGGAGTGTCGTTCAAAATCGTATCAATCTCCTCTTCGACACATGATACCATCATACCAAAGAGTATCACGCCTGACAATAAAATCGTTAATAATTTCCTCATATCTTTACTATTGTTTAGTTCTACAGTTACTACAAATGTAATAATAAAGCTTTATAAACAAAACAATTCTTTCATTTTTTTTGACTTTATCACAACTTGTTTTATTCAAATAAAATTACGAAATTTGCAAGAGATAGTTAGATTTTAATTTTTAATCATCTAAAATATAATAAACAATGGCAAAAAGTGCATTGCAAATCGCTAGAGCTGCTTATCAACCAAAATTGCCTAAGGCTTTCAAAGGTGGCGTAGCTCTTAAAGAAGGTAAAGCAACTGAGTCAGTTGCAAACCAAGCAGAAATCAAGAAGTTATTCCCTAACACGTATGGTATGCCTATCGTAACATTCGAGGCTGCTGCTGCTAAATTGTCTATGGGTGACTTTAACGTAGGTGTAATCCTTTCTGGTGGACAAGCTCCTGGCGGACACAACGTTATTTCTGGATTGTTCGACGGAATCAAGGCTTTGAACAAAAACTCAAAGTTGTATGGTTTCTTAGGTGGTCCTAGCGGTTTGATCGACCACAAATACATTGAATTAACAGCAGATATCATCGACGATTATCGTAACACAGGTGGTTTTGATATCATCGGTTCTGGTCGTACTAAATTGGAAGAGGAATCTCAGTTCGATAGTGGTATCGAGATTTGCAACAAATTAGGCATCAAGGCTTTGGTTATCATCGGTGGTGATGACTCTAACACTAACGCTTGTGTATTGGCTGAATACTACTTAGCTAAGAAAGCTGGTATCCAAGTAATTGGTTGTCCTAAGACAATCGACGGTGACTTGAAGAATGATCAAATCGAGACTTCTTTCGGTTTCGATACAGCATGTAAAGTATATTCTGAAGTAATTGGTAACATCATGCGTGATGCTAACTCTGCAAAGAAATACTGGCACTTCATCAAGTTGATGGGTCGTTCTGCTTCTCACATCGCTTTGGAGTGTGGTCTTCAAACTCAACCAAACATCTGTATTGTATCAGAAGAGGTAGAGGCTAAGAAGATGACTTTGGCTCAAATCGTTAACAACATTGCTGATACTGTAGCTGCTCGTGCTGCTAAAGGTAACAACTTCGGTGTTGTGTTGATTCCAGAAGGTTTGATCGAGTTCATTCCTGAAATGAAAGTGTTGATCAAGGAATTGAACGATTTGTTGGCTACTGAATCAGATGTTAAGACTGCTGTTTCTAAACTTTCTGCTAATAGCAAGTCTGTTTACGAGAGTCTTCCTGAAGCTATCGCAAAACAATTGACATTAGAGCGTGACCCTCACGGTAACGTACAAGTTTCATTGATCGAAACTGAGAAATTGCTTATCGAGATGGTTAAGACTCGTTTGGCTGCAATGAAGGCTGAAGGTAAATATGTTGGTAAATTCTCTGGTCTTGGTCACTTCTTCGGTTACGAAGGTCGTTGCGCAGCTCCTTCTAACTTCGATGCTGACTACTGCTACTCTTTGGGTTACAATGCTGCTAACTTGATCGCTTCTGGCAAATCAGGTTACATGTCATTGATCAAGAACACTACTAAGCCTGCTGATCAATGGATCGCTGCTGGTGTGCCTATCACAATGATGATGAACATGGAGCAACGTAACGGTAAGCAAAAACCAGTTATCCGCAAAGCATTAGTTGAATTGAACGGTGCACCTTTCAAAGCATTGGCTGCTAACCGCGAGAAATGGGCAATCGAAACATCTTATGTTTACCCAGGTCCTATCCAATACTTCGGTCCTTCTGAAGTTTGCGACCAACCAACTAAGACTTTGGCTTTGGAACAAGCTTAATCAAGTTGATAATCCACATAAAAAAAACTTCGGGGCATTTGCTCCGAAGTTTTTTTATCGATTAATTGGGAATCAAAAATAAATTTGCATGCCCACTTCTGGATTTATACCTAAATCAAAAGCAAAACCTGTTGTTTTATACTGATTTTCATTCTTTTGAATCAAATCAATAAAAGAAATATTAAATACACCCATTGACAATCCAAGATGTTTATTAGGACGAACTTCAAATCGTAATGGTTGGATTTCAAATCCAATGCCATTTTTAATTAATTCATGAGATGAACCATACATAACATAGTCTCCTGTTATATTTGATTTACTAGTAAAATTTGTATGTATATAATAAACACCAAGTTGTGGAACATAATGAAATTGGTCACCGTAGAGACCACGGCCGTGCGTCTCTATTCTTTAAAATGGCAAATCCTCATCTATTATATTAGGAGAAGGTGTGTTCATCTCTTTTGCCTTGCGTTTCTTCTTAGGGAAACTATCTATATATTTAATAAACTGAGTATCATGTTTATATAGCAATCCATTTTTACATCCTAAATAATTGGACGAACACAGATTCAAAATCTCCTTCGTTGCTGAAAGAATCCTATCTATACTCACCTCTTCTGGAATCTCATCATTATCATCCAGATAGTTACTAAGATACACCTCCGATGGATTTTTTATTCCCAAGATTTCACAAACCAACCATGCAACGGACTCTGCCTCAAACTCTGCCGCATCTATCGAGATATTTCGTTTCGTCCAATCTTTCCATGTAGCAGGTGCAGGCAAATGGAAACAGAATAAATGTCCTAATTCATGACACGCACTTGAAAACCAATCACTTTTATGAATAGTCCGGTTGACACTCAACAAAAAAGCAGGATACCAAGAGATAAATGAGTTATCGTATGGAATAGAAAGAGATGTAAAATGGTCTTTCACCAACTGAATCTGTGCAAAAAACATAGATCCTGCAATAAAATTATTATCCACATATACACCATGAAAGCATAGTTTTCTCATCAACTGACCAATTTCAAAATCAGAGATTTCACCTTTCGTCTTATAGGAGTCTTCAATACTTTGTAATATTTTCTCTTTGGTCATCCAGTTTGACTTCGACATCAACGGATAGGTATCATTTATATCAAACAAATAATCAACAGGTCCAAAAGGCAGAAGAATAATCACAGGACGTGAATTAGGTTTTATTCCTCGATCATATTTCTTACGCCATTCATTTTCCGTAAGCACAAAAGGAGCTCCAGGACGTTGAATCTCCACCAACATAGAATTAAAGGGTGCAAGATGTCGGAAACGAACGCATGCCTGCATTATCGCCTTAAAATTACCACTTTGACGAAATGATCTGACATTTTTCCAAAGTTCATCTAACTTACTTTCCGCGTATTCTTTTAATTGATTATTATTATCCATTATGTTTATTCAGTTAAAAAGAAACAATACTGATTTAACACCTTATAAATTCTTCTCATTCATAGAGGCATGATACAAAGATAATATTTCCCATAGCATAAAAAAGTCCGCAATGTGGACAAGAAAAAAACATTGCGGACTGTCATTTATATTTTTTTATCGTCACCGAGTCACGACCCCTTCTGTCGCCTGTGAAAAATCAACTACAAACTCTACTTCATCCACCACGAAACGATATTTCTGTTTCTTCAATCCCTGCACCTTCGTGGTGATGTCATAGACACACTGACACCTGCAGATATCACCAGTTTGATATCCTTTGATAATAATGGCGTTCTCCTCTAATGTCGTCATTGATGCCACCTCCCCACAACATGTAAGTTTCACATCGTAAGAAACTATAATACACTCTTTCGTCAGAGGATCATATTTATATGAGACCAACGTATCCGTGCGTTCCGCATGACCATCAGAATAATATAAACCTCCTCTTGAGCGATCTGGTTCTTTATTCCCCTCTGCATCACTTCCGCCTTTGCATTGACTACTTTTCATAAATATACCTCTTGGCTCATTCATGATAACTCCTTCGTAAATCACGCCAGAGAAAGGGCCGTAATCGATGTCAAACTCTGTTCCATCAACAATAAAATGATATTTCTGAGGACGCATGCCGTACAATTTAGTGGTAACATCAAACGTACACATACATTTGCATGCCACATCAGCCTTGTCTATGGTATTTATAATAATTGAATCATTCTGG
Organism: uncultured Bacteroidales bacterium; assembly: GCA_902766045.1. Taxonomy (GTDB): domain Bacteria; phylum Bacteroidota; class Bacteroidia; order Bacteroidales; family Paludibacteraceae; genus UBA1181. Next base: position 88,542 of record CACXCA010000002.1, read on the forward strand.
ATTGTCACCTTAGAATCCAACTCTGCACAACAATTGTAAAGCAAATTGTATGACACTATCTCACCCTCACCCGTTAGCACATTAAAGCGATAGGAAACCAATGTGTCTGACTTCTCATGTCTTATCGCAGTAGGCTCTACTTCCTCCACTCCTTTGTCATTATCGAACAAGGAATTCTTACATTCGCTACTTCCATAGAACTTACCTCTTTCTCCTCTTAGGATAACACCAACTTCTCCATATGTAGAGGATGTCATATCAACGTCAAACACAGTACCATCCACCACAAAAATATAACGTTTTCCCTTCAAGTTCTCCACTCTTGTAGTAACGTCATATAAACAATCGCAACCACACGCTGACTCCGCTTCATATGAATTAATATAGACAGTATCCTTTGATGCCCTCACATTGGAGAGTATCTGTCCTGGACAGCAATTAAATTCTCTGTCATGAGAGACAACCTCACATGCTCCAGGCTCTATAATATAGGTTACCAATGTATCTCCCTTTTTCAAATATCCATAATCGAAAGTTGTGCCAATATTATCTCCTTGTTCATCAGGAGTTGCTTCTTCCATAAGATTACTTTTACATGGACTGTTCTTTACAAATGCACCCGTTGGAAGATCGAGAAAAGCTCCAGTCTGGACTTGCGACAAATCAATGTCATAATTCTTTCCGTCTAGTTTCAAACAATATTTGATAGCCTCAATGTTGCTCAACTCAACAGCTAAGTCAAAACAACAAATGCAATTGCATATTGCTTCACCCAATTGTACAGGTTGAACCGATATTGTATCCTTCACAGTGGAAAGATTCATACTCCAACCTTCACCACAACAATTTCCGTAATAAGAGAAAACTTTAAGAGTCAACTGTTTCTCTTTGGAATCATACTTATAAGTGAAAATAGTGTCGTTTTCTGCATTTAACTCACTTACAAATGGATTCGCAGGACTATTACTATTATCATCTATCGAATAAATTAACTCCTCACCGCCTATGCATCCACCAACTCTTTTTATCGTTCCATTAACGCCATGTTTATCTGAGAAATAGATTCGATTCAGATTTTCTACTTGATATGCATATCTATAATGTCCATTGGCAAAAATAATCACTTGACGAGAAGAATCGACATGAGCAACAGAATCGATCATATTTACATCATAAACATGTTTGATACTATCACCATTCAAGATCTCGTCAACAAACATTGTTTGTGCGTATGAAACCGAAACACCGCACATCAAAGCCATAAGGCCTGTTAGTATATATTTTTTCATACGCTTACTCCTTTATAAGTTTAACAATCTGTTCGTTGATTTTCAAAACATAGATGCCCTTTATATTAGGCAAGGTCATCTGAACAGTTTCACCTGATTGAGATGACTTTATCTCTATCAGCTGTCCCAATACGGAGAAAAGAGCCACTTGAGAATTTTCTTTCAACCCTTCAATTTGAATGTGCTGATTATCTAAGTATGTAACACGCACCTCGTTCGATTCAACACTCGACATTTCCGATGGTTCTCCATCTTCAAAGTAATACTTTTTAACCTTTGCAAACGGATATGCCGTAGAGACACTTCCATTGATTACCAGACTATCATTCTTATATTGGAAAGTCGGAGACTCTGCCAATACAAATGACTTTTTTGTAAAATCGCTGAATTCAACCGTTACCTGAGACGGTTCTGCGAGCATGGTACTACCAAGTCCCATTAAACTCAAAAGAATTAAACCTGTCTTTTTCATAATAAAAAAACCTTTTTATAAATATACCATTAAATAATCTGTCAAATTACCCCAAAATCATCATAGAAATACCTTACAAAGAAAATATTTTTATTCAAAAAAACCAACTTTTATTATAATAAATTACATTTTTTAATAAAAAAATCATTCTATCATCTCTGATTTATTTGATTACAGAAGCACCAGACACTCCATCTGACTGATAGATCATCTCCCCTCGATAATTAGCTTTTAGAACTTCCGCCTTATCAACTAACTCATTCAACTCTATAGGAGTCATCTTCACATCATTCGTTCCAAATTCCGGAGCATTATAGTTTTTCATCATATCACGGTCAAACAAAGGATCCTCATGAGGCAGTTGAAAACGTTTATGCGCTATTCCTTCATTATCAAAATAAGACAAGAACAAACGAGTATATGTTCCATCCACACGAGAAGAGACCAAAATCCACCGTCCTGTATTGGACCAATCCCCTATTCCTTCCGCACGTTCTGTGTTAATAGAATCCAACGGAAGTGCTTGTTTTTTTTCTAAATCATATATATACAAATCAGCATCAGGATGTGAATAATGATACCCTCCAAAATCAGACAGTGTAAATAAGACATAGCGATTATCCGGTGAAATCTTAGGTTTTGAAACACTCTTTCCCTCCGCTGTTGCATGATACACCATTTCTGGCTTACCCCAAGTCAAAGAATCTTCTTGAAAGGCAACTCTCATCAAATCATATTTCATATTCTTGTACAATAGAACATTCTGATTGTTCAACAACGAATCACTACTGCAATAATATACATACTTACCATCGGCCGACCAATAAGGATTCATCTCCATTTGATGCGGAGTCTGTAGAATATAACTGACCTCATTTCTCTCTATGTCATACATGAGCAAATCGGAATAGAAATCCAATGGTTCGATTTTTGAATCAGCCTTTGACATAAACAACTGCATAACCTTATTATTGGAAAATGCTATATAAGGCTTCGTTGGATGCCAGGCAGAAAAGACGGCAGATACTCTCAAATCACCCACCTTAGTATCCACAAACTGTGTTTTACCATTGTATGTCAACACCATACCACCCACCTTTCCTCTACAAAAAAAGAGCGCATTTCCCGAACCATTCCGTTGTTTCGTATGACAGTTTACGCACTTAGGACCGTCTTCGCGCGAGACATCATCTATAAACCGTTTGTTATCAGCCAAGTCTTTGTATGTTCCATTCTCAAGATTAAACTGAGACAAAGTAATTCTACCCACTGCATTATAAAGCGGTTCGATTAACCGACACGTCACATACGGATCGATACTATCGGCTACAACTGTCCACTTAAAACTTGGATACTTATAACAGGTGTTCTTCTTTTTCATATAGACATCCACCCATAATGTTTTTGAAACATTCTCTGACATGATTTTATTCCATTCTTTTTTAGAAAAACAGAACTTTCTATCATCATCCGACATTGTCAAAAGAGCATTTCCTTCCGATGATTTAACACATACCCACCAACAATCAGCTTGATTATCCACCACAAAATTCAATGGTGCAATATTCTGTGGAATAATAATATTTTTATAGTCAGGATAGATTTTCAACGTATCCTCCTGCACATCCACATACTGCTTTGGCAACGATGATGTACATGATACCATAACGGATAAATTCAACAAGAACCATCCTATTGTTTTATATAATCTTTGTGTATGTATTCTTCTCTTCATCTTACTCTTTTATTGATTGAAATTTATGTGTATCCATAATATAAAATAAGACATAACTGCCTTTGTACTTGCGACATAACTCCGATGTATCCGTTTGTTTGTTTTGTTGAAGTAAATAATACTCCCGAAGGCAACTTACCACCTTATTGACAACATTACCGTTCACTTGTAACGCTTTGACATACGTATCATCATTGGTTTGTGTTGCATACAAGACTGCCGCTTCCGACATATATTGATACAAATCTTTTTTATCCTTCACATAAGTAAGGTAGTCATTCAAAGCTCCTTTTATATCCTTTACAAATAATTTTGCAAGCACACATCTTTTCAAATTATCATTATTAAATCGATTATAGGCTAAATAATACTCCGCTAAATTTGCAAAGACATTCTGAGGGACATCCTGTAAAACTTCATTGCCTTTTATCTTTTTACAAATAGGATATTTCTTATAGAGCAACTCCTTATTATTCAAATATGTAGCGTATTCATCGGCTAAATCATCTAAAAAAGAGGTCTGTTTCATCAAATAAATATACCTTGCAGCCAATTCATCATCGCCCCTTAATAAAGATATAAAAGTCATATTCTTCAGATAACGGAACGATTCACCATAAATCACCCAATTATCCATATTCTGATGATAACTTGCCGCCAAGAATGAAGCATAAAAAGTAAGGTCTGCCTCATAAACAATCTCTTCTATCTTATATGGAGACGAGCAAGGAGATAATGGCATATTTACATCAAATAGTTTTTCACATTCCTTTCCAAAGTTTCCTTGTGCAATGACACGGTATGCATTAATACCTTTTGTCGGATGTGCTATATCCTTACATTGCTCCACAATTTCTCTCCACTTCATCTCATCACATAGACGAGAAAGTTTCATCAACGAACGATAATTCGTTTCATGAAAGGACACAAAGTAAATCAACACAAAAGAACAAAGTAATAGCACCAACGAATGGAACGGAAATTTCCGATAAAACGTATCCAATACAGGTATCTCAATCTTCTTAATCAACGGAGAAACAATCAAACAACACAACAAGCATAGCGAACAGACAAACATCCTGGTGAAATAAGGATCCGGCAAAGGCATTCTCAACGCATACACAAAGGATTCACCATAAAAAAAGTGCGAAACGACATATATCTCACCGACTGCCACACCCAAAGGTAACAATAAATAGCAAAGTAGTAGTAATCCCTTCTTTTTCTCCAAATATTCCTCGACAGCAATCATCACAATGGAAAGCATCGAAAAGACACCCAAAACAGGAAGCAACACCAACTGAACAATCAGCATCACATAAGCCATGTTCTTCCCTTTTAAAAACTTATCATACAGCAGATAGCTTATCAAACACCAGATAGTGCCAAGAATCAAAGCAAAAAAGGTTCCAATTTCAAATCGTGCATAGATAGCCCAACCTCCGCAACCGATGACAATAGTCAGAAGAATTGATGGCAAGAACGAGAAACCAGACTTTCTTTTGTCAAACAAGTACTCATGCAGTGCGACCATCCCAGTCAAGACGGCTGCCACACTTATTGCCCCAATCAATGGATAGTGGAATAATAGACTCAGAAAACGAGCAATGTATAACAGAACGCCACAACTCTGTGAAATGGTCTGTTGGGTAAAAAACGAATTGAACAAGAAATAGTTTTTCCAACCGACCTGATAAAGGAAATCGTAGTTATATATTCCTAAAAAGAGTACTACTCCAATAAAGAATATTACCTTGCTCAACCTGCTTATTATCTTTTTGTTCATACCAAATGTTATTCGTATTTTATGATGGATGCACCTGTATTTCCATCTGTTTTCTCAACATCACCTTTAAATGAAGGAGTGACAGGTGCGTTATCCTCTAATATTTTATATATGTCTGAAGCAGTATATTTTACATCTACCGTACCGAATTCGGGGTAATTGTAATTTTTCAGAAGATTTTTGTCAAAGAGTGGATCTTCATGAGGCAATTGGAATGCCTTATGTGCTGTCCCAGTCGTATCAAAATAGGAAAGATATAATCGGGCATAACTACCATCTTCTTTGCGGGATCCGACCATCAGCCAGCGACCATTTGACGACCATGTAACATATCCTTCGGCTTGTGGAGAATTCAATGCTTCTATCGGTTTACATTCATGTGTTGTCAGATTCAGTAAATAAACATCTGAATCTATATGTGTATAATGATATGCACCATATTCGGAGATAGTCATAGCTATGTATTGATTATCAGGTGAAACCTGCGGTTTAGATACACTCTTATTATTTCCTGATGCATTATAGATTCGTTCCGGTGCTCCCCATGACATAGATTGCTCATCAAAAGGAATTCGCATCAAGTCATATTTCATTGATTTGTATTTATCTATTTTGAAAAGAGTATCGGATGAACAATAGTAAAGATATTTTCCGTCGGCCGACCATATTGGGTATGTTTCGCTTTGGCCTTTTGTTTTTATGATATAGCTGATTTCATTCTTTACAATATCGTATTGTAGGATGTCTGAACGCCAGTCAAAGGCTTCTATTTTATTGGGATCTCTTGATCCGAACATTTGGCGTACCGTATTATTAGAAAAAACGATTAATGGTAGAGACGGATGCCAACGTTCGTAGATAGCAGGCATTTCCATATCACCCACTTTAGTTGAAATAACCTTGGTCTCTCCATTGTATGTTACCAGCATACCACCACCTTGCGCACGAAATTGAAAGACACTGTTTTCTGGATTATTTCGTTGTTTGTTATGGCAGTTCATACAGGTTTGATATGCTCCGAGTGAAGGGTCCTTTTTAAATAGATGATTGTCGGCTAATGTTTTTAACCCGCCATTTTCAATATCATATTGATAAATTCCTATATTACCCGTACTCTCGTATGAAGGTTCAATCCAACGATAGGTGACATATTTGTCGATAGAATCTTTTGCAATGATTAACTGGTAAGATGGGAAATGCTTCCATTGTGATTCGTCTTTTAGATAGACATCCACATTCAGTTGTTCTCCCGCATGGTTGTGAAGAAGCTTTTTCCATTCTTTTTCGGAAAATTGTATGGTTTTATTCGTTCCCTCAGAAAGAATTGTTTCACCATTCGCAGCTGTTAATTGAGCAATACATTTTTCTCCTTTATTTAACACCTCGAAATTTAGTGGCATTATATTGGATGGAATCGTAATATTCTGATAATCAGGATACGTTATTAATGAATCATTTGTCTCTTGAAAAATGGCAGGGACAGTGGATGTACAAGCTATCATATAGAAAGCTGTCAGTATGGTACTTGTTAATTTAATGATCTTGTTCATTGTATTTCCACTAATTTTTATGGTTGATTATTTGAGGGAATAATTTATATAATCTTCTGTATTAAACACATAGTAGTATGCGTATGTATTTTTGTATTTTTTATACAGTCGTTCTGAAGCTGCTTCCATTTGAGCTTTATTACAACGGCTGACCTCATCCACTAAGCTTTTAACCATATAAAATAGTTGTTGATCTATTGGTGCTATTTTAAGATAGGATGGATCATTTTTCATTAAAGCATACAAAATCAATGCTTCTTGCATATACTGAGGCACATTAGGATATCTTTTTGCTAACAATGTGAAATATTTAACAAAATGATCTAAGTTCTTCATATACAATTCAGCCAGTAAACGTCTTTCTATATTATCGCCATCCAAGTAATTAAATTTGAGGTAGTTTTTAGCAAAAAACGAATGAGCTGATAAGATACGATCCTCTTTCATGAAATTAATTTTCACTCTTGCGTAATCAGGATAATCAGCATAAAATGCTTTTTTATTCTTCAAATATGCTTCATATTTATCTGCCGCATCGCGAAGGAAGAGAGTCTGTTTTAATATATCAATGTAGCGTTTAGCTAACTCGTCATCATCCATTATAATGGCCAATTCAATAAAATATCTTAATCCTCGATAATTTTCTCCAATAGTTACCCACTGCTCCATATTTAGCTGACGGGCAACCGAAAGGAAAGAACCATATAAGAATAAATCATTGTAATAAATAATCATATCAGAGGAAACGTCCGATGGATTGGGAAGAAAAGGCATCTTCATTTCAAACAGATGTTCTTTCAGTTGGTTTGTATTAGCCAAAGCTACAACACGGAATGCATTTTCCGTATGAGTTATTTGATTGTTTGTGGATATATTCTTTAAAACACTCTTCCAATCTTTTTCATCCACCAAACGTGCCAGTTTCATTTCATGTCTGAATTGTTGACTGGTCTTGTTCATTATTCCATAGCTTATAATAGCCACTTCTGCCAATATAACAACAACAGTTCCAATTTTAGGTAGTCCTTTTGTCCTGTGTTTCATCCAAATCATGAGTAGTAAGCTCAACATAAACGAAACGTTTATTATCAACAGATCCTTAAAGTATGGGTCTGACAAAGGAGAAAACAACACATGCCAGTATCGTTCATTGTAATTGAATTGTATGCAGAAATAAGGTAACAGGAAGAATAACACAATCTGTATAACCAGCATCCATTTCTGTTGTTGAAGTACCTCGTCAAGAGCGACCATTAGCATTGGAAGAATTGCAAAAATTCCTATATAAGGGTACAAAAGAATCTCTACCAATAAGAAAAGTGAGGCTTTCATCCAATAGCTTTTCGCTGTCATCTCCCCTTTGCTTATTTTTATCCTATGATACAGACTATATTGGATAAATGTATATAGGGTGCCTACGAGGGTGGCAAAATAAAAGCCCATTTCGAAGACTGCAAAGATAGAATAGTTGACAGACAAAAAGAGCATGAGTAAAAGAACAGAGGGTAAATATGTTAAGGGAACATACTTCTGTTGTTTGTCGAATAGCCACTGAACCATCAGCTGAATAGATGATAGAATCACTGAGATTAGCAAGGAAACAAGCCATGGATGGTAAAACAGTTGATTCAGGTATCTTCCAATATATTTCATCCATCCTGCAGACTGGTTCACGGTTTCTTCGGCAAAAACTGGATTATCGATAAAATAATTCCGCCAAAAGAACTGATACAAAACATCTTTGTAAACAACACATAAAATAATGAAACAGAAGCCAAAAAATAGGGCTCTGATTATCCATGGCAATCGTTTATCTACCAAAATGTTATTTATATAGTTACTTTTCGTTCGCTGTTCCATCTTTATATCATTTAAATTATTCTCTTAATCAGATATTGATATAGCCCCTCACATGTATCCTCCAACAGATCCATCACACGTTCAAATCCCTCATTTCCACCATAATATGGATCTGGAACATACGTTTCCGTCGTTCGTATAGCGAACTCAGTCATCTGATGAACCTTTGCTTCTTGTTCCGGTGTTGCAGCTCGTTCCTTTAATTCATCTACATTGGAATTATCCATTCCGATGATAAGATCAAACTTTTCAAAATCATACCCTTTCACCGGTCTAGAGATGGATGTCACATCATAGCCTCTCAGTCCTGCAAAATAACGCATACGAGGATCGGCTGGTTCGCCCTGATGATAACTCAAAATTCCCGCTGAATCCACAAAAAAACGTTCATCCTCATGTTTAGCCAATACGGCCTTCATCACAGCTTCGGCAGCGGCTGAACGACATATGTTACCTAAGCATACAAATAAGATATTATATGTTTTTCGACTCTGTTCCATTCAAATTCTCCCGGTTAACATGTTGTTTTTTCTTTTTCCAAAAAGGTTTCTTTCCTTTTTTTTCTGTAGCAGAATTAGAACGATGTTCATCCGACGGTTGTCTGCGACTACCATGATTCTTTTTCTCTGGGCCTTTAGATGAATCTTTAGACTTAAAATTTCCTCGTCCGTGCTTACCCGAATGTCCCTCTTTAGCATTTTGCTTAGGTGCATACGCTGGTCCATCACCAATCTCCTTAGGCATAGGTAATTTATCTATGACTTTATTCAGGAATCGTTCGATTTTCAGGAATCGGATCTGATCCTCTTCTGAAATAAAGGTCACTCCTCGTCCTTTACGATTGGCTCTAGCCGTTCTACCTATTCGGTGAATATAATCCTCCACATCACGAGGCACATCATAATTTATTACCAACTCAATATCATCAATATCGATACCTCGCGACACGATATCCGTAGCTACCAAGACAGGCACCTTTCCACTCTTAAAATTAAGTAATGCGGCATCTCGCTCCTCTTGTTCCAAGTCTGAATGAATCTCTGCCACCGATATGTTCTGACGTCGCAACAGACGTACCATCTCTTTCACCTTGATTTTTGAGGAAGAGAACACAATCGTTTTGGAAGAATCTTCTTTCAAGACGGAAGTCAACAATGGTAGTTTCTGCGCCTCATAACAAACATAAGCCCCCTGCTCTATTCCATCTGCTGGTTTTGAGATGGCTATGTTCACCATGGCAGGCTCATGCAAGATTGACTCTGCCAACTTCTGTATCTTCGGAGGCATTGTAGCGGAAAACATGATTGTCTGCCTATTTTGTGGCAATCGCTTCACTATCTGGATGATATCATCATAAAAGCCCATGTCCAACATACGGTCAGCTTCATCCAACACGAAATAACTAACTTTTGAGAAATCCACATTATCCAAAGAGACATGCGATATCAAGCGACCTGGTGTTGCAATAACAAAATCAGCCCCCAGCTGTAAAGCTCTTTTCTGCTGTTCCCATGCACCTGCATCATTACCACCATAAACAGCAACCGAACTAACAGGGAGGAAGTATGAGAAGCCCTCCAATTGCTGATCAATCTGCTGTGCCAACTCTCTCGTCGGTGCCATGATAATCGCATTGACAGCCTCCTCTGGATGTGGAGTCGTCAACATCCTATTAAGTAAAGGTAACAAATATGCTGCGGTCTTTCCCGTACCAGTCTGTGCACAAGCTATAATATCCTTTCCTTCTAATATCAAAGGTATCGACTGCTCTTGTACGGGAGTCATCTCCTGAAAATTCATCGCCATAAGCCCATCCATTAAACTGGGCTCTAAATTCAGTTCATCAAATTTCATACAAATTATTTATCTTTCTAATTCTCTCTATATATTGCAAATTTATGAAAATTATTGATATTAAAGAAACTACATAGGATCCACATCCACATTTATCATCACACTTCGATATGCTTTCTGTGATAACAGTTCATTCATCAACTCTCGTAATAACTCCTTTGCTTTTTCAAATGATGCCTTTGATTCAATCTTCAACATGATTTTTTTCAAGTAAAATGTCTGTATGCGCGAAACCAACGGTTTATCTGGTCCATAAACTCTATCTGCAAAAACAACCCGCATACCATTCGCCAGACAATCCGCTGCGGCATCCAGCACCATCATATCTTTTGATTTCATATATACGTTGATTAATCGATAATAAGGCGGATATTTGAATGCATATCGTTCATTCATCTGTTCGTTAAACATCCCTTGATAATCATTGTTTTGAACCATCTTCACCACAGGATGATCGGGGGAACCTGTCTGCAGTACAACAATTCCTCTGTTGTTCTTTCGTCCTGCGCGTCCGCTGACTTGCGAAAACATCTGAAAGGAACGTTCAAAAGCTCTGAAATCAGGGAAATTCAACGTGGCATCTGCATTCATGATTCCAACTAAACGTACTCGCTCAAAATCCAATCCTTTCGAAATCATCTGGGTTCCCACCAACACATCAATCTCTCCCTGTTCAAACTGAGAAATGATCTTTTCATAACTCTTACGCGACTTGGCTACATCCAGATCCAACCGCGCCACCTTTGCATTAGGAAACAACTCTGCTACTTCATCCTCTATCTGCTCAGTTCCAAGTCCGACGGGCGACAATGTAGGATTACCACATGCCGGACAAACATAAGGGACAGGTATTGAATAGCCACAATAATGGCAAACCAACTGATTACTATTCTTATGATATGTCAAACTTATATCACAATTCGTACAACGTGGTGCCGCCATACATGTTCGGCACTCCATATAAGGTGAATAGCCTCTTCTGTTCTGAAACAGAATCACCTGTTCCTTCCTCTCCAGAGCCTTTCTCATGTGGGACAACAACAAAGGGGTGAAATGCATCACCATCTCTTTCTTCCTTCGTGCTTCCTTCACATCCGCCACTAGGATCTCAGGCATTTCAATACCTTCATACCGCTGTAGTAGCTCCACCAATCCATACTTCCCTATTTTTGCATTCGAATAAGACTCTATAGATGGAGTAGCTGATCCCAACAACACCTTTCCATTCATCAGATGTGCTAAGATAATAGCGGCATTTCCTGCATGATAACGTGGTGCAGGATCAAATTGCTTGTAGGATGTTTCATGCTCTTCATCCACAATCACAAGTCCTAAATCTTTGAATGGAAGAAATACAGACGATCGAACACCCAACACCACCTTTACATCAGAATGGTCATCTAACAACTGTTTCCATACCTCAACTCTCTCGGCATCTGAGAACTTGGAGTGATACACCAATAAGCTGTTGCCTAAAACTCTTTTCAATCGATTCGTTATCTGTGTTGTCAGAGCGATCTCTGGCAATAAGAACAACACCTGTTTCCCTGCCTTAATCATATTATCAATCAGGTGCAGATAAATCTCCGTCTTTCCTGATGAAGTCACACCATGCAATAAAACAGTCTGTTTATCCTTAAATTGTTGTAAGATAGACTCATAAGCAGTCTGTTGAACAGGAGATAAAGCAGACAATGGCTTTATGGAGGTCACATGGTCATTCAGCCTACCCACCTCTTTCTTATACGTCTCCAATACGCCTTTTTTCTCTAATGAAGAAAAGGCTGAAATGGAATCACAGCGTTTCAACAACTCCTTTTTCGCCACCTCCAAGATTTCTCCATGTCGTAAGAACTGTGATAATTGAAGATAGGTCATCAACATCATTTCCTGTTTCGGATGCTTTGACAATGCATCCAATAACGTGTTCAACTCCGATTCCTTATGGTAGAAATCAGCCAACCGTACATACACCTCAGTTTTAGGTTTATACTTTTCCTCTATCAACTCAGTGATTTCCACAGCCCCCATCTCCATCATACGTTTCACAAGAGGAAGAACATTTTTCATGTCCATCATCTTATTCAATTCACTTACTGACAGAGATTTATCACCCAAGCAATCCAAAAGAAACTGTTCCCGTTCTTTCAACGGTGCTTCCGCTTCAAAGTCTCTCACAGCAGAGATAGAGGTTTCGCTCTCCAATTTCAGTCCCGATGGTACTGCGGCTTTAAACACCTCACCTAAGGTACATTGATAATATGTAGCAATCCATTCCCATAACTTCATCTGAAGAGGACGGACAATGCTTTCATTATCCAAAACACTTATCACCTCCTTCACGTCAAACCCCTCCGGTGCAGTGAAATGAACACGATAGATAAGAGCTGTATAGAATTTTGTCTTTTGGAAAGGAACAATAACACGAGCTCCCACTTTTGCATCCGACTGTAGTTCTTCCGGCATCTTATACGTATAAGTATTAGCCAAAGCCAGTGGCAATATGACATCCACATACATCTGCATACTGAATTAGGAATAAAGGGTTTTATATCGGTCTGAAGTTACGGAAAAAAGAGGACCCCGCCAAAGCTGAATCCTCTTCTTCATTCTTTTTATATTGGGGATTATCCAACAATTTTCTTGTATAGGTTACGCATGCTAACTGCATCACCAATGATTTTGTGCAACTCTTCTACCTTTACACGATCTTGTTGCATAGTATCACGATAACGTAATGTTACGGTATTATCTTGCAATGTCTGATGATCGACGGTAATACAGAATGGAGTACCAATTGCATCTTGACGACGATAACGTTTTCCTATGGTATCCTTCTCCTCGTATGCACATCTGTAATCAAACTTCAACTCGTTCATGATCTCTGCAGCCTTCTCTGGAAGACCATCCTTCTTTAGCAATGGCAAAACAGCACATTTAACAGGAGCCAAAGCAGGAGGCAAAGACAAAACGACACGTTTATCACCACCTTCTAATTCCTCCTCTTTATATGAAGCTGCCATAACAGAAAGGAACATACGATCCACACCGATAGAAGTCTCGATAACGTATGGAATATATGATTTATTCTCTTCTGGATCAAAGTATTCCAGTTTCTTACCAGAGAACTGACTGTGACGAGACAAATCCCAATTGGTACGTGAGTGAATACCTTCCACTTCCTTGAAACCAAATGGCATCAAGAATTCTATATCCGTAGCTGCATTTGCATAATGAGCCAATTTATCATGATCATGATAACGATACTTATCGTCACCAAAGCCAAGAGCTTTATGCCACTTCATACGGAACTCTTTCCAATGCTTAAACCAGTCCATTTCAGTACCTGGCTTAACAAAGAACTGCATCTCCATCTGCTCAAATTCACGCATACGGAAGATAAACTGTCTTGCAACGATTTCATTACGGAAAGCCTTTCCTATCTGAGCGATTCCGAAAGGAATCTTCATACGACCTGTTTTCTGTACATTCAAGAAGTTAGTGAAGATACCCTGACATGTCTCTGGACGAAGATAGATGCTTGTAGCACTATCTGCAGTAGATCCAATCTCAGTCTTGAACATCAAGTTAAATTGCTTAACATCCGTCCAGTTCTTCGTTCCACTGATAGGACAAACAATATTCTCATCCAAGATGATCTGCTTCATCTCATTCAAATCATTGTCATTCAATGCTTTTGCATAACGAGCATGAAGAGCATCTCTCTTTTCTATGTGTTCCAACACACGAGGATTCGTTGATTTGAATTTCTCAGCATCAAAAGCATCACCAAACTTCTTAGCTGCTTTTTCAACCTCTTTATTAATCTTATCGTCGTATTTAGCTATCTGATCCTCAATCAAAACATCTGCACGATAACGCTTCTTCGAATCACGGTTGTCGATCAATGGGTCATTGAATGCATCAACGTGTCCTGAAGCTTTCCATGTAGTAGGATCCATAAAAATTGCAGCATCAATACCTACAATGTTTTGATGCAACAATGTCATACTATCCCACCAGAACTTCTTAATATTATTTTTCAACTCAACACCGTTCTGACCATAATCATAAACAGCACCTAATCCACCATAAATTTCACTAGAAGGAAATACAAATCCATATTCCTTGCAATGTGATACTAATTGTTTAAAAACATCTTCTTGAGAAGCCATATCAATTATCTATTTTAAATTTCTATTTTTCTACTTTACCGTGCTTATTTTATTGAAATTGCAAAGTTAGTTTATTTTTATTAAAATTCAGCATTTTATTGGATAGTATTCTGGATTTTGCAAAATAGTTTTTTTAGAAACTCACTCTGAGCCTCTTATCGCCTCTCCAATTGATTGAAAAAAGAATCTGATTCCATCAATAAATGAATATTTCGGCATAGTTCCATCTATAGGAAATTCCTTTTCATAAAGGATCTCAGACAACGCTTTCGGCAACATGCTCTTGAACTTTTTCTTAGTCCCTTTCGGTATAATAAGCATCTTCAATGAGGGGCATAGACCAAAAGCATCTTTGCTGATACTCTTGACTAATGGTGGAATAATAACTATTTCCAAATCACAACAATTATAGAAAGCATTTTTCCCTATACTACTTACCGACTTAGGAATGGTAGCAATCCGTTTAAAAGCAAAATACGAAATAAGAGTTCCTGCCTTGGTATCTATCAACATTCCATCCCGAACAGCAAACTGGCGCGACTTACTCTCTATCTTAATTTCAAATATATTTCGAAATGGATTATCTCCTATGCTGACAAGAGAAGATGGAAGGGTGATATTAATTAAACTTTTACAGTCAGAAAATGCCCCGCCTCCAATACTCAATAAAGAGTCAGGAAGATCTACTTTCGCTAATTTGCCACAATCAGAAAAGGCACCTTCACCAATACTTTTGACTGAAGGTGGTAGTATAACCTCCTCTAAATATTCACACTTCGAGAAAGCACATTCTTCAATCTTTTCAAGTGACTTAGGAAAATCTATTTTCTCAAATAATGTACCTTCAAACACATGTCGTCCAATAGTGGTAAATGAATCCGGGAATGAGACCTCCTCCAATGAAGTATCTTTGAAAGCATATTCACCAATATATGTAAGAGATTCAGGGATTGACAATTCATCTAATGGGGTCTCTTCGAATGCATGACTACCGATGCTTGTAAGTGTGGACGGAAGAGTTAATTCTACTAAACTAGTTCCCTCGAAAGCATAATCTCCAATACTTGTAAGGAAAGATGGAAGCGTGACTTCATTCAAATAAGTTCCTTGGAAAGTATGTTTACCAATGCTCGTAATTGAGGATGGAAGGGTTAATTCTTCCAAACTGGTGTTATGAAAGGCATAATCACCAATACTCGTAAGTGTCTCAGGGAACGTCACCTCATCTAAATTTGTATTTTCAAATGCATGATTACCGATGCTTACAAGGGAAGCTGGCATTTTAAATTCCTCTATATTAGCGTTTTCAAAAGCATAATCACCGATGTTCGTAATAGAATCCGGAACAGAAAGATTTCCTATGTCTTTACTTTTAAACACATAATTTCCAATAGATTTGACAATTTCAGGAATATCATAATTTATATCCTCTTCTGAGCTTTGTACAGATATAAGACGTCCGTCAAGAAGATCTATCACCATTTTATTCTGCACAATGAACCGTGGCGATTCACTTTCTATTTTTTCCACAGAAGAAAAAGGATCATCACCTATGCTTGTCAGAGATGCCGGCAATGTGAGCTTCTGTAATCTATAACAGTCATCAAATGCAAAATTTCCTATACTTTCGAGCGAAGATGGAAGATTGATCTCATAACAAGTGCAAGAATCAAAGGCATATTCACCAATATTTATAAGAGAAGATGGAAGTGTAATCCGTTCTAAATCACATTTATAAAAAGCATATGGCTCAATGCTTTTGATAGATTCAGGAACAATAATGTTCTTTTCATATTTTTCGCCATTCCTTAAATAGGTTATCACACGGCCCTCTTGGAGATCCAACAGCATATTAGACTGAAGGACAAAACGTGAGGATTCGCTTATGATATGCAATGGCAAATTATTATGATATTCAAATGGACTATATTCAACATTCGTGAGAGATGAAGGCAACACCAACTCCTTCCCCCAAGGATCATAGAAAGCACTTTCCTCAATGGTCGTGATAGTTGACGGTAGAATCAATTTATCAGGCAAATCACACTCGCAAAAAGCATAACTACCAATTATTTTAACTGATTCTGGAAAGATAACTCCCTCATCCTCATTATATTCCAAGAAAGATATTAATCTACCCTTCTGACTGTCTATCAACATTCCATTCTGAACAACGAAACGAGATGATTTACTAACTATATCATCAATATGTGGTTCGAATGGATTATTTCCAATTGTTGTAATGGACGCAGGGAGTTCCACATGATAGATATCGCTATGTTCAAAAGCAAAGTCACAGATCACCTCTGTTCCCTCTTTTATACAATAATGAGTGCTAGTCCCTTTTCTTTCTCGCGCTTCCAACAACCTTTTCCCGTCAGCGCTATACAATACGCCGAACTCATCCTCAATGCAATTGTCATAATCATCATCTGACACCTCTGTCGAAAGTGGCTCCTTCTCTTCTGTATCCTTAGAAGGAGCGTCAAAATTCATGCTGTTCTGATTAAAAAAATCCATAATTTCTATTGGGTTATAATAACTTTTTATAGCATTCTTTTTTTGTCATACGTACTAATTGAGTAGATAACGTTTGAAAAATAATAGAATGACATTCAATCTCTATTGGTCGAGTTCAATATTCTTCCCTCATCCAAATGCAAAGATAAAAAAAGTGATTAATAATCCTAATTTTCTTATCAGACAGTATGGTCGATTATGGTTCCGGAAAGATTTAACTTCATATAGCTCTTTCCTCCTTGAATATAGCTACTCTTCTCTGACTGAAAATATTTCCACATAACTACGAATAAATCATTATATTTGCACTATTAACACAATTATTCACACATCATGAAACAATTATTATTCAGCATTTTGTGCATCACCCTGATCGGCTGTAACACAACACAACAAGAGGAATCTAATAACACGGAAACCAACAAGGCTAACACCGAACTGACAGCCTTCAACGTACAAGAAACGTTTGAGAAAAATGGATTCACCTGGTTCACAGAGAACCTGATTCTATGCAGCGGTGACACAACCGAAAGCAATGCCATGACCATCGGATGGGGCTCCATCGGTAACTATATTGGTCATGATCGTCCTACCGTAACCGTCTATGTAGCTCCTGCACGCTACACCTATAAATTCATGGAGAAATATCCTCGTTTCACTATCATGCAGTTTGACGACCCTGCAATATGGAAGTACATGGGAACTAAAAGCGGACAAGACGGAGACAAGGCCGCAGCCCTCAACTTACACGTAGCTTATACTGAACACGGAACACCTTATTACGAGGAAGCCTCCATGGTCATCGAATGTGAAACCATGACGGCATGGCACCAGACAGAACAGGATTTCCGCAACAACACTCCCAAAGAGTGGTACAGCAATTTTGATGCAGGCATCCATACCATCTATATCGGTGAAATCATCGGAGCATGGAAAAGATAATCATAATAACAGGAGCCTCTCATACAGGCAAGACCTTACTTGCACAACGATTACTTGAACAATTCAAGTATCCCACTCTCAGCATAGACCACCTGAAGATGGGGTTGATCCGTAGCGGATACACCCCACTCACGCCGGAAGAGGATGATTCTCTTACAGAATACCTCTGGCCGGTGGTCCGTGAGATCATCAAAACAGCAATCGAGAACCAACAAAACCTAATTGTTGAAGGATGTTATATTCCTTTTGATTGGAGAAGAGATTTCCCCGAGGAGTATCTCTCCTCTATCCGCTATGTATGCCTTGTCATGACAGACCATTACATAGACACTCACTTTGATGTAATCAGAAATAAAGCATCTGTGATAGAACATAGGAAAGGTATCGATTCCTGTTCCCTTCAATCACTAAAAACAGATAACCGCACCTACCAAAAAGGATGTGAAGCTAACGGAGAAAAATTCGTCTGTATAGATGATAACTACGAAGAGACATTAGATGCTCTGATAAACCAAATGGATGCACATGAGGGTACGTTATAATACCCCATGCGAATGACGAACCAACCACTTCCTCATACTGAACAACAGACATCCCATTACAATAGAGAAGATTGACAAGAATTGGAAGATCGTTCCTGCCCCCAATTTGGTAACATAAGAAGCTAAGAATCCACCCATCAGATTAGCAAAGAAACTACTAAGGAGCCAGCACCCCATCATCAATGAGGCTAACTTCACTGGCGATAACTTAGAAACCATAGACAATCCGATAGGAGACAAACATAACTCGCCCAACGTATGAAATAGATAAGCAAAGATCATAAATAAGATATTGGCTTTCACTGCCTCATCTGCCACATCTCCGCCACGCTGCATCACCGCACCGACAAGCACTAAAAATCCGACACCCAAGAGTATCATTCCCATCGACATCTTAGTCGGCACATTCGGTTCCTTTCCGATCTTTCCTAGTCGTTGCCATACGACAGACAAGATTGGTGCCAAAATAACAATGAAAACAGGATTGATAGACTGAAACCAAGCCGTTGGCACTTCATAATTTAACACAGATCGATCAATATACTTCTCCGTATAAAGAGTCATCGAACTGCCTGCTTGCTCAAATCCTGCAAAAAAGAAGATACTGAACAGAACAAAAACAAGGATAACCCAGATTCTATCCTTCTCGTCAGGAGAAAGAGGTGTATTCCCATATTGATCCGACTCACTGGAGCGGATTGGCTTTTTACACAAATCACCTAATAATCTATCCCCTAATAGTTTATATATCATAAATCCTATTAACATACCCAAGGCAGCGATTAGGAATCCGTAGCGATATCCATAATGAACTGCGAAATAGCCCGTGAGTAACGGTGCAAAAAAGGCGCCAATGTTGATGCCCATATAAAATATAGTATAAGCTGAATCTTTACGAGCATCACCTTGTTCATAAAGATTACCCACAATAACAGATATATTGGGTTTGAAGAATCCATTTCCGATGATTAAAAGGGACAACCCTAAATACAAGAATGTAAGACTTGTTTCATAGAATAAGCAAAACTGTCCCATCATCATTGTGATGGCCCCTATGGCTATAGCTCGACGCTGACCGATATAATTGTCGGCCAACCAACCGCCTATCAACGGAGTGAAATAAACTAAACCTGTGAACACACCATACAACAAAGAGGCATTTTCGTCAGAGAAACCCAATCCGCCATTCAGCAAAGATTCGGTAAGATACAACACTAACAGAGCGCGCATTCCATAGTAACTAAAACGCTCCCACATTTCCGTTGCGAATAATAGGTAAAGGCCTTTAGGATGTTTTGCCATTTTTATAATTCAAAAACTAATTGTTAAAACTAACAAAAGAAGGATGAAAATAGTCATTTTCATCCCTCTTTCCTATATAAGTTATGCTTCTTTTTTCTGAGCTGGTTTACCGATAGCTTCTCGCATGGATGTATCGGCTTCCATATTCTTCATTCTATAGTAATCCATAATACCTAGGTTACCATTTCTGAAAGCTTCTGCCATAGCCTTAGGTACTTCAGATTCTGCTTCGATCACTCTTGCACGAGCCTCTTGAGCCTTAGCCTTCATTTCTTGCTCTGCCGCGATAGCCATTGCACGACGCTCCTCAGCTTTTGCTTGTGCGATATTCTTATCAGCCTGTGCTTGGTCTATTTGCAATTGTGCACCGATATTCTTTCCAACATCAATATCTGCAATATCAATAGAAAGAATCTCAAAAGCCGTTCCTGCATCCAATCCCTTACGTAAAACCAATTTTGAGATAGAGTCTGGATTCTCCAAAACTGACTTATGTGTTTCACTAGAACCAATTGAGGATACAATACCTTCACCGACACGTGCCAAAATAGTCTCCTCGCCTGCTCCACCGACCAACTGTTGCAAGTTAGCACGAACTGTCACACGGGCCTTGGCAATCAACTGAATACCATCCTTCGCTACCGCCGTTACAGGAGGTGTATCAATCACCTTAGGGTTAACTGACATCTGTACAGCTTGCAAGACATCACGACCTGCCAAGTCAATACCTGTCACCATCTTAAAATCCAACTCAATATTAGCCTTTGATGCAGATACCAATGCATGAACAACACGATCCACATGTCCTCCTGCCAAATAGTGAGCTTCCAACTCATCTCTTGTTATGGATTTCAAACCTGCCTTATGAGCCTCGATCAATCCCTGTACAATCAAACTAGGTGGCACATTACGAATACGTGACATAAACAACTGTATAAGAGACACGTTAACGCCCGACACTTTAGCCGATAACCAAAGTAACACCGGGAAGAAATGGAAGAATAGCGCCAAACCAATCACACATAACGCTATTCCGACGAATAAAAACACTCCAGTCATACTATTGAATTTTTAATTTTAAATATAATTTATTTCCTTCTTATCTCTTTCTTTATGCACCCCAGACATCCGCTTTTTGCATGAACAGATTGATATGCATAATATCATACACCGTGGTTGAATCAAGATGCTGACTCATCAACTCATTCACAATATCATCTATGTGACCGACAACCTCCTGATATGAATCATAACCACCTATTATCTTTATAACAGATTCCGATACACGTGCCAATAATGTATCCTCACCTGCTCCACCCACGATTCTGTCCGGATTCGTGCGTACTGTAATCTCTGCATTCACATTGACCTGTATCTCATCTTTCGTATAAGCTGCAATAGGCTTGGTACGAATCACCTTCGGATGAATCGTTGTCTGAACAACATCCAAGACATCGCGTCCTGATAAATCAATACTCGTCGCCTTCTCAAAACTCAAATCAAATCCCGACTTAGAAGCGGCCACCATCGCATGAATCACTTTTTCAACATTACCCTCCGATAGATAATGCGCCTCCAAATCATCTAGAGTCACCTGTTTCAAACCAGCCTTATGCGCCTCAATCAATGACTTCAAAATAGGTTCTGGTGCCGTATTATGCATACTTAACAAAAGAACTTTTCTGAACGGAACACTTATTCCTAGGTTCTTTGCAGAAAACCATAACGAGAAAGGAACTGAAACCAGTATATAAAATACCCCAACAATGAAAGCTACAAAAACAGCTATTCCAAGTATATACAAAACTGCCATAACACCTATATATTATAATATTAATAAATCATTCTGTTCCGTTCTCGTTCTCATAATCAATTAATTATGGAACAATGCATAACTATAAAACACATTCAATGCAAGGATCACAATTGAATAATTCACCAACAAACGATAATCGCCTGCATTACGAGCCTTGGCTATAACATAATAGAGGCTGAATGCGGGTATCAAAGTAAAGCATACATACAATCGCAATGATAACGAGCTATGCAATGCTGGTGTATTATATATTATATATCCAAAGACTGCCCATATAAGTGTGATCCACACATAAAGCAATATCTTCGTCTTTTTTTCACCCCAAACAATAGGAAACGTATGACATTCCAATTCACGATCGCCCTTCTCTGTTGACAAATCCTTAATCACTTCAACCACAAAGGTCCATGCAAAAACCAAAAGAGCGATTCCTCCTGTATAAGATAGACAATCCGACATCAAAAGACTAAGGTCTGGATCCATCATGAAATGCTGAACAAGGAAATAATTTTGGAAGATCGTCACCATCATAGGAACCAACCCCATCAAGATAGCAACCACCAGATTTCCTAACACTAAGATTCGCTTATACGTGGAAGAATAGAACCATAATATACCTGTAAAGAACAACATCATCAACGCATAATCAAACGACCGTGCATGCCAACAGAGCCACAAGGCAAACAGAACGCCCACCACCGTCAGAGCAATATACAAGGTCATTGCGGTATGCTTTTCTATTACACGTCCCACGACACGCGTCAACGGACGATTGATCTCATCTATCTTTAAGTCAAAATAATCATTAATAACAAAACCTCCCGCTGCCATAAAGACAGATGCCAGCACCAAGTTCGCCAGATCCATAACAGACATCAATGGTGTCATTCCGTATTGTGCCAACATTGGTGTAATGATAAAGTAATACGTAACCACCTGCATTACAGCTATGAGCAATAACGTGGGAAAATGTAATAATCTATTTAAATTCTTTATCGTTTCCATATCTAATATATCCTTTTCATAAATCACCATCCGAATGCCTCTGTATTATCCATCCAATCGCCATTCGCTTTCATCACCTGTTCAATCACATCCCGACCACATCCTTTTCCTCCCTCTTTAGGGGAAATATAACGTGCGATCGACTTAATCTCAGGAACTGCATCTGCAGGACAACAAGGGAAACCACACCGCTTCATAATCTGAAAATCAGGTATGTCATCACCCATATATAAAACCTCCTCCTCCTTCAAATCATACTTGTTTAAGAACTCCTCAAACGTCTTGATTTTATAAGCAGCTCCCATATACACATCTTTAATTCCTAAAGCCACAAAACGTTTTCTTACCGACTCTGTGTTTCCTCCCGTGATAATCGCCAGACGATACCCTTTCTTCACAGCCAACTGGATTGCATATCCATCCTTAATATTCACCATTCTCATAGGTTCACCTGACGGATGCAAAGGAACACAATCGGAAGAAAGAACACCATCCACATCGAATACCAATGCCTTTATTTTTTGTAATTCATCTTTAAACACAATATCTTCTTTTTCTGTTTTACACTACTATTTCTGACGTTCCGCCAACTGATGGATCGACAAAGACATCAACTCATATATCTGTTGCATCATAGGCTGATCCTGCAGCATCATCTTATGCATCTCCATAACATTCTGATCATAACGCACCGCTGGTCCTGACTGAGCTTTCACCGGCTCCATCGTATGCACCTTCTCGGTCGTTTCATCAATCAGAGGCAGTAACACATCAAACGGCACACCACATTTCTTTAACAATTCACCTGCCAAAGCATACGAGTGATTGGCAAAATTACAAGCGAACACAGCCGCCAGATGAATCTTCTTTCGGTCCTCCGAACTGACTTGATAAAGTTTCTGTGACAGAGCGGAAACTGTCGCTTTCAACATTCCATACACCTCTTCATCAGCACCTTCCAGAAGGAATGGAACCTTGGCAAAATCGACCGTCTTTTCTTTCGAAAACGTCTGCATCGGATAGATGACACCACAGCGAGCTGTATATTTCTCAAGAAGAGACATTGGCAGACTTCCTGCCGTATGAACCAAGACTTTTCCTTTTAGATTCTTTTGAGCTTGATCCAAGACCTCTGTAATAACAGAATCCTTGAGCGCACAAATATACAAATCACCCTGATCTGAAATACAATTCGCTTGCGTGGTATAACCACAATCCAGCTTGTCTGACAACTCCTTTGCCGATGCTTCAGTTCGACTATATACCTGTAAAATAGAGTATCCGACAGCATGCAACGCACAAGCCAACTGAGTAGCCAAACGTCCGCTTCCAATAAAAACTATTTTACACGATTGAACCATATATTCATCATCCTCATTATCCTATTCCACTTCCTCTGCCTCTACCGTTTCTGCATCATCTATCTTTTCACGCGAGGAAGATTTAGCAGAAATCGGGCCTTTGTTCTTCTTAACCGTATAGATTAGAAGTGCCCCAATGCCGATTAACAACAATGGCCAGATAAAGTTAGCGAACTTACCTATATAAGTAGCTATATCTGGGAAACAAACAACTAATCCAATGATTCCGAACAAAGAAGCCACCTTCAACTCTTTACCATACAAGAAGATAGCTGCTAGATAAAAAGGAAAACATTTAGGATTTAATAAAAAATTACCCTCAGACAAGACTCCTAATTCCCGCAGCAACAATAGAAATCCAAAAAATACAAATGCGATACCACAAAGAGTGCGTTTATCCTTCTTTTCACTCTTAGATATGTTTTCTTTTATTTCGTTTATATCCATAGCATATCAGTTTTATATTTTTCAATAACTTGTTTTTTTTATCTCCTCGTAACGTAATCAGTTTCAATCAGAAGCTATTACGTTTCACCTTTTCCCATTTCAAACGGGTCTCGTCAAACGCATTTTTCTCTTCTGCCTTATAACCAATGGCAATGATGCACTCAATACGCATATTATCAGGAGCATTGACAATCTCCTTCAGATAATCCTCTGTGGTTTGTTCATCTGACTTCATTCTGTTACGTACTTGTATCCAGCAAGATCCAAGTCCCAGATCCTCGGCTGCCAATTGCATATAAGCAGCTGCAATAGAAGCATCTTCCACCCAAACATCACTAAGAGCATCTTCCGCCATTACAAGGACAGCCACCGGTGCACCATCCAAGAATTTACAGCCCATTTCACGACACACAGACATCTGTAATAACTTATCCTCATCATCCACTACAACAAAGTGCCAAGGCTGACAACGCTTTGATGATGGAGCCATCAAAGCAGCTTTTAAAATAGCATTCAGTTTATCCTCCTCAATAGGACGATCCTGAAACTTACGAATACTTCTTCTCGTCTTTACTAATTCATTAAATGTATTCATCTCAATCACCTGATTTAATTACTTTTCATAAATTCCTGGAATACTGTTTCTAACTTATCAGAAACATATACTTTTCCAAACGCACCTACTCCAACGGTCTGGTTCTCCCCATTCCACTTACACTTCGTCAAGGAAAGTACTATGTAGTTTTCTCTGGAAACAAGGCAGTCAACAGCATTATCAACCATCTTATTTCCTACCAAAGATCCTAACGTCTTACCTAACACATCGCCCCATTTATTTTTACTATTCTTATCAACCTGATCATCTATTGCTGTTTTCATAGACTTTTCAAGCTTTTCCTTCACTGCATCCTTATGCATATCTATCGAAGGATTAGTAAATGCCATATAACCGGCAAGAGCTACTAAGAGAATGAGAATCAATTTAAATTTCATCTTTTTTCTTTTTTGTGTGAGTCCTATAAATTCATTTCATAAATTTTTGAAAATCAAGAAACACCGAAATGTTTATCAACCCACAATTTATACAATTTATTTTAAAACGGTGAATTTATAAAACCACCTTTTATTTTTTCTGCTAAGATATAAATATTTTATCTATTTTTAAACTATATTTGCCAGTGAAAATTTAATGTATAGAATGAATAATTATTGGAGTAATACAATATTTAGTTTGATTGTACTTTTTTCTTTTGTCGGATGTTCTCATGCGAAAGACAAAAGTGCACTCAAAGAGATAAAAGCATCTGAGATTATTAGAACAATAAATAAAGGGAAAGATGTCTCTATCGTCAATGCTATCATCTATGACGATTTAGATTTCACTTCCGTAGAAGACAAGGCTGTTTCTGCGACTAACGAGGTGACAGTTCAAATTCCACGACAGATTTATTTTCAGGATTGTGTTTTCATGGGACGCGTATCTACGTATGAACGTATGACACGCAGAAAAAGTCGTTTTCCTATTTACAAGAAAGTTCATTTCGGTGGAGAAGTTTGTTTCTATAATTGCGACTTCAGAAAAACACTAAATTTCAATGAAGCAACCGTAGATGGTAACTTGAATTTCACCCAAACACAATTCAACGACACAACGACCTTCAATCATATATTAGTCAATGGAACACAAAGTCAATTTGTAAAAATCAATGCGAACAAGGAATTCAGCTTCGTATATAGCACCGTTCGCGGAAATCTCAACTTTATGGATGCTCAATTTCAAGATAAATTATCATTCTCTGGATTAACTGCACAGAACTTGATATTGAACAATACTCAAATAGAAAAATCATTGGATCTCTCCAATATGACTCTTCTGGGAATCTTACAATTCAACTATAGTCAATGCAAAGGAGAAGCGTTCCTAAGTTATTCTAAATTCTTTGATCGTGTGAGTATCAACGAGACCTCCTTCGAAAGTGATTTATCTTTCGAGGCATCTTATTTCTATGGTAAGGTGAAGATGAACAAATCCTCATTCGCCAATAAAATCAACACTCAGGGAGCAATCTTTATTGAGGTGCCTGAAATGAACGAGATAAAAAGAAACAACGAAGAGCCGATCTTGATAGAGACAAGACCTGCTTCAACAATACAAATAAATTAAAACTAAACATTTTATAAAATGAACAAATTCAGAAGTAAAATTTTTGCATTCCTACTCATTCCTTGTATTACGTTCACCTCTTGCGATGACGAAACAATAGAGACCGTATTGAATGTAGTAGATGAAATCTTAAACATCTTTGGTTTCAACATGGAAAACGAGGATGTGGAAGATCAGGAGACAGCTGACGATGAGTCAGACGCAGTCATCACTGACACGAAAGTTAGTTGGGAAGCTAAATGTCCTCCTATCGGTAACCAAGGTAGCTATGGTACATGTGTAGCATGGGCAACTGCTTATGGAATGAAGACAACATTGAACGTGATCGATGGTACTTGGTCTTCTGCCAGCAGTGCATCTCACCAATGTAGTCCAATCGACCTTTGGCACTTGATTCCAACATCTGGTAAGAGCACCAAATGTAATGGTTCAAACTTTGAGCCTGCACTTCAAGCCATGATAGACAATGGTGTTGCTACCATGTCTGAGGTTCCATTCACTCAAAACAAAATGACTTGTGATAACGTTACTGGAAAAGGTTCTTCTAACAAATTAGGTCAATTCAGAATCGTTGCTTATAGTGCAGAGATGAGTAACAATGGTAAAGCGTATGGTATGAATGTTACCAACATCAAATACTACCTAAAAGAGGGTCCATTGGTAATCGGTGCTCAATTAGGAAACCGCTTCATGAACTGGAAAGGTAGCAACGTGATCACATATGATGATAAGACATACAATGGTCAACATGCTTATCACGCAATGACACTTGTAGGCTATGATGACAGCAAAAACGCATTCCGTGTACGTAACTCATGGGGCGCAGACGATTGGGGTGACAATGGTTCCATCTGGGTGGATTACGACTTCTTCGTAAAACAATTCTGCTTCGGTGTATGGAGCGCTTCTAACAAAGCTGCATCCACTTCTTCTGCAAGCTTGAAATCAGCTTCTGCTAAAGATATAAAGGTGGCTGTTCTATCGGATGTTGCAGAGACTTCTACATTACGTACAGTGACCTACACCATCACAAACAACAGTTCTTCTGCAATCTCCACAGACAACTACCCTATCTCTTATATTCTTTTCAAAGCTAAACACTTTGCTGAAAGATATATTGTAATGGATAAAGCTGAAAGCAAGACAATCAAGGCTGGCGAGACTGTTACATTGTCTCACTCTTACGAAATCCCTGCTGAAGCATCTGATGGTAAATATTTCTTAGCACTGATAGCTGACCCAACCAATGAGATCGGTGACAGAAACAGAGACGACAACTTCTTCTATGTTACAAGTGAAAACGGATTACCTCTACTTATGCTTCAAAACACATTGTCAGGGGTTCCTCAAAACATATCTGAAGTTCGTTCTTTGGTATGCGCTTCTAACAAGAATGCATATAGAAACACTGAGATAGAAGCTTCATTAAGAAAAGCAAAGAAATAAAATTTAAGATGGATTTTCAATAAAATTCATTTCATAATTAACGGACGTGGCGTGCCACGTCCGTTATTGTTATATAAAAGGGGATGTATCAAAATTGATATGCCATTCCTGTTAATACACGTAGAGATGTACGGACACGAGAGACGAACGGACACGAGAGACGCACGGACATGTGGAGACGTACGGACATGTGGAGACGCACGGCCGTGCGTCTCTACGTGTTTATGTGATTTATTGCCAAAATATTCGATAGATAAGATAGCCAAGTCCTGCAACTATCAAGATACAGATAAGAGTCACAATATTGAGCTTCCGCATGACCGACTCATCTCTCTCCACATACCCCTTAATCAAATATCGATTAATATAATTCGCACAGAAGAAAACATCCACCACACTACCCAGTCCTGGAATAAAACCTAACAGCAAATCAACCAGGACGACACATGTCACCGCCAACGTCAAGCGAACCGATTTAATCACCTTGGCACACAAGCCGACATACGCAAAGCCAAGCACACCCGAAAGCAAATCACCTCCAATCTCTAAGAATCCTAACAAGGCATCCGCCACATCAAACCCCACAGCTCCCGTTATCAGGATCTTGTAATAGTTGGACGATTCGATGACCGCCCGTCTTGCTTCCCATGCCTGTTTTTTCTGAAGGTACTTCTCTCGGAATCGTTCTTGTTTAAGTTTCTCTTCTTCTGAATCAAAACCAAACTTCGCCCGTGTTCTCTCTCTCCTACTGTTCGACATTATATCTCTAATTTCTTTTCACCTTTCAGGATAGCCTCAAGGTCAGCTACAGAAAGTTGTTCAGACTCAACTCCTGCCAAATCAATCAAAGCATTACGAAGCGTATCTACATCAGTTGCTGTGTTTGCTCTCTTCAAGACCTCCAACAACACTTTATTCTTCTTATCAATTGTTGACATGGTTGCTTGGAACTCTTGCTTCATACGCTCCATCTCCTGACGATAAACAGCATCCTCCAACTGACTCTTCATCTGCTCTGTCTGCAGATAGCTCCAATTCTTCACCAACTCGGTAGCTTTCTCTATAGTAGTACTCAACGACTGATCCATCTCTACCGTGACATCTCCCTCAGAAAGATTGAAATCCTTCAGTAGAGCGTGTGAGATAGTTCCTCCTTCCTCTTTTATCTCTTCAAAAACAGATTTTGCGAACTGACGAAGATTGTTTTCCACTTCAGCCGACAATGGTGCTATATTCGTCTCACTTGTCACCTGAACAAGTCGATCATCCAACTTGCTCTCAATAATAGATTTACCAGCCTGTAACAATGATATAAGATTCTTCAAGCTCTTCAGAATCTCCAACTTTTGTTGAGGAGAACACTCCAGCTGCTCCGTTATCTTCTCCCGGAAGGCTTTTAACTGATTCTTACATGCTTCATATTCTACTTTATCCTTATTCAGCTGTTCCGTATGAGATTTCTTGTCTTCAGACCCCTCATACACATCCATAATCGTCTCCTCGTATGCAGAAACAAAACGGCCATTCTGTTCATTCCACTCTGAGATCTCTTTTTGATAATTCTTCTGAGCCATTCCCAATGTGAAGAGACGTTTCATCACCCCTGGTTCTGTCGGTTTTGCATTTATAACCCGATTGTAATTATCTTTCTGAGAATCTAACATTCCCTGCCATTCGATTAACTGACTATCATAAAGAGCAATATTCTCCATGTGGTCATTGATGCTCGACTCCAATTCAGCCATACGTTTCAACACGGCTTCTCTCTCCTGCTTGATTGTACTCAAGCCACCTGTATAGAGTGAATCCAGCAATTTCTGTAAATCGTCAGAAAGCACACTATTACACAATCGCAGGAAGGCATCCGCTTTGGGAATATAGAGATCATTCAACACCTTATGAATCGTAGCCAAACGCATCAAATCACTATTGATCTGCTGACGGTCTTTCTTTATACTGCTTTCAAACTCAACATACTCTCGTTGCATCTGAACCGTTTTCTCCTGAGCATCCATCCAATGATGAAGATAAGAAAGCACACCCATCACCAAGGTACCATAGATTCCACCTTTCGGACCTATCGCCTTATTCATCTTCATCCAGACAGGCAATTGATCAACAGTCTTCTGATAATGATCCGCAATTTCACCCAACAACAGCGTACAATTCTCATCCAACTTATTGAAATCCAGCTGAATCTGTTTCTGCATAGCATTCACATCCAACCACTGAATCGAATCAAAATCAAACAACTTAGGCGCCACCACCTTGATAGCGTCGCCAAACACATCCACTAACGCATTAGAGTACTGTAAGAAAACAGACTGAACGCCATTACGGAGCTCCACAAAATCATGAACAATATTCTTAACACTCAACTCGGCACTAACATAGCCATCCACCATCTTCCCATAATTCTGCATCAGAGCGCTACTCTTTGTACGTATGGCATCAATTCCATTGGTCCCTTGTAACCATTTATGTAATGAATTGAGGTCGCTGGCAAGTTCGATAGAGAAAGCATCGTTCACACTACGTTTTGCCTCATTAATGAAATCGCTCGTGGTATTCAAATCATCCTGAACCAACGACAGCGCCTCACTCGTGTTACCGACTTCCAACTGTGCATTTAACTCATACTGATCCACCAAGCTCATCGTACCGTTGTTGGTGACGATAGCCTTTTTGATTGCCTCTGAAGAATCGTACGCCTTATACGCACGATAGATGACTCCGCTCAATTCAGCGCCATCAGAACATTTCACTTTTTTATCCGTCCGAAGGATATATGCAACATCCGCTCTGGAAATTGTTTCATTGTTTCTTATCGAATACTCAGCTATATCCTTTATGTATTCATATATTTTCTTTTCATCTCTCATAGACGTAATAGATTTTAGTTTTAAGCAAAAATATATAATAGAATTGTACTATTTCTTTTTTCCATAAATGATTTTATCATTTTTTCATCTTCATCCACCTTGTGCATCAAATTAAAGATAAAATTCTATATGTGCAACAAAGAAAATAAAATTTTATGCAAAATAACACATATTTCAAAAAAAATTAGTAGATTGCAAAACTTTTATTATTTTTATTTAAACCGTTGAGAACCATGTTTACACACAAAGAAACTCTTTTCTTTGGAGGAATTTTATTGTGCACAGGAGCCATCTGGGCGAATGACACAGCGACCACCAAAGTAATCGTAAAAACAGAGAAGGAATCGACAGAGTACAACATGTACGATTCAGGTAAAATGTACTTTTCAGAAGATTACTTAGTATTAGACCCCATGGGTGATAGTAATCTGAAAAAGGTCAAGTTGGCAGAGATTCAAAATCTGCAGTTTTCACCCCTCAGCAGTTCTGGCATAAAGGATGTGCAAAGACTATCAAACCGGATTTATCCCAACCCGGTAACAGAGCAGTTGATCATTCTCTCTGACGAAGAGGAGGATTTCTATTATTCCATCTATTCTATTGATGGGAAATTAGTTTCTTCCGGACGCAGTCGGACAGGAGAAGTTATCAATGTAGCGTCTTTAGCAACAGGAATTTATGAAATTAAATTTAACAACCAGAACCTTCGATTTATTAAACAATGAAAAAAATAGTAACATTTGCTATAGCTATGTGTATCATTTCATTAGCCTTAGCACAAAACAGCATGAATTTCCATTTCAACAATGGTAAAAAAGAGAGTATTAACATCGCAGACATTGATACAATACATTTCCCTATTGGAGAAATCAATGTGACAGGCAAGGTAAGAAAGAATTACGCCATCACAAGTATTGACAGTGCCACCTTTACATTAAAAGGGAATCAGACCATGGAAGCAAAAAACTTCTCTGATACGGTAAATGGTGTCATCATAGACATGGTATATGTTGAAGGAGGCACATACATTCGTGGATGTGACAACTGTGCAGAAGTGGACAAGAAATACGAGTCGCCTAGTCATCAGGTGACAGTTAGCGACTTTTACATCGCCAAATACGAAGTGACCAACGAATTATACAATGCCGTAATGGGAACTACCTCCAATTTTTGGGAGAAGAAGAAAGCGCCTAAGATTGGAGTCAACTGGTTTGGTGCGAATGAGTTCATTTGCAAGCTTAATGAGTTGACAGGCAGGAACTATCGTCTGCTCACGGATGCAGAATGGGAATTTGCCGCACGAGGAGGAAACCAAGGCATACCCAAGAATCACAAATTCTCAGGCAGTAACAACATTGATGAAGTGGCATGGTATGCCGACAATAGTGGCGGGCAATCACACGAAGTGGGCACGAAAGCGCCTAACGAATTAGGGCTATATGACATGAGTGGCAACTCATGGGAATGGGTCTATGACTGGCTGATTGGCTATACAGAAGAGGCCAAGACAAATCCCGTGCAACTGACAGGATCAGGTAACAAGACGAGAAGAGGGGGCAGTTATGATGAACCAGAAGATTTTGCCAGAGTGAGTCGTCGCGCCATTCGATCAAGAGACGGAGCTGCTGGCATGGGACTTCGCTTAGGGTTATCTACAACTGTGCTTGATGGCATGAAAGAGCCCTGTGTAGCAGCCAATCCACAAGCAACCAAATGTGACGGAAGTGAATATCGCGACTGTCGTCTGATTACAGGAGAAGATGAAGCATGGGTAGGCGAAAGTGCCACCCTACTCTTGCAAGAAGATGGAGCAGCGGCCATATCTGGGTATCCCGTGGTGTCAGGAGAATGGTACACATTAAACAACCGTTCTTTGAACATTGTCTCCAGCAAAGGTGTCACTACGACCTATGCATACTACGTGTTTAGTGAAGACGAGATTACAATGATCAACGACGCAGGTATGCCATACCGACTATACAAAAAAGCAAAATCAGAATCCAAATCACTGCCGACGATTCCGACAATAACAAATCCTACTGCTTTAGAGAAGTTAATCGAGGCAGTAGAACCAGAACGATTTGTCACTGCAGAGCAATTGGCACATCCGGACACAACTGTTCGGGACCCAAGAATTATGGCAGATGATGGATATACATGGTTTATGGATGGAAGATGCTGTGGAGGAAATCACAAATACAGGTTCCATCTATCACCTAACGGAGATGCCGAATTTGTGGTAATGGATTATGACGACACGTACAAAGAAAACATTTTAGCAAAAGGCAGATGGTTTACGGTCGGTAATATTGCACTTCATATCATGTTAAATGGCAAATATTACAACTATCTGTACACGTCAGGGACAAGAACATTCTCGAACAGCGAGTATTTACCAGAAGGCCCTATTTTCTGCCACATCTCCTTCCAAAGTTACGAGCGAGGAGATTTCAGAATCTTTAGTCGCACAAAATACGATGACAAGGTAAAACGACCAAGAGGATTCAACGGAGAGAATCCAATACACGATCCCGTTGAGTATCAACCCTATTCAGAATAGGCAAAGCAATTGAAGAATGAGGGTGTATCAAAATTGATACGCCCTCTTTTCGTATCTGACCCAAATTGAATTTTACTATTTCTTTTTCCCCCTCAATGATTTCATCTTTTGTTTATCTTCTTCCGCCTTATGCCTCAAATCATCAACCACAGAAAGATCACTTAAATCTACAGTTTCACAACACCAAGCCCGAAGTCCATGCGCCTCAGCATTTGTATCATCAATTTCCAACGCACGACTAAATTCTTCAATTGCCTTAAAACGTTCACTCTGAACCATATAGATTTTACCTTTCACGACAAATGCATCAGAATATTCATTACACTGAGAAAGGGCACGATTTACATCAGCCATGGCATTATCATACTGTCTCATTTTCAACCATAAATCAGCGCGATTGCAATACGCACCAGCCGCAGTAGAATCCAATTCGATGGCTTTGTTAAAATCACTCAGTGCACCAAGCGTATCTGATATTATCCTAATGGAAGCAAAATATAAATAACGAATCTCTGCATCAGTAGAATCTAAATTCATGGTTTTGTCAAAATCCATCAGTCCATCATGTGGTTCTTCCATTTTCTTCTTTAAATTTCCTCGATAGAAATAGGCCTCAGCATCCGTAGAATCTAATTCGATGGATTTGTTAAAATCTCTCAGTGCACCTTCATTATCTTCCATATCTCCCTTTAGACATCCACGACTTAAATACGCCTCTGCATAATCAGGATCCGAGTCGATGGCTTTATCATAGTCTTTCAAGGCATCAAGCGTATCCCCCATTTCTTTCTTTATATTTCCTCGTCCCAAATAGGCATCTGCTTTCGTAGAAGTAAATTCAGTGGCTTTGTTAAAATCTCTCAGCGCGCCTTCTTTATCATCCATGTCTACTTTTATATGTCCACGAAACAAATACGTAGCAGCATAATCAGGAGCCAATTCAATAGCTTTATCAAAGTCTTTCAGTGCACCTTCTTTATCCTCATGAAGAAGTTCTCTTAGACATCCACGGCCCAAATACGCCTCTGCATAATCAGGATCCATTAGAATGGCTTTTTCAAAGTCTTTCAATGCGTCCTCTTGCTCAACCTCCATATCTGTCCTTAACGTTCCCCGATAATAGTAAAACTCCGCAGCATAATCAGGAGCCAATTCGATGGCTTTGTCATAATCTTTCAGGGCGCCCTCACCATCACTACCTTTTCTTAAAAATCCACGATAGAAATAAGCACTTGCATAGTCAGGAGCCAATTCAATGGCTTTATTAAAATCCTTCAGTGCTCCGATCGAATCACCCATCCATCCCTTTATTTCTCCACGATTATAATAACCCGTTGCGTCGTTAGGATCGATTTCAATTGCCTTATTGATTTGGTCAATCGCTTTAAAGAATAAGTTATTTGCTTTCTGAGGATTCTTATCCTGAATTTTCTTAGCTTGTTCAGTATATTTAGAGGCGAGGTCAAAATATTTGACTGCCTTTTCCATACCCTTTGCATCAAACAACGCCCCTTCTGTCGTCTGGGCTGTCTCCGACTGTTTCGCCTTCTTCGCCTGACCAGACCAACAGCAGCCAAACAACATAATTGCTACGATAACATAAAACGGTTTCATAAAAAATAGTATAAATAACCAATAAAATCTAATTAGGGGCAAGTTATAGATAAAAATTGATTTGTGCAATTATATTTGCGAGCTAGGAAGGGAAAGCAACGTTCTACACACACATCATAATAAATCAGGTGAGGATGATGGCTAAAGATGTTTTTCCCTATCTCAACTTCATCAGGCTACTCATATTTCTTAAAGTTCTCAGCCTGCTCAAAGATTTCCTTGAACACTTCGTCCTGTGGAACGGGAGGATAACCATGCTCCGCCAATATCAGAATCAAATCCATTTGCAGTTCCGCTTTGATGTCCGAACGATTTGCCCAATCGGTATATTTTGACTTGTCATCCACCATTTTCTTTACGGCAGCTGCCAACGTCAGCAGTTTATCCTCAGGATATTCAAAACCGAACTTATGAGCAATTTCTTTCAAAATATCGTAGAAAGCCTTCTCCTCGTAAGTGATACCTAAGTCCTTAAACGATTTTTTCTCTTTGCTCACTTCCCGCAGCAATTCCGCCATCTGTTTGGCTACCTCATTAAGCACCTCTTCTGCAAATATGGCATTGTCACTACGGTCATTATATCGTTGTACCAACGCATTCAGACGCTTTGTGAAGTCCACCCCTTTCATCTTATTTACTTTCTTAAAGTCAGTAATCACCGTTCGAAGCAGTTTCTCCATAAGCTTCACCTTAGTATTGGGCAACTTCAACTTCTCCAACCTTTTCATGTAATCCTCGCTCAGCAAATCCAGATCCTTTGTGTTCGCATTCACCTGAGCCACTTCCTCCACTCCGTCTGACTGCAAAGCTTCTGCAATCATCTGGCTCACTTTACGGTTCATTTGTGAAGCATCAGGAGCATCACCTTTTGTCAGTTTGTATATGATAGACCTTACACCCGTGAAGAAATGGATGTCCTCACGATCTTTATCGCTGATTGCCTCATGATTGGAACAGAGATTAAAAGCCGATTTCAGTTTTTTTGCATGTCCCATAAACACGTTTTGCGATTTCTCCGTAGCCTGTATGAACTCAGCCGCATGTTTCAAACATTCTAACTGTTCCAATGGTGTTCCATCTGAGAACTTACTGTAATCAAAAGCATGAAACATTCGACGCAGGATATCCAATTCGTCTTTCACCATCGTCACACTCTGTTCGATGGTTTCTACATTTTCACCCAACTCACCACCACCGGCATACTGTTTCAGAGCATTATTCATATTGCTCTTGATACCAATATAGTCAACCACCAATCCTTTGTCTTTGCCTTCATACACACGATTCACCCTTGAGATGGTTTGTACCAACGTATGTTTCTGCAAAGGCTTATCAATATACATCGTATCAAGACAAGGCACATCAAAGCCCGTTATCCACATAGACACGACAATTACTATCTTAAAGTTCGAATCTGGATTCTTAAACAAGACATCAAGGGCCTTGCGGTCTTCGTCAGAGCCAATCAGTTCACGCAGTTTCGGATCATCATCCTTCTCACGAGTCATTACCAATCGGATGCGCTCCACAGGAGTCTGGTCTTCATCTCCTATTTTCTCTTCCCATTCAGGACGCAAAGCGACAATCTGTTTGTAAAGGTCGTAAGCAATCTCGCGACTAGAGCATACGAACATCGCCTTACCACACACTGTACTGCCTTCCTCTATTCGTTTCTCATAGTGTTCTATGAAATCATGTGCCACCACAGCCAATCGTTTAGGGTCTCCCAGAATCTTGTTCATCTGCGTCACCGCCCTCTTGCTCTCCTCTATCTGGTATTCATTGGCACCTTGTTCTGCACATTGCTTGTAGTATGCCTCTATAGCCTCCAGTTGCTTATGGTCGGCAAACACTTTGGCTGCCCGTCCCTCATAGACAATTCGTCGGGTGATACCATCTGCCACCGACTCTGTCATCGTATATGAATCCACCACATCACCAAACACATCTATCGTAGCATCGATTGGAGTTCCCGTGAAGCCTACGTATGTGGCATTAGGTAATGAGTCATGCAGATACTTAGCGAAGCCATAACCGCGCTTCACACCCTTATCAGTAATGGTCATATTCTGTTCCACATTCGTCTGCGAACGGTGTGCCTCATCCGAGATGCAAATGATGTTGGCACGATCAGACAGGAGGTTAATATCCTCGCTAAATTTTTGTATGGTCGTTAAGAACACACCACCACTCTTTCTGCCTCTCAATTTCTTGCCCAACTCTTCTCGTGTCTCTACATTCACAACTGTTTCATCGCCAATAAACTGCTTTGCATTAACAAACTGCGTCGATAGCTGATCGTCCAAGTCGGTACGATCTGTTATAAGTACGATGGTAGGACTTGCCATGTGACGACTGCGCATCAGCAAACGAGTAAGAAACAGCATCGTCAGACTCTTGCCACAACCGGTAGCGCCGAAATATGTTCCTCCTTTACCATCGCCGTGCAGATTGATGTGCGAGTGCTCCAATATGTTTTCATAAAGCCTATGTGTAGCGAAGAACTGCGGATAGCGACACACAATCTTCCGTTCACTTTTCGATGTATCAGGGAAGAAAACGAAATCCTTCATCACACTCAGCAATCGATCCTTACGGAACAATCCTGCCATCATTGTGTGCAGGGAGTCAATACCATCGTTTGCCTTGTCAGTACGTTCCACCTTACGCCAGGCATAGAAGAACTCGTAGGGTGTGAACAACGTACCATACTTATTGTTCACCCCATCGCTAATCACGATGAAAGCATTATAGCGAAACAAATTCGGAATATCCCTACGATAGCGCACTGTCAGTTGCGTATAGGCATTCATAATGGTGGTATCTTCCTTCACGGCACTCTTAAACTCTAGCACCACCACAGGCAGACCGTTCACATAAACGATACCATCAGGAATGCGTTTCTCTATTCCCTTTATCTCCAGTTGATTGACAATCTTGAAGATATTTCTGCCCACCTCATCAAAGTCTATCACCTCCACGAACAAGTCTGGTTGAGAGGCATCCTCACGTTTGATGGCGAACCCCTCCGTCATCAGTCGATACGTCTGTGCATTCTGCTCATAGAGCGGAGCACCATTATCTGCTGTCAGTTTTGCAATGACACGCTCCACCTCCAAGGGCGTGATTTTCTCTTGGGCATATCTGTCCATCAGATACATCCGCAAGTCATCACGCAGCAGCACCTCTGTCTGCTCTTTGTGTATCGTCTCGCCATTCACGTAGTCGTAG
>CACXCA010000003.1 GCA_902766045.1 uncultured Bacteroidales bacterium
CAAGGTTGTTGCAGGCAACTTTGGCGCTTTTGTGAGACTTGTGCATCCATAGAACATACTTTTATAACAAGCTTTATCCAAGATTGTTGCAGGCAATTTTGGCGCTTTTGTGAGACTTGTGCATCCATAGAACATCATATAATAACATTCTTCCTTCAAGGTTGTTGCAGGCAACTTTGGCGCTTTTGTGAGACTTGTGCATCCATAGAACATACAATTATAACAAGCTTTATCCAAGGTTGTTGCAGGCAATTTTGGCGCTTTTGTGAGACTTGTGCATCCATAGAACATAAAATCATAGCACCTAGAAGCTAATGTTGTGGCGGGCAGTTCGGGCGCTTTCGTCAGGCTAGTGCATCCCGCAAATAAACCATTGAAGCAATAGTCGTTGGAAATGAACACAATTTCACCCACGTTGTCGATAAGGCTCATCACACTACCACTGGCGGCGATGCGTCCGGTCATGACGAATTTTGTGTACATATTTGTTGTGTCCGAGAAGCCTTGCGGATTGTTTCCCCGCAGCAATGCCTTGTCGCCTTTGTGTTTCAGAGGGATGAGCGTGTCAGCCAGAAGTTTTGCCCAGGTTTTCCCTCCATCCAGAGAGTATTGCACATCAGGGGTCCTTTGCAAGGTGTCGGACGAGGATCTATTCTTTTTGGACGAATCGTGTGTTTGTATACCGAACGACGAGCCATCCTCCTCAGCCGTGAAGGTGAGGTAGTTGGCAGCGTAAAGTGCGCTAGTGGCGCACAAAAATAGAGAAATAAGTAATTTTTTGAGCATATTATGTACCTGTGATTGGTGTATGTTGCAAATATAATTTTTTGTGA
The DNA here is from genome assembly GCA_902766045.1 of uncultured Bacteroidales bacterium. Classification (GTDB taxonomy): domain Bacteria; phylum Bacteroidota; class Bacteroidia; order Bacteroidales; family Paludibacteraceae; genus UBA1181. The sequence goes on from CACXCA010000003.1 coordinate 834, forward strand.
TGGAAATTAAAAGGGAATGTAATATTGCGTCTACTATAATCGATTTGTAAGATTTGGACAGATTTGTAAGATTTCTCGCGAAGCGACTCATCGTTAAAATAAAAAAATAGCGCACAAAAAGGAGTGTCCTTCGGACAGAAATCATACAAATCATTACAAATCTAACAAATTTGTTTTCCTAGGGACATGATGGCAATGTGTCAATTTGTAAGATTTCTCGCAATGCGACTCATATCATAAATAAATTTAATCCTGTCCGATAAAAAAAACATATGAAGTATGGAAAGTGCTTGCTTTTCGCAAAACAAGTCTGTGATGTCTATTTATCGGCACTGCAGGCATGTGAATTGTCACTTCTCAACTTTTACCGAACAGCAATGTTTTTTAATTTTTAACAGAAACTTTTTATCTTTGCTAGGTTGAAACATTATAATTCTTTTTTACCAATGCAGACTTTCTCTCTTGACCGTTTTTTCGGAAAAACCAATAGATTTTATTTCATGGGCATCGCCATCATCTTGATTTTCTTCTTTCATCTAGATACTCATTATGCTGACACGTTTGCCACGAACGCCCCTGCATGGTTAAGGGTTTTTGACCAAGGATATCTCGGTGTAGATATCTTTTTTATCCTCTCAAGCTTCGGCCTGACCATCTCGTTGGATAAATACACAGAGAAGCCCGACTATAAACAGTTCTATCTAAATCGATTTAAACGGATTTATCCTTATTATATATGTTATCTGGTTCTGTTAAGTCTCAGTTTCCTCTATGTGTTGGACAAAACAATGACCATACGACTCTTTTCTGACAACCTCCTCTGTTTGTCTCTATTTTTAGATTCGCCCGAAACAGCGTTAATTCATGTGGATTGGTACTCTCAATCGATCCTACTGCTCTATCTATTCTTCCCACTTGTCTTCCAGTTGAACAAACGTATTGCATCCATGAAATTTTCGATCGAAGCGATCTTTTTACTATTACTCATCTTAATTGCCCGACTACCGATTTACACACAAAGTCAATACTTATTCATCAGCAGATGGCCTATCCTATTTTTGGCCTCTGTCACTTATTTCCATCTCAAACAGAATGATTACGCCACAATCATAAAGCTTTCGTTACTATCCATATTGGTTGGATCCCTGCTTTTCAATCTTTATCTGTTGCTCTCCTTGGGTGTCTTTGCGGTTGTCTTGCTAATCTGTTCGGTGGATATCACACTTCCGTTCAATAAAGCATTATCATTCCTGGGAAAACATTCCTACGAGATCTATCTGGCACAAAATGTTTGGACTTACTATTTCATCCATACGAAACGATTTGACAGTCCGTATGTTTTAACTGCCATCTGCCTTGTCGGCACAATCATCACAGCAATTGTTATCTATTTTGCAGGCAAGGTTCTATCCAAGCTTTTCCCTAAGAATTAACCACCCCGTCATCGTCGGAAGATATAATTAAAGCCGAACGACAGTTGTTCCTGTATCTGAATTTTAGCATCTTCATCCTTTGCTGTGTTGTCATATCGCATAATCAAGGAGAGACGTGTACTCAAGTAACGGTTAATGATGAATTTACCCACCGTTTCCCAGTTCAGCTCAATGTTTTTGCAATTATATGAACTGAAGAAATAGAGATTAGAATTCAAATGAATCTCCTTGGTGAATTTCCAATCCATCTTAGCCCGTAACATATATCCCAAATAGGTTGTATATGTCTGGGTAGAATCCAGTCCCACATGCAAATGATCCACTCGATCATCCACCGAAAACAGCACCTTATATGTAACAGGAGCCAAACGAATCGTATTCTTTTTATTATAACGGCACTCCATGCCTAAACTGAAGAATATCGTAGTAGGAGACAAGAAAGATGCAACCACTTCCTTCGAATTGATCTTCTTATAACTAGGGAAGAGTGAAGTGTTAAAATCAATTGCAGCACTATAATACACTTTTTTTGAGAACCATGTCTGATACCCCAATAATGTACCCAACTGGAAAACATCATTATTCACACGAAAGGTATGAAGAGTATCTTCACTTGTGTTATAGAAGCCCACCTTGACGTCCATACTATTTTCCCATACAAGACGATCTTTCTTGTAATCAATATTATAATCAAAGATTGTCAGGAAAGTAGCATTCGGGGTTCCTCCTTTCGACCAGTTGTCTGTCACATAATATTGAGAAAACTGCATCGCCAAACTTCCATCAAAGCTCCACGGAGATTTTTCTTTCTGTTTCAAGTATTTCTTTATATCACCCAATTCCGGTTCTTCTGCCATAGGCTCCAAGCCTGTGATATAGATTTCCTTCTCTTCCACATTGAAGCGTTCCAGGTTCTCATCGTATGGTTTCAGATCATAATACTCTATCTTCTCAGGCATTTCCAAAGAGATCTTATACATAGAACGACGACGGAAGAAATCCTCCAACAACATTTCTCTATACTTTTTCTCAAAATTCGTCTCATGGAAAGGGTATATCATCTCATTTTCCCATGTCACCCGATATTCAGGGAACAAAGGCAACAGCTCCACCGTATTGATAGAATCAAAAACCAAAGGATAAAACAACACCTTTCCCTCCTTATTAGGGGAGTTCCAATACTCTTCCGGCGTAAGTATAGGGATGTTCGGTTCTGTTGGAGAAACAGCAGAACTATCCTCCTGTGCTTTTACAGTGACTGTAAAACAGAAAGTTAGCAAAAGAAACAACAAAAAAGCATATTTATCCAACTTCATCACTACAAAGATTTAGCTTTCGCTGATATCAAAATAGATGTATGCAAAAATAATAAAATTTTCATTGCAAAACATCATTCTCGAAAACGCTTAATAACATTATAGGCTACATATATTCCTAATTCACCTGCTTTGCTCAAATCTGAAAAGCCTTTTTCTTTCTCTCCTATCATCACATAGCATAATCCTCTGTTAAAAAAGGCCTCGGCGAAATCTCCCTCCAGTTCAATGGCTCTCGAATAATTGGCTATTGCATTCCTATAATCTTTTTGCAGCAACAAGACATTTCCTCGATTAAACCAAGAAAAAGGGAAGGTTGAATACAATTCATTTGTCTTCTCATAATCCTTCACAATCAGATCATATATCATCTTCACACCATAACGATCCGCTGTCTCATCTTCTTTTCTCTGCACCTCATCTTTCATCGAAGCCTCATATTCCAGTTTCTTCATCCGACAGTTACCGCGTGAAAAATAATAAACCCATTTCTCCTGCAAAGGAGCTATCTCAATTGCCTTTCCATAATCTTCTATTGCGCTATCATAATCAGAGACAGACTCATAACATAAGGCTCTTTGGAAATAATACAAGGCAGAAGGTGATTTGTCAATCTCCTTGGTATAAGATTCTATTTCACTGAATGATCCATCTAGATTCTTATCTGCAGAAGAAACAGCATTAGATAAATACAAACGATGATTCAGAGACAAGTTCATTTTATCAATCGTCTTGTCAAAATAAGACGAGCGTCTCATTCCCTCTTTCTTCACAGGGGTACCTGTCAGCACAATATTATTTTCCGGATCAATATTGAAATTCACATTCTGCACTTTTCCTCTGGATTCACTCTTATAAGTCAATCGCTTTGTCTCCTCTTCCTTATCCGCAACTACCAGTTTTTGATGATTACGAAGATCTTTGTCCGATTTCTTACGTGTCTTCTGTGTCTCCTTCTCAATATCTTTTTTAGTTATCTTCCGTTGACGAAGCAACATAGCTGTGTTATAATCTTTCTCGGCACCAAGTTTATCGAATTTCTTCATCTTGGCCTCTCCTCGTCCGTAATAGGCCGGGAAGAAATCAGGATACTCCTCAATGATCTTATCATAATCTGCGATACATCTCTTCAATTCACCCAGTTCATTCTCCAGAATAGCTCTGTTATAAATCGCAAAATAATTATTGGGTTCCATCTCAATCACCCGATCAAAATCCTCCAACGCACGATTTTTATCTCCCACCTCAGCCCGAAGCAATCCTCTGTTGTAATAAGCCAATGAATTGGATGGGTCTAGACGGATCACATGGTCATAATCATCCATCGCACCTCTTAAATCATTCAACTGATAGCGAATCAATCCACGATTGATATAGTAATTCCCACGGTAAGGCTCCAATCGTATCGCTTCGTCAAAATCTGCAAGAGATTCTTTATACTCTTTTTGCATATAATAAACATAGCCTCTTGCCGCATGACCCTCGGCACTGAAGTGATCCAGTTCAAGCACTCTTTCAAAATCCTTCATAGCCATCAACGTGTCTTCATCGGATATATAAGCATAGCCTCTGTTCAGATACGCTTCCTTATAATGAGGGAACTGTTCCACCGTCAGGGTGAAATCTCTGACTGCCTGCTTATAGTCTTTTTTCTCCATGGAAGCGTATCCTTTGCATAATAACAGCAGTTTACTCTCAGGCGAAAACTCCAATCCTTTATCAAAATCCTCTGTTGCCTCATCATATTTTTTCAAATACACCTTGGCAATACCTCTACAACGATATGCCTCAACTAAAAATGGATTTCGACTCAATGCCAAAGAGCAATCCTCCTCAGCACCTTTATAATCCTCCAGACTGATTTTCGCCACTCCACGGTAGAAATAAGGTTCTGCCAAGTGCGGTTTCACTCGAATCACCTGGTTAAAATACTGAATTGCAAGAACATAATCCTCAAAATATAACGCATTCTTACCAATAGACAACACTCGGTCCGTATTGATTTGAGCATACGAACCGCACAACATCGTTGTCAGAAACGATGTCACCCATATCCATCTTAGCAAACCTTTTTTCATCCTTTAACCAAATAGAAATTTAAATGCTTCATCTACCTTACGAGCAAAGCATACTTCTATAGAACGATTTTTCATGGAAATATTTTTATATTCAGGGATAATTATTCGCTTGAACCCTAATTTTTCTGCTTCAGCTATTCGTTGTTCGATTCGATTGATCGGACGAATTTCACCTGACAAGCCCACCTCACCTGCCAAACAGGTCTGTCCATCAATAGCAATATCCATGTTTGAAGAGAGGATAGCACTGATGATAGCAAGGTCTATCGCAGGGTCATTGATCTTTATACCTCCAGCAATATTCAAATAGACATCTTTCTGAGCCAACTTAAATCCGACTCTTTTCTCCAAAACCGCTAACAGCATATTCAATCTGCGAATATCAAAGCCAGTAGCCGAACGCTGTGGATTACCATACGCAGCTGTGCTCACCAGAGCTTGAGCCTCAATCAAGAAAGGTCGAACTCCCTCAATAGCAGCCCCGATAGCCGTTCCACTCAATCCCTCATGATTGTTTGACAACAATAACTCAGAAGGGTTGCTCACCTCCCGCAATCCAGATTGGCGCATCTCATATATGCCCAACTCCTCCGTGCTTCCAAAACGATTTTTTATGGAACGTAATATTCTATACATATAATGTTGATCTCCTTCAAACTGAAGTACCGTATCAACGATATGCTCCAACACCTTAGGTCCGGCAATGTTTCCCTCTTTATTGATATGTCCGATTAATAAAACCGGAACACTGCTCTCTTTAGCAAACTTCAATAATGCAGCAGAGCACTCACGAACCTGTGTCACACTTCCGGGCGAGGACTCCGCCATCTCGGTAGAGATCGTCTGTATGGAATCGATGATGACCAGGTCAGGTTTCACATTCTGTATATGCACAAAGATCTGTTCCAAAGAGGTTTCACTCACGATATAACAGTCAGGATTATTTTGAATCATCAGACGGTCCGACCGCAGCTTCAACTGCTTCGTACTCTCCTCTCCAGAGACATAAAGTGTCCGCTTCCCTTTAATATTCAAAACGATCTGCAACACCAAGGTTGATTTTCCGATGCCCGGTTCGCCACCAATCAATGTAAGAGACCCTGGAACAATACCACCACCCAACACACGGTTGAACTCATTGTTCCCTGTGTCGTTTCGTACCTCATCGGTGGTTTCCACCTCTTGTATTCGTATTGGTTTCGTCTTTTCAGAAGAGATAAATCCTACCGTGGAAGGGACATTTTTTTCTTTTCTAATGATCTCCTCCACGTAGGTGTTCCACTCCCCGCAAGCAGGACATTTACCCACCCACTTGGCTGCTTCTGCACCACAGTTCTGACAGACATACACCGACTTCGCCTTTGCCATATTCATTCATTATTATTAATTTGAATCTGTTTCCTTCCACCATACCGTAGAGACGCAATGCATTGCGTCTCTACAATGTGACGTGCATTGCATTTTTGCAATGTGACTGCATTACGTTTCATTTATACGTAATCGTAGCCTTTTTAGCATCCACCACCAACTCAACCTCACGACCTAAGTAAGTAGCCAGATTCTCTGAGTCATGTCCAATATTTATCCCATACAACACAGGAATACCTAAATCCTCAAGATGATCACGCATAATCTCATTAATAGGATCATCTTTACCTTGACTAGCATTGGTAAATTCACCAATCACAACACCTTTCACACAATCCAATTTGCCACTCTGTTTCAGGTTATACATCATCCGGTCGATGCTGTAATTTGCCTCTCCAGTATCTTCAATCAACAGAATAGCATCTCTCACATTCAGGTCATTCACCGTACCACCCAAGCTATAAATAATAGAAAGGTTTCCGCCAACCAGACGACCAGTTGCCTTTCCTTTTATACAGTCCGAATTAGTTTGAATAGAATGAGAGGTTAACTCTCCGAACAAAGCTTTACGAAGTGTCTCCACACTCGATGAGTTGACCATATTATTCACCATGGCACCATGAATCGTCTCAATACCTTTGTTGTTTAACACTGCATGAAGAACCGTAATATCGCTAAATCCCACCAACCATTTAGGCGAACGTTCAAACTTCGTCCAGTCGAGATAAGGTGTAAGATGTGTAGCACCATATCCACCACGAGCAGCAATAATAGCACGGATATTAGGATTATCCAGCAACTTCTGCATTCCCTCCAATCGATCGGACAATTCTCCTGCATGACGACCGTTCTGCATATAAAGGTTATCCGCCTCAACCACATTCAAGCCCCATGATTTCAGAACACTTATACCCTTCGAAAGTTCATCTTTGGTCACTGCATTAGAAGGTGCAAAGACAGCAACGGTATCTCCTTTTTTCAAATAGTCTGGACGAATATCTACCCCCACAACTGAATCAGGATTTGAGATATAATACTTCGAGGTATAGACAGACTCATTGGTTATGTATTCGTTTGTTATGTACTCATTGGTAATATACTCTTTCTTACAGGAAGCCAATGCAGCCGCAACGCATAGCAGCAAAAAAAGTTTCTTTCTCATGATAAAATATTTTAGGTGGGTTTTCTTTTCAACCCATAATTAATGAATCACATCTATCGCAGTGAGTCCGCAGGACTCCTTCTCAGCCAAAGATATATTTCAGCTTTGTTTTATTAATCAACGCTACTATACCCCAACATCCGAGGAACACAACGCAGAAAAGCAAGACAGGACCCATCACCACATGCTCCTTAACAAACGATGCCACCACCGATTGATTCAAAAGCAGAATGATAACTATCTGATGAAGGATATAGATTCCCATGCCCGAAGCATCTAATGAAGAGATGCATCTATTCGGCACACAACTCTCCTCCCTCTTCTCGGAAGGAACGAACAATAATTGAAACAAGGTCAAGGTCAAACATACACCCAACACTCTTGCTAACAAATCTGAGTGAAGAGGGAATTTATTATACGTAAAAAATCCGATTAAAACGGCAAAAACAGTCAACGCAACCCATAACAATGGTTTACTCAAATGCGCCCATCTCTCCACTATAGAGAATCGTGCCCAGATGACACCTAAATAAAATATTGGGAAATAGACAAGAAATGAATCCATACAAAGGAGAGAAGACAAATAACCTCGTCCTCCTAACAGAAAATAAATCGATGAAAACGCCAAACAGAAGAGGACATTCACCCAAAGAGAGTGTTTCTCCCACAGAAAACGAGTAATAAAAACAAAGACGAAACACCACATCAACATCACCAAGAACCATAGGTGACAAGCAGGATATAGAAAATGAGACGGATCAATTCCTCCATATAGCAACAGATCCACCACAACGGCCCATAGCAAGAATGGAAGCAACAATCTTTTTACTTTCTTTAAAAGAAACTCCTTTCCATCGGAATATTTATGACATTGATTTTTTAAATAAGAGAACAGATAACCCGATGCAAAAACGAACATCGGCATATCTATTGAATTCAGGAATTTAGTGAAATGTTCATACACATCTATGTGAGGAAACAGATTCACACACATGGAATAGCCCGTAGCGAACTGATAAAAACAATGATATAGCACTACCATTATCATAGCAATTATCCTCATGTATGAAATCTCTATCCTTTTCATATTAAATCACTTTACCAATTAAGTCGAAATAATCATAATCAACAATCTGTACCTGATAGAAGGCTCCAATGCTAAGGGTCTGATCACTCACTGGAATCAGCACCTCTGGATCCACCTCAGGAGAGTCAAACTCTGTCCGACCATAATAGTAGTCCCCCTCTTTTCGGTCTATAATCACTTTGAACACCTTACCAATCTTAGATTCGTTCAGTTCCTCTGCAATTGATTCCTGTTCCGTCATCAACCGTTCCTGTCTTTGTTCCTTATCTTCTGGCGAGACATCATCCTTTAATTTTGCAGCAGGTGTATCCTCCTCCTCACAATATTGGAATGCACCCATTCGCTCAAAACGCACTTTCCGGACAAACTCCAGCAATTTCTCAAATTGTGTCTCCGACTCACCTGGGAAGCCCACCATCAGCGTCGTACGAAGATGAATACCCGGCACCTCTTCCCGAATCCGACGAATAAGTTCATAGGTCTCCTCCTCGGTTATATGTCGGCGCATATTCTTCAACACCTCATCATCGATATGCTGAAAAGCCAAATCAAGATACTTACATACATTGTCACGTTCACGAATCACCCGCAAAAGATCATACGGGAAATCCGTAGGATAAGCATAATGAAGACGGATCCATTCAACACCTTTTATATCCGCTATTCGTTCGACCAACTTGGCAATAGAATACTCACCGTAGAGATCCTTTCCGTAATAAGAAAGATCCTGTGCAATGATTTGAAATTCTTTCACTCCCTGAGAGACCAACCACTCCACTTCATTAACAATATCTTCGATGGAACGGGATTTATAACTACCCGTAATCAGCGGGATGGCACAATATGCACACCGGCGGTTACACCCCTCTGAAATCTTCACATAAGCATAATGAGCCGGCGTAGAGATTTTATGTTGCAGAGAGCACGTAGGCATAAAAGCATAGCCCAAGTCGGAGATAATATCTTTCCAAGCAAACTTACGATAAAACTTATCGACCTCAGGTATCTCATTAGGTAAATCATTGATATATCGTTCGGACAAGCAGCCCATCACCAACAATTTATCTATCTTTTTTTTCTTTTTTGCTTCAGCAAATTTCAGGATCTGTTCAATCGACTCTTCCTTGGCATCACCAATAAAGCCGCAGGTATTAATAACAACAATTTTCCCCTTCGGTTTTGCCGGGTCGAAATTCACATGGTATCCATTCACTTCGAGCTGACGAGCAAGGAGTTCAGCATCAACAAGATTCTTCGAACACCCCATATTAATTACATCAATCTCGTTCAATTGACTAGGCATATCAAAGTTATTTAAATAACGAATCCACAAACTCACGTTTGTTAAATACTTGCAGATGGTCGATACCCTCTCCCACGCCGATATATTTAACAGGAATCTTAAACTGATCTGAGATACCTATCACCACGCCTCCTTTGGCAGTTCCGTCAAGTTTCGTAATAGCAAGGGAGGTAACTTCTGTTGCCTTGGTGAATTGTTTAGCTTGTTCGAATGCATTTTGTCCGGTGGAACCGTCCAAAACCAACAACACTTCTTGTGGAGCATTCGGAATGATTTTCTGCATCACCTGTTTTATTTTAGACAACTCATTCATCAGATTGATCTTGTTGTGCAGACGACCAGCCGTATCGATGATAACCACATCAGCACCATTTGCTTTTGCCGATGAAAGCGTATCAAATGCGACCGAAGCAGGGTCGGCACCCATGTTCTGTTTGATTACCGGACAGCCTACACGTTCACCCCAAATTACCAATTGTTCAACTGCAGCTGCACGGAAAGTGTCAGCAGCACCCAAATACACTTTTTTGCCCGCTTTCTTGAATTGATAAGCCAACTTTCCAATGGTAGTTGTCTTTCCTACACCATTGACACCCACTACCATGATAACATACGGATCAGACGAAGCAGGGATGGTGAACTCAGAACCATCAACCGTATTGTTCTCTTCAAGCAAGGCAGCTATCTCATCTTTCAAGATGACATTCAACTCATCCGTATTCACATACTTATCACTCGCCACCCGTTTCTCAATACGTTCAATGATTTTCAAAGTAGTATCGACACCCACATCAGAAGTAATCAACACCTCCTCCAAGTTATCCAACACCTCGTCGTCCACCTTAGTTTTACCAACTACGGCACGAGCAATTTTTGAAAGGAAACTCTCCTTCGTTTTCTCAAGACCTTTATCCAAAGTCTCTTTCTTTTCTTTAGAAAAAATACTAAATAGGCCCATAAACATATTTTTATCAACTGCAAAGATAGTGAAAAAGGAGAGTGAAAAAGAAAAGTATCCATAAATTTTCGTCATTCTGTTTTTTAGAATCTTACATTGTTTCGTATCTTTGCATAAATCAAATTTAAGGGAGTCAAATGAGGAAAGCACTTATTCTATTAATTATTTCTTCTTGTGTATCATTTGGTTATGCACAAAAAACAAAAGATTATTGCCAAGCTGACAAACTTTTCTGGGAGGGAAAAGAATTATATGACCTAAATCATTACAGTGCAGCATACTATAAATTTAACAAATATTTAGAAACGATTGAGAAAGATCGTTCCCCTCTATATGGCGAAACGGAGTATTACCTTGCCAGCTGCTCATACGAGATGGGGGCGAAAGATGCCAATAGGAAGCTAACTACCTTCCTTGCACATAATCCTAATTCAACGTATGCCAATCGCGCTCATTTCCTGAAAGGCACAATCCTCTACAACAAAGGAGAATTCGCTGATGCAACCAAGGAGTTCGAGTCATGCGACCCTACCTTCCTCCCTCAAGGAGAAGAGCACGATTATCTATTCAAAAGCGGATATGCGTATTTGGAAAATGCCTCATACGAAAAAGCGAAAGAGAAATTCGTGCAACTACTATCCGACTCAACCCCTTATAATCAATCTGCCGCATATTACAAAGCCTACATTGATTATGAAGAGAAGAACTACGAAGAAGCGCTCCCAATTTTTGAGACACTGAAAACCAATCCATCATTTGAAAACATTGTACCTTACTACTTGTTCCAAATCTACTACGCAAAAAGAGATTATGATGCAGTGCTTTCTTCCGGTACAGCTTTACTAGCAAAGGATTCCACTAATCCGAACAACAAAGAGGTGCATCGTATCTTAGGCGAGTGCTACTATCAAAAGAAAGATTATAAAAACACGGTCAAATATTTATCGCTCTACCAAAAAGAGAGCAATCAGGTGATTCGAAACAACATGTATATGTTGGGTAACTCGTATTACCAAGTAGGTGATTATGTAGATGCTATTGATTGTTTCCAGTCTGTCACTTCTGTTGAAGATGCCATGAGTCAGAACGCATATCTATATCTAGGTGCCTGCTACGTTAAAGATGAGAACCTAAACAATGCGCGTCTGTGCTTTGAGTCGGCCGGACGTATGGAATATGACATGAATGTAAAAGAGGAAGCGCAATACAACTACGCTTTAATCGTTTACCAACAATCCTACTCTCCATTCAATGAATCCATCACGGCATTTGAGAATTTCTTAAAAGAGTTCAGTGATTCTCAATACAAGGACAAGGTATATAACTACATGGTCAATCTTTACTTGACCACCAAGAACTATAAAGAAGCTCTTAACTCTATACAAAAAATAGAAAATAAGACCTTGCCGATTTATGAAGCTCGCCAACGTATCACCTACAGCTTAGGTATTCAGAACTTCAACAACAGCGAATATGGAGAGGCTATCAAATATTTCGATGAGTCTCTCAAAGACAGTCGATTCAACAATGAACTTGCCGCATCCGCCATCTTCTGGAGAGGTGAGGCAAACTACAAACTGAAGCAATTCGACAAAGCTGCATCCGACTTTAATCAGTTTGTAAACTCAGTAGGGGCTCGCAACTGCGACGAGTTTAATCTAGCTCACTACAACATGGGTTATACTTACTTCACACAAAAAAACTACCCATCAGCCCTCACATGGTTTAGAAAATTCATCAATCTGGAAGAATCAAACAAAACATTAATTGCAGATGCAAACAATAGAATTGGAGACTGCTATTTCAACCAACGCGACTTCGATAATGCACAGAAGAACTATGCTACCGTCTATACATTAAGAGGCCCAGGCGCTGATTACGCTTGTTTCCAAGAGGGATTTATCCTAGGCCTGAAAAAAGATTACAACGGAAAGATTGAGACAATGAATAAGCTCATCAAAACATTCCCTCAATCTGAATACATCGCTGATGCGCAATATGAAATCGGTCGATCTTACGTCATGTTAGGCAACAAAGAGAAAGCTATCAGCACATACAGCAAGCTCAATAAAGAGTTCCCTCATAGTCCATTGAGCCGAAAAGGACAACTCCAGACAGGTATGTTATACGATGAAATGAATAACTACCAAAAAGCCTCTTCCACTTATAAGGAGATCATCAACAACTTCCCTAATAGTGCAGAAGCAAAAACAGCCTTGGAGAGTTTAAAGAACATCTACTTCGAGCAGAACGACATACAAGGATATGCTGATTATGTGGGAACGCTCAACGGATTAGCTAAATTTGATAAATCCGAGCAAGACTCTCTCACCTATTTTGCCGCAGAGAGATTATATGAAAAAGGAGAATATGACCGTGCAATAAGCAGTTTCAATAATTATATTCAAAAGTTCCCTAATAGCGGATTTGTATATAATGCACACTTCAACATTGCGAATAGCTACTACAAACAAGGAAACAAAAAAATGGCTGAACCTGAATATCAATACATTGCCAACATGATAGGTTCTCCTGAACGGGAAGAAGCCCTGACAAGACTTTCTGAGATTCAGTATGATAATCAAGACTACAAGACAGCTATCCGCACCATGTCAACATTAGACAGCATCGCACAAAATGCGGAGAACAAACAAGCAGCGAAGATCGGTATTCTTCGGTGCAATAACCTATTAGGGAACACAGACGAGACCATTCTTGCAGCGACCAACATCATTAACAGCGACAAGTTAGATCCGAACATCCTTAGAGAGGCCTCTTTCACAAGAGCGAAAGCCCACGAGGTAAAAGGTGACTCAGCAAAAGCATTTAATGACTACCTCGATTTATCCAGCAACTGCATGGATGAATATGGTGCAGAATCAAAATACCGCATCGCAGAGTATTATTTCTTACGAAAAGACTTAGCTGCATCCGAGAAAGAGATCTTCGATTTCATTGAAAAGAATACACCTCATCAGTATTGGTTAGCAAAGAGCTTCATCCTGCTATCTGATATATATGTCAACCAAGACAGAAGTTTCGAAGCCAAACAATATCTAATGAGTGTGAGAGAGAATTATAAGGGAGCAGATGACATCTCGACAGAAATCAAAGTCAGACTGGACCAAATCGAAGCCAAGGAGTCTGAAAAAATTGTTAACGAAAAGAATTGATCTATATATGAGACGTTTATTTACCACACTAAGTATCATTACTCTTTCTGTTTCCTCCTATGCCCAAACAGCAGAAACAGAAAAGCAAGACACCACTATCCTGAAAAACATAGAGGTGGTCAAAGAGTATAACCCTGTCATCAAAGAAGTCGGGAAAATCAGCACCATGCCCGATCTGAAAGAAATAAAAACAGAACGTAAGAAATTGGACATCTCCGTATGGACCACGCCCTACTCTATAAAGCCTAGTGAGATCCCTACCTTGGATTTCGCTACGGCCGAACAAGATCCTAAGAAAGAAACAAAAGAACATTATGCCAGACTAGGATTCGGCAATTATAAATCCTTCTTAGGAGAACTTTACACGCCGATATACAAAAACAACAGGAACCTACTCGATTTCCATATACTTCACAATTCCTCTTTCGGGGATGTGAAACTGACGCCCAAACTCTACCCTAACCTCCCAGATGAGGTGAAGAGCCAAGCGACAAACAACGACACACGAGCAAAGGCAACCTACGTTCGCTCCATAAAAAATAAAGAGTTGAGCACCTTCCTAAAGGTCAATTACGACCTGCTCAAATACTATGGATACGATTCGAACATGCAAGAACTGGCAGAAAAGGGCATTCGGGAGACAGATAATGACTCCCTAAAACAATCCTTCTTCAGATTAGGAGCCAACTTCCGTTTTAAAAGTAAAGATTTCATCTCTCGCTGGAAATATGATTTCCAAACCAATTATCTGTTATTTAAGAACAGGGACGATCTATCAGAGCACACTATTCACACCCTACTAAGCGGTGCATATCGATTCGACAATTCCTCATTATACCTCAATTTCGATATGTATAATATCATCATGGGATTGCCAGAAAGCAATGATAAATTTAATTTCGAACGAGGAGAAACGCTCAACAACTATACATTAATCAAATTAGCTCCTAACTACTATTTCTCTGGTGAAATCGGAGAGATCACAGTGGGTGTTAAAGGTGCATTCAGCATTAATCAAGGTAAAAAGGGAGCTGTCACACCGGATGTGTATGGAAAAGTCAGACTCATCAAAAACCTTCTGTATGTATATGCAGGTGTTACCGGTGATTACACAGTAAACAACTATCAAGAGATTACAAAAGAGAATCCTTATATCTCATCCGACACTCGAATTGAAGACACCTATACCCCTATTGATGCTTATTTAGGAGTCACCTTGAAGATTGCCCAAAGAGTCAATATGGATTTACATGCCGGATATAAGCTGATCGAGAATCCTTATTTCTTTATCAACCGTTATGATACCCTCACAGGAAAAATATCAAACACATTTGATGTCATATACGACAAGAAAGCCGGTCTGCTCAATGCTGGTTTATCTTTGAATTATAACTGGAAAGAACGTTTAGATCTTCATTTTGAAGGGCAATATAACAAATGGGCTCTTAACGAGCTAGAAGAAGCATGGCATAAACCTATGTGGAACCTCAATTTCCAGAGCAGCTACATAGCAACTGATTTCCTACGTTTCCGCCTAGGTTATCAATTAGAGGCTAAACGATATGCAACGGTATGCAGTGAGAAGATTGCATTACCCAACACACACGATCTCTGCCTCGGTGTCGATTATAAGCTATTCAATTGGTTGAATTTCTTTGTGAATTTTGATAATATCATTGGTCAAGAGTACGAAAGCTGGTATGGATATACACAACACCGATTTAACGTAATGGGTGGCGCTTCAGTCGTATTTTAACAGGGAAGGAGAATGGGGATACTATCCTTTATCATACTGATGTTTTTCTTCTTCCAGCTATTTAAAACAGCTGTCAAAGCAAGTGAAGAAAACAAATCGGCCAATCAGGATGGACACGGATGGTCGGAAGGATATTCATTAGAAAAATCCCTGATTTATATCTTTGCCTGCACAATGTCGGCCGACAACAAAGTGACCAAGAATGAGTTGTCTGTTGTCAAACGGTATCTCCTAAGAAAATATGGGGAGGCCAAAGCAAAGGAACTATTACTTCTTCTTCGTGATGTTCTGAAAAGCTCCAATTCAGTGGATATTCGTCCCTATTGTTTAAAGATCAATCAAACGTATCTTTATCAAGAACGGTTAAATCTACTATCCTCTCTTTTCCAGATTTGTGTAGCCGATGGAATGATCTGCGACAATGAAGCCGATCTACTCCAACTATATGCTCGGTTCACTCGGATACGGAACATTGATTTTTATCAGATGCAGAACTATTATACCTATGGATTTGATTGGAAGGAGAATCAAGACAACCGAAGCCGATATAAACAAAGGCAGAACGAGTCTCAAAATGCTCAAAAACCAAAGACAGACAAAGCATGGGCATATAAGATTCTAGGGCTTCCCGACAATGCCTCAGAAAAGGAGATAAAGAAAGCATATCGGCAACTGGCTCAGCAATATCACCCTGACAAACAAACAGGGTCAAGCGACGAAGAGATAAAAAATGCCACAGAGAAATTTCGAGAGATCAACGAGGCGTATGAAATATTAACGAGATAGCAGGTATGGAATGGTATAATAAGTTAAAGGCTCACTCGACCATATTAAGCAATATGGCATCATTAGGATTGCTTCAGATAGCCAACTATCTGATTCCTTTAGCTGTCATTCCTTTCATTGTACGTGGATTAGGGGTTGACATGATCGGGAAAGTGAGTTACGCACAGAATATCATTCAATATTTCACCATCTTCATCACCTTCGGCTTTGAATATTCAGCCACAAAAGAGATTTCCATCCACAAGGACGACAAAGAAAAGACAAAAGAAATCTTCTGGAGTGTAATCATCATTAAATTACTACTCTTAATCACCTCTTTTTTTATCTTCATATGTCTCTCTTTATTCTGGGGCAAGATACAAAATGACCTGCCTCTTTATCTCACCATATTCGCCATAAACATTGGTTTCACCCTCTTCCCCACCTGGTTTTTCCAAGGAATAGAAGAGATGAAAAGCATGGCCATCATCAATTTCCTCATTAAGCTATTCGGAACAGGTCTGTCCGTCTTCTTCATCAACTCCCCAGAAGATTATCTAGTCTATGCAGGTATGCCTTCCATTGCCTATGCTATCTTTGGATTAGGCGCATTCATATACGTCATAAAAAAACATAATCTCAGCTACGCTAACGTATCCCTTAAATCGATAAAGGAACAGTGCATCATCTCATTCCCTATCTTTCTCAACACCTTCTTCACCACCTTCTACACGACCGCCAATATAACAATACTGGGCTTCTTTGTAGGTGACCACGAAGTTGGCATATACTCTGGCGCTCATAAAATCATCATGAGCATTCTGATGGTTACCAGCATGCCAATTAACATAGCCATATTCCCTTCCATCAGCAGGAAGATGGCAGAATCAAAGAAAGAGGGACTTCACTACTTCATAACAATCGGGAAATATGCTATTTTAGCCTCTTTGCTTGTCAGCGTCTTAACCTATATTTTCAGTCCGATACTGGTATCCATATTCCTTGGAGAAGCCTTTGCAAACTCCATACCCGTATTGAAGCTATTCTCCTGCCTGCCGTTTTTGGTAATCACTGCCAGCCTATGTACAGTTCAGGGCCTTTATGGATTAGGATTTCAGAAATATGCCCCTTTCATGGGACTTACCGTCGGTATAATTTGTATCCTACTAAATCTAATATTAATTCCAAGACTAGAGATATACGGAGCGGCAACAGCATGGATTATAGCCCAAGCACTCGAAATCATCATTTCTGGAACGATTATTTTCTATAAATGCAGATCCTATGAAAGTTAATTTTATCATTCCGAACATACCCAATGCACCTTCTGGCGGACATAAAATCATGTATGAATATGCCAATGAATTTGCCGCCAAAGGTCATGATGTACACTTATATCATGTTGCCACGATAGATAGAATAAAGTACAACATGCCTCATTGGCTTCGAATGATTAGGACACGTCTGTTTTTCCCAGACAGCAAACCCAAATGGTATGATTTCGACGAACGAGTTCAAACCCATAATATTCCACGTATCTCAAAAGAACTGATTCGTCCCGCCGACGCAAACATTCTCACCATGTGGGCTGAAGTACTCAATTTCCAATCCATCGGCGACACATTAGGAAAGCGTATTAATCTGATACAAGGATATGAAACATGGATGGCGGCAGAAGAAGATGTGCATCAATCCTATCAAACAGGCACCGTCAACATCGCCATCTCCGAATACTTGGCAGATAAAGTAGAAGATGCCACTGGAGAGAGACCTCACGTCATAAAAAATTTCATCAGCTCTAATTTTCAAAAGAAGAAAGAGTTGGCAGACAGGTCATCCGCATCCGTATCTATGCTCTACTCAACAATAACCTGCAAAGGTTCATCTTGGGGAATAAAAGCATTGGATATAGTAAAAAAGCAAATACCGCAGCTACAAGTGGAGATGTTTGGCATATTCAATCGTCCAAACAACCTCCCTGCATGGATTAATTATACACAAAGGCCCAAAGATTTATGTGCGTTATATAATTCTGTCAGTATTCATATATCACCAAGCATAAACGATGGATGGGATCTCCCCTGTACAGAGGCCATGAAATGTGGTTGTGCGTTAGTCTGCACCGACATCGCAGGACATAAAGAATATGCAAGAGATGGAGAGACAGCCCTTCTTGTTCAACCCGAAGATGCAGAAGCATTAGCACAAAGTATCATCAAAGTGATTCAAGATGATGAATTGCGAAGCAGAATCGCTTCCAACGGACTACAAGAAGCAGAGAAATATACAATAGAGATAGCCTATCAAAAATTAATCACCATAATTCAGAGTTAGAATGGTTATATATTTCATATTAGCAATTATTGTCACTCTCATCACAATCTATTCAATACGATTCAATGAGAAGAGCCAGAAGATTCTTTATGTGTCAACAGCCATATTGATGACACTCATAATAATTGTTCGAGACAGTACTGTTAATAAAGATTATGGAATATACAAACAGCTATACGACAAAGCACCTGCCCTCTCCGTATTAAAAAATTCATATTCAGAATATAATGATAAACTCATCACGGAAGCCAGTTATTCTATGCTTTGCACCGTATTAAAAGAGACGGAGAATTCTGACAAAACAAACTTCATCATCATATTTGCTATCTATGCCATCATCGGTGTAGCAATAAAAACAATTGCCATACGGCGAACCTCAGACTTGCCTTTTTTGGCCCTTTTCACCTATTTCTGCAACATCTATCTTTTACAAGAGATGACACAGATCAGAGCAGGAATAGCCCTTGGATTCGTTCTTTTGAGCATAAAAGATCTATACGATAGGAAATATTGGCTTTTCTTCCTATGGATCTTTATAGCTGCCTTTTTCCATACCTCTGCATTCATGGCACTTGTACTCATTTTTTTCAGAGAAATAAAAGCCGACAGGAGAGTATGGGGAACCATATTTCTCATCTGCGTTATCATCAACATCACCCAATTCGACATCCTGAATTTAATCAAAATCATTCCTTTTGAATTCTATCAATACAAACTAAAGGCCTATATCCTTCTTCAAGACAGAGCCGATTTTAAGATAAATTACTTTAATATCTCCTTCATATTACAGAACGTCATTATCATTATCTGCTTCTTCTATAAGAAACTATTGGAAGAAAAATGTCAATACGTTAACATTCTGCTAAATATGTGCTGCTTATCATCTTGTTGTTTTGTGTTCTTCGGACAAATACCAGGATTTGCATTCAGAATCAGTGAGTTATTCAACATCTCTCTTATCTTCCTGATTCCTCAATTAGCTAAAGTCATGACACCTAAATATATAGGTCAACTGATTGTCATTTCCATCGGTTGGATATTATTCTTAATCAATGTATTACATTCCGGACTATTACAGCCCTACAAAACTTTTTGGTCATAAAGTATAAAATAGTCAAAAAACCAAAGAAATTAGTATCTTTGTAAGGCATTTTTCGCACACAATAAGATGATTTATATACTTCTTACCATATTATGTCTTTTCTTCATTCTAGTAGGATTGAAATGTTCAAAAACGAATGTTTTTTCTCCTGCAGTAATAACTGGCTTCATGTGGTTTGCAAGTATAATGCTGTATCTTACATTGGGACAGAAACTACCAGCCCTAAGTAATAATCTGGCCATCTGTCTCACTTTATGGATTTGTGGAATATGCTTTTCTTCTCTTTATATGCAATCGGCCACATATAGAGACTCTGATCTAACAGACGCCAGTGTTTTGATTCGGAATGTATATCTAATACTATCCATCGCTGCAATTCCTGAGTTAATAAACTTTGTCAAAGTGGTATTAGTCTGTGGAACAAGTGGGAATCTGGCCTGGGATTTACGGTTAGCCGCCATCGGAGAAGGCAGTGGATTTAACAAACCCTTTGGCGGTTGGTTTGTTGTTGTCTGGCAAGCCACATTATTACTAGAGATCTTGTTCTTTGAAAAGAAAAAATGGTGGCGACTGGCCATCATAGCTGTGATCTTCTTCTGTTTCGGTGTAGTAACCATGTCGAAGATCACCTTCTCATCCATGTTTATATTCGCCTGCACCATATTGTTTTTCAAAAAGAAAATCACGTTGAAACATCTGGGCATAGGAGCATCATGTCTATTCTTTCTTTTCTTTTTGATTCAAGCAGCACGAGCCGCTGTCGAAGTCTCCAATGTGGGAGGCAACAGCTTCTTCCTTAATTATATCGTAAGTAATCTCACCGCTTTTGATTCACTCCATCCATGTTCGGCAGAACATTTCGGTGAGAACACCTTTCGGTTTGTGTATGCTGTCTTTTATGATTTAGGCCTTTCAGACATAAAACCAATCAACACATTGCTAAAATGGGTCATCAAACCCATTCCAACCAACACCTATACTGCCATGTATCCATTCTATGTTGATTTTGGAATCATAGGCCTGATTATCTTCCCTATAATCATGGGATGTACATACGGTTGGATATACAAAAAAGCAGATAAAGGAAACAACTTTTATATCCTGGTATATGCCACAATGGTCAATATGCTGATTATGCAATACGCAGCCGATTTGTTCTTCACCTGCTTTTTTGGAAATGTGAAATTAATTCTTTTACTCATTATACCATTTTTAGAAAAAAAATATAATTTTCTTTCTTTTAATAAGAAGACGGTTCAACAATATGACTGATAGTAATAATAAAATATTCATTGTCCTTGTTCTATACAAACAGAAACTAGTTGAAAGTATATCTTTTCAATCTCTACAGAAGCATATAGATGATCTGCACATGGATTATCAGCTATTTGTATATAATAATTCACCAGAATCCAATGCCTTTGACGGGATTGATGATCCAAACATTGTCACATTCAACGCCCAATCCAACCAGAAACTGTTAGGAGCCTATAATGAGGCATTGAAGAGGGCACAAAACGAAGGATTCAATTGGATACTTCTTCTCGATCAGGACAGTGAACTAAACAAAGAGTATTTCGTACAAATAAACGAACATATCGCCAACATAGGAGATAAAGTAGCGGCTTTAGTGCCACACACCTCTCATAAAGGGACACATATCTCTCCTAGCGAATATTCATCCTTCGCCGGACCATTTGGTCGGATTACCCCCTATTCAGGTAAATTATCGACGCATAAATACCTGAGTGGAATCAACTCCTGTACAGTCCTACGAACAGAAGCGATAACAGACATTGGCGGTTTTTCTCCTGAATTTACGTTAGATTGTATGGATTTTATGTATTTTTACCAACTCTACATAAAAGGTTGGAAAGTACAACCCATCAATGTAGAAATTGAACATGAGCTCTCTATACTCTCATTAAATGATATGGGATTAGAACGATATACAGATTACATGAAAGCTTGCGCAAAATTTGCAAAAGAAACCAAGACTTCCATATCTGTTGCATTTAAAATACGAACGATTCTTCGTAGTATTAAGATGTTATTCATTCCATCCAAATGGAAATTTATTCTTCCCACATTCTCAGCAATTTTTATTAATGAATAAAATGGAAAACATAACAATCATATTATCCACCTATAACGGGGAAAAATACTTAAACGAACAGATTGATTCCATTTTGGCTCAAACTGACACAAACTGGACACTTCTAATTCGTGATGACGGTTCAAAGGACAAAACCATTGAACTGATACAGTATTATACTGAGAAATACCCTGAAAAGATCAAACAAATACCTTCTAACGAGAATCTAGGTGTTATACGTTCTTATGAACTACTATTAAAGCAATGTCAGACGCAATACATCATGCTGTGTGATCAGGACGACGTATGGTTACCGAAGAAGATTGAATGGACACGGGAGAAGATGACAGAATTGGAGAAAGAAAACCAAGGAAAACCACTTGTTGTTTATACAGATTTGCAAATAGTAGATGAGAAACTCAATCCTATCTTTTCCTCCTTCTGGAATTACTCTAAGATCATGCCATCACTACTGACTACATTCGACATGGTATGTGCCCATTCGGCAGCAACCGGCTGCACCATGATGATCAACCAGGAAGCACTGCGATGTTCACTGCCATTCTGCGACGAAGTGAGGATGCACGACTCCTGGATCTTATTAAACTCTTTGAAAGCAGGAGGTGCAGTGAGCTATGTCAATGAGCCGACAATACTCTATCGGCAACACACAAACAACGTTATAGGTGCCATCAACGAGAAGGACTTTTATCTGAAAAACAAACTAAAGAGCCTAAAATCTGTATTGAAATCAAATCTTGCACAATGGAAGATGATTAATAAATTAGGATTCAAATCTCCATTCAAGTACATCATTCTTAAATTCCAATATCATATCAAATACGCAAAAGTAGGAGCTTACAATACTTCAAACATAATACAACATTAATTACCTTCCATTAATCCATAACGGATAATAGAGAAACAACAGATTAGACAATAATAGGTGGATATAAATCCGCTTAGGATTTTATTTTTAATTTTTCAGCCATTTCGCTATTAATCTTCTCGCGTTCATCATCAAAGATCCATCCCCACTTGTTAAAATACTTGATAGCTGAAAATACATGAATCGAAAGCATCTTAAATGAATGCGCAGAATCACGGTGAGACGCATGAATAGCTTTTACCAATGGATAGCAAACAATATCAAATCCGCAAGAATGTACTCTTCTTGAAATATCGACATCCTCACAATACATAAAGAATCTCTCGTCAAACAATCCGACACTCTCTAATATGGACGTACGCACCATCATAAAGCAACCTGACACCCATGGAGAGCTTACCGGATGATCATATACAATATCTTTATACACATCTTTCACAGAAGAAGGGAAAAGACGGCGTTTGATCAAAGTAGAAGGAGCAGGAAGAGAACGGCAAGAGAAAGCACGTTCACCTGTTGGCAAGAAGATATCTGGAGTGATTAAACCTACATTTGTATTTTCGTTCATGTACGAAATAAGCTGTTCCACGACATCTGGTTCGAAATAGATGTCTGGATTCAAAATCAAATGATATGGAGACAATCCCTTGATCTTTCTCAACGCAATATTATGAGCTTTTCCAAAGCCCAAGTTTTCACCAACGAACTGATATTCTATTCTATCATCGTTTGGCAAAATAGGCTTGATGTCATCAGACGGTGAATTATCAATCAGATACAGACGAACCTTCATATCTGTATTCAAAAAAGAATGTATCACCTTCAACAACTCATCAGAGTCATTTTTATAAATCACTATGGATGCCGTAACTTCGTACATATCTACTTTGAATATTTTAAAATAGAGAATAATAGATTCCAACGATCCATTATTTTATCTCTTAACGATCTTGAACTAGGTCCAGAACAAGTGGATGAATTACTTCCATGCCTACGATATAAGATTAAAGGTTTATCCAAGAAAAATATCTTTTTTCTTCTGTATTCAACACTCATCGCAATCCACCCGTCATGCATTGGAATATTAGTAGGGAAAGGTAGAACATAAGATAAAACATCTCGTTTAAATGCCATACAACAGCCAATATAAGTGTTTTTAATCATGTTTTTCATGAACCCTTTGCCTGAATTAAGCTTACGAAACAACGAAGGTTGTATAACATTTTCGTTTTCATCTACCACCGTACAGTCTGAAACAACCAAATCATAAGAGCCTAACACCGACAACATACTTTTGACCTTTCCTTCCATCCAAACATCATCTTGATCCGCCATAAATATATATTCACCACTTGCCTGCTTTAATGCATTTTCCATGTTGAATATAGGACTATGAAATGTATTATCCCGAAACACCTTTATCCTCGAATCTTGAAAAGATTCTATTATGGATAATGTATCATCCGTCGAAGAATCATCGGAAATTATCACCTCATCGTTTTCTTCCAACTGACTCAATATTGTTTCCATCTGTCTTCGTATATATTTTCCCCCGTTAAAAGTCGGAATACATACGCTTACTCTACAACTCATATCCACATTTTTATAGCGAAAGCAAAAATAAGTTAAATTTTCGAATAAACCATCATTCTATACCAACAAATAACTACTATTTCAGATAACAAACATTTATCTTCCTCAAAAACAACCTTTTTGAGTCAGTAAATAAGGTATCTTCCGAAGAAGACACCTTATGTTTTTTGAAGAAATAAAATTAATACTCTTGCCAACTCTTGATTTGAATCTCCTTTATGTCCTTTTCGCAGAACGCTTTAATGAATGCACTTGCTAATCTTGCGTTCGTCATCAAAGGAATATTGTGATCAATAGCTGAACGACGTATCTTATATCCGTTTGTTAACTCTCTTCTTGTATGATTCTTTGGTATATTGATAACCAAATCAACCATGTGCTCTTGCAACAAGGAAATGATATTGACATTATGATTGTTCTCATCTGGCCAGCTAACGGCTGTAGCCTCAACACCATGCTCTACCAAGAAGTTCCTTGTTCCTTCTGTCGCATAAATCTTATATCCATGAGAACTCAACAACTTACAAGAATCCAACAAATCAACTTTTCCTCGTATATCTCCTGAAGATACTAAGATTCCTTTTTGTGGTACGTAATAACCTACTGATACCAATGAATTGATCAACGCCTCATCAAAGTCTGCTCCTAAGCATCCCACCTCACCTGTAGATGACATATCAACACCTAAAATTGGATCTGCCTTATGCAAACGTGCAAATGAGAATTGTGATGCCTTCACACCAACATATTCAATATCAAATGTTGAAGAGTCTGGTTTTTCTACTGGAACATCCAACATGATCTTCGTAGCCGTCTCAATGAAGTTTCTCTTCAATATCTTTGATACGAATGGGAAACTACGAGATGAACGCAAGTTACACTCGATCACCTTCACAGCATTATCCTTCGCCAAATATTGAATATTAAATGGACCACTGATATTCAACTCTTTTGCGATCTTCTTACTTACCTTCTTTATCTGACGGACAGTCTCCAAGTACAATTTTTGTGCAGGAAATACCAATGTTGCGTCACCTGAGTGCACTCCGGCGAACTCAACATGTTCTGAGATGGCATATTCAATGATCTCACCATTCTTAGCCACTGCATCAAATTCCACCTCTTTTGCATTTTGCAAGAATGAAGAAACAACTACCGGATATTCTTTTGAAACCTTAGCAGCCATCTTCAAGAAGGTATCCATCTGCTCACGGTTATAACATACATTCATGGCAGCGCCTGAAAGAACGTATGAAGGACGAATCAATACAGGGAATCCTACTTCATTGATGAAATTATCAATATCCTCAGAGCTGGTCAACTCACCCCAACGTGGTTGGTCAATACCCAACTGATCCAACATAGCAGAGAACTTATGACGGTTTTCTGCACGGTCGATTGATACTGGTGAGGTACCTAAGACAGGAACATTCTGACGATATAACTTCATTGCCAAGTTATTCGGAATCTGACCACCCACGGATACAATCACACCCTTAGGATTTTCTAAGTCGATCACATCCAAGACACGCTCAAAACTCAACTCATCGAAATAAAGTCTGTCGCACATATCATAGTCTGTTGACACAGTCTCTGGGTTGTAGTTGATCATGATAGACTTATAACCCAATTTACGAGCAGTCTGTACGGCATTGACTGAACACCAGTCAAACTCTACAGATGAACCGATTCTGTATGCACCAGAACCTAAGACTACAATGTTCTTATCATTTCTATATGAATAATCAATGCTATGTTCGTCTGCACCGTATGTCATATACAAATAGTTGGTCAACTCAGGATGTTCAGAAGCAACCGTATTGATACGACGTACGACAGGAGTGATGCCTTGTTTCTTTCTGAGAGCTCTTACACGAAGAATCTCCTTCTCCATATTGTTCTGAGGGTTTTCAGAATAACGTGCTATCTGGAAGTCAGAGAATCCTAAACGTTTAGCCTCCTTCATCACATCGGCAGGGATATCTTCAATCTTATTGTATTTACCCAATACCTTTGTATAATCAACAATATTTTTCAACTTGCCAATGAACCATTTATCAATCTTGGTCAAGTCAACGATCTTTTCTATGCTATAGCCCTTCTCCAAAGCAGCTGCAATAGCGAAAATACGCAAATCAGTTGGATGAGACAATTCCTTATCCAAGTCTTCAAATTCCAAGTCACGGTTACCTACGAATCCATGCATACCTTGACCAATCATACGAAGACCCTTTTGGATGATTTCCTCGAATGACTTACCAATAGACATGATCTCACCCACAGACTTCATAGATGAGTTGATTTCACGATCGACTCCAACGAACTTCGTCAAATCCCAGCGAGGGATCTTGACAATGATATAGTCAACAGAAGGAGCAACATAAGCTGAATTAGGAGTACCCATCTCACCTATCTGATCCAACGAATAACCTAATGCTAATTTAGCAGCTACAAAGGCCAATGGATAACCAGAAGCTTTCGAAGCCAATGCAGAAGAACGGCTCAAACGAGCATTGATCTCAATGATACGATAATCATTGGTTTCAGCATTAAATGCAAACTGAATGTTACACTCTCCTACAATACCAATATGACGAACAACTCTCTTAGAAATATCTTGAAGCAAAGTGATTTGTTCTTGTGTCAATGAGATAATCGGTGCCACAACAATACTTTCACCTGTATGGATTCCCAGCGGATCAAAATTTTCCATTGGAACAACCGTGAAGCAATGATCGTTTTTATCACGAATCACCTCAAATTCTATCTCTTTCCATCCTTTCAACGACTCCTCTACCAAGATTTGTTTTGAATGTGTCAATGCACTTTCACACAACTCCTTGAATTCTTGCTCGTTCGTACAGATACCAGAACCAAGACCGCCTAATGCATATGCAGAACGAACCATCACAGGGAATCCGATACGATGAGCAACCGCCAACGCATCATCCATATTTTCTACAGCCTGAGATACTGGAGTCTTTGCTTGGATCTCACTCAACTTCTTAACAAATAAGTCACGATCCTCAGTAATCATAATTGCATCGACCGAAGTACCCAACACCTGAACACCATATTTCTCTAAAACACCAGAAACATACAATTCAGTACCACAGTTCAAGGCTGTTTGTCCACCAAAAGCCAATAAGATTCCGTCTGGTTGTTCTTTCTTTATCACCTCTTCCACAAAATAAGGAGTGATCGGCAAGAAATAAACCTTATCTGCAACTCCATCCGAAGTTTGAATGGTTGCGATATTAGGATTAATCAATACTGTGGAAATACCTTCCTCGCGCATTGCCTTCAGAGCCTGAGAACCAGAGTAGTCAAACTCTCCGGCTTGTCCAATCTTCAAGGCTCCAGAACCAAGCAAAATTACCTTTTTAACTTTCTGTGACTTCATATATATAATCGCTTAAATATTACTTTTAAAACATAAAAAAAGCGGGGAAAAACCACCGCCAACACTAAATAATAAAAAATTGAAAAAACTTGTCTCTCCCTCCACATTCTTGAATATGTTTTGATATACAGACATGATTCTAACTCAATTCTTTATTTCTTAATTCACATTTTGTTAATTGGGTGCAAAGTTACACTTTTTTTCTATAACGAAAACAAATACGGCTTTAATAATTTCTTTTTTTTAAATGAAAGTCCGAACTTTATCCTAAAATTATATATTTGCAGATTAATGTAAACACAATATAATTCATCATTTTATGAGATATTTCACTCAATTACTTTTACTGTTAACTCTTTGCTGTTACACACATGCGCAATCGTATCAATCTGCTGAAACAACCGCCTATATAAAGAAATATCACAAAACAGCCATTCGTGAGATGTACCAATACAAAATACCTGCCAGCATCACATTAGCGCAGGGAATCCTGGAATCCGCCAGTGGGAAAAGCGATCTGGCAATCAAAGCCAACAATCACTTTGGCATCAAATGCTCGGGCGATTATTCAGGCAAAAAATATTATAAGGATGATGATAAGAAGAATGATTGTTTCCGCTGTTATATTCACGCCGATGAATCATTCCGCGACCATTCAATCTTTCTTACCAAACCTCGATATGCTGATCTTTTTAAACTTAAAACTACCGATTATAAAGGATGGGCGAAAGGATTAAAAGCGGCAGGGTATGCCACTAATCCTAAATACCCTTCGTTGCTCATTGAGATTATCGAACAAAATAACTTATCGGAATACGATAAAAACCCAGAGAAATACATCTCTAAAAAAGAAGCGGAAGATTACTCTCTACTCAAAGGCAAATTGTCGCCCGAAGGATCCCTCAAAGAAAATGTCGTCATTGCTCCAGCCGTCAAGAGAAACAAGATAAATGGTGTGAAATGCATACAGATAAAACAAGGAGACACATTCTATAGCCTATCCAAACAACTTGGCATGAGCATTGAGGAACTGAAAAGAATCAACGACTTCCCTTCCAACTACACATTAAAGACCGGAGAGTTCCTATTCATCGAAGAGAAGAAAAAGAAAAACAAAGACTTTGATACACACACGGCCTCTCAAGGGGAAACTTGGTTGTCTATCTCTCAGCTGTATGGTATTCAAAAGGATCGTCTTAAGAAAATGAACAAAGCCAAAGGAGAGTCTATTCCCGCAGGTAAAATTATACGTCTTCACTGATTTTTAGTTTATTCGAGCATGAGTTTATTGGATTTCTTATCTTCAAAAATAACCGTCGAGAAAGCTGCGCTTTACAACGGTCTGATTGATTATCATTCTCACATTCTACCCAATGTAGATGATGGCGTAAAAACTATCGAAGAATCTCTTGCCATCCTATCTCTATATGAATCATGGGGCGTGAAAGAGATTTACTGCACTCCTCATATCATGGAAGATATTCCTAATACATCATCTGATTTAAAAGAGCGTTTCTCAACTCTCCAGCAAGCATACAGCGGATCCATCCAACTTCATCTGGCAGCAGAATATATGATTGATATGCTATTTACAGAGCGACTCAACTCAAAGGATCTTTTACCTTTAGGAAACGACCATCTTCTTGTCGAGACATCCTATTTCTCTGCCCCTTCTTATTTCTATTCTGTTATCGATGCTATAAAGAGCGAAGGATTATGGGTGGTTCTAGCTCACCCAGAACGATATACCTACATGAAGGAGAAAGACTATATTAGATTAAAGGAACAGGGCATCAAGTTTCAACTCAATCTGCACTCTCTGTGGGGTGCCTATGGATCATCGGCACAAACAAAAGCTGAGCAACTTCTATCCAAAGGCATGTATGATATATGTGGAACAGATATCCACCATATAGACAATCAAACTCCTCAGCAAAGAGTCCATAAGAATTGTCTCAATGCCTATCACATAATGTCTTTATAATAAAATAGGTGGATTATTCTCCTTTCTGAAGCTCTTGAAGTTTCGCAGCCCAGATACGTGCAGCCGATTCAACAATTTGTACGCATGGTCGTTTTGCATAATAGCTTGCATTACGTTCTGCTGGCTTATGACTTTCCTTTGCATCCTTGTCCAAGCCCAACAAATCACGACACTTCAGGAAACCGTTCTCTCCTTTAAACTTCTCAGCCAACTCCTGCACAATACGATAATTTTCTCCTTTCCCTTCTGCATCTTTCGGATCTGTTGTGCCAAACTGCAAGCCTGCCAACAAAAACATTCCACAGGCTGCTCCACAGGTCTCCCGCATACGTCCGATACCACCGCCAAAAGAAGCCGACACCTTCAACGCCTGCTCCTCTGTCAGTCCATATAAATCAGCAAATGCTGCTACAACTGATTGGGAACAATTAAAACCACTTTTGAAAAGCTCTACTGCTCTTGCTACTCTATCTTCCATAAAAATTATTTTATATCACATATTAATTACACAAATTTAAAGTATATTTGGCATACTAAAACGATATTATGACTAAAAACTCACAATCTCCTAGATTAAAACTATATAGAGCCTCCGCAGGTTCAGGGAAGACCTATCGACTTTCCTTGGAATTTCTTAAATTATTAATCCATAATCCCTTCTGTTATGATAAGATTCTAGCCGTTACGTTCACAAACAAAGCTACAACAGAGATGCAGACCCGAATCATGGCAGATCTTTATTCTGTAGCAAAAGGGTTGGACACAGGATTAATCAATCATCTGAAAAAAGAACTAAATAAAGAAGCCAGTGAAAACGGACAAGAAAACTACTTCTCAGATGAGCTGATTAAAAACAATGCTCAAAAAGCACTTTTCAAAATTCTTCATGATTACAGTCATTTCCAAATAAGTACGATTGATAGTTTCTTTCAGATCATCCTTCGGAATCTTGCCCACGAACTGGGTCTCGGTGCTTATATCAACATCGTAATAGAATCGGATGATGTTCTCTCTGATGCCATCGATCTCATGAAAGAGAATTTCAGAACGAATGCAATCCTTCGTGACAGAATTAACGAATATAGCAACGAAAAGACCGAAAACAATACACAATGGAGAATAGACAAGGATATGTTCACCATTGGTAAAAATATCTTCAGAGAAGTATTCATGGAAAATGAAAAGGAACTGGAAGAAAAGCTTCGCGACCCTCTCATACTGGAAAACTTCAAAAAGGAAATCATCAAACTGAAGAAATTTCATGAGAAACGGCTCTCAGACATGGCTCTAAAATTTGATAAGATACTAGAAGAAAACGACTTAACCGTTGATGACTTATCCAACAAGGAGAGAGGAGGCTATTCATACATTAACTCTATTAAAAAGAAGATATACGAGCCATTAGAATCTAAAAAAAGTGTGGCAAATTGCCTTGAATCACCTGAGAAATGGGCAAGTCAGAAGCATCCT
Organism: uncultured Bacteroidales bacterium; assembly: GCA_902766045.1. Lineage (GTDB taxonomy): Bacteria > Bacteroidota > Bacteroidia > Bacteroidales > Paludibacteraceae > UBA1181. The sequence goes on from CACXCA010000003.1 coordinate 32,103, forward strand.
CGTCAAAAGGAGATCATTGACTTGGGCGAAAAAAGACTGAATCCTCTCTTGCTTGAAACGGAGGATATCAGAAAAGAAAGCATCGTGCATATTCACTCCTGCAATAGCATATATAAACAACTCAGCCTACTTGGATTCGTCTCAGAGATTGCGGATGAAGTAAAGAATGTCAACCAACAAAGAGGTCAATTTCTATTGAGCGACACGCCTTCTCTATTAAAATCAATGATCGAGGATGATGACACACCTTTCATATACGAAAAGATAGGAACGCATCTCGAACACATCATGATCGATGAATTCCAAGATACAAGTGGAACGCAATGGCATAACTTCAAGCCTCTTCTTAAAGAGTGCATGGATCAAAACAACATGAACTTGATTGTAGGTGATCCTAAGCAATCGATTTACCGATTCCGAAACGGAGACTGGCGAATCATCAGTCACCTGGACAATGCGTTTACGGGCATCACCCCACACATCATCAACGCAGAGGATAACTGGAGAAGTAAGGAAGTCATAATTCATTTCAACAATTCAATCTTTGCGCCGACGGACACAGAGAACTCTCCCATCCTATCCCCATTTCTCTCTCTCTTCGGTGGACATGCCTTATTGCAATCACTAAACACCATATACCAGGGCTCTAAACAAAATTGTCCTAAAGAAGAAAACAAAGGCAAAGGGTCTGTATCAGTTGAGTTCATTAACGCATCAAAGGACAAAGAGGAATCCGAGGAGTGGATGCTTCAACGCACGGTGGAATGGGTAACACAGCTTCAGGAACAGGGAGTCAAAGCCTCAGACATAACTATCTTATGTAAAAAAACCAAACACATAACAAAGATAGCCGAGTACTTCGCAGAATATAGAGATATGCATAAAGAAGAGATCCAGCAAAAAGGATTCTGCTACGACATCATCTCTGACGAAGCTTATCTCTTTGAATCCTCCACGGCCCTGAAAATGATTATCAACGCCATGAGAGTGGCTGTTCAGCCCGATGATGATATTCACATGATTGAATTATACTCTCAACTAAAAACAAGGGATTTCTCCTTCGCCAATCTGAACTACAAAGAGGAAGACGATTATGTATCGCTGAAAACAAAGATTCAGACGCTGAAGAATATTCCATTATATGAAATGGTCGAAGAACTGTGTCGGATTCTCCACTTGGACGAAATGCCAGACCAGACCTCTTTCCTCACAACATTCTTTGATTATCTGAACGATTTCATCTCCCGAAAATCCCCTGATTTAAGTCGTTTCATCGATTATTGGGAGAACTATTTAAAGAATCAAAAGATTCCTTTAGCCGACAATGCCAAAGGAATTCATATCATGACCATACACAAATCAAAAGGATTAGAGTTCCATACCGTCATCATTCCATACTGCGACTGGGATTTGTATGGAGCAGACTCCCAAAAAGATCTTCTATGGTGCAAAACGGATCATCTGACACCTCCCTACAATCAACTTCCTATTTTACCAGTTAATTATCAAAAGGAACTCAAGGAATCTGTCTTCTCCGATGCTTATGAAGAGGAGACCATACAACAATTGGTAGATAACATTAATCTGCTATATGTCGCCTTCACCCGTGCAGTAAACAACCTGATTGTTCTCTGCAAGAAAAAAGAGGAGAAAAAAAATAAAAAGGAGGAGGAAGAAACGATTCCAACCACCTGCTCGGCACTATTAGAAGATCTATTGCGACCTAATCTTACATTAGAGACACAAGAACCGGATTTATCTGTAGTCAACTGCCATTATAAAATTGGCACCTTACTACCGTCAGCAGAGAAAACGACCCTCGTCAAATCCGCCAATCCGTTCAAAGAAAAACCACGTCCTATCGAAGCCATTTTCCATACCAACAGGAGAACAGCCAGATTCAGAAACTCCAACAAAGCATCTGAGTTCATCGAAGGAATCATTGACGCTGAGACAAAACAATCAGAAGCAATAAAAAAAGGTCTTCTGTTGCACTATTTATTTTCGAACATCAATACCGAAAAGGATATTGTTCATTCCGTTCAACAATTGCTCGTCGAAGGTCTCATCTCATCCGAGAAAGAGAAACAAGAACTGATTGAATATGCCACAGAGAAGATTCAACAACATCATGATTGGTTTCGAGATGGTTTGAAGCTATACAAGGAGTGTTCAATCCTGTCTCGCGATCTCCAAACAGGAAGAGTGAAAATCAGTCGGCCAGACCGTGTGATCCAAGAAGGCAACAAAATGATTATCATCGACTTCAAGACTGGTAAAGAGACAGAAAGCAACCATAAGAGATACCAGAAACAAGTAGATGAATATGCCCATCTACTGCAACAAATGGGGTATGAAACAGAGACACATATATGGTACTTAAACAGTGAAGAAGAGTTATAGTATCATCCAAAACAGAAAGCATCGGAACGTTTCTCTATTCATGATTAGCATTAGTTTTTGCTTAAACAGTAAATTTATGAATTCATCGAATAATTTTCTGCAATATAATTGGTAAGAATAAACTAATTTTCTACATTTGTAACGATAATTAATTATAAACTTTTTAAATAATAATCTATGTCTGTTAATAAAGTAATTTTAGTTGGCAACGTGGGGAAAGACCCCGACGTTAGGTATGTTGAAAAAGATGTTCCTGTTGCAAGTTTTCCTCTAGCTACTACCGAACGAGGATTCAAACGTCAAGATGGTTCAGAAGTTCCTGAGCGAACAGAATGGCACAATATTGTGGTATGGCGAGGGTTGGCCAAGGTAGCCGAAGGATATATTCGGAAAGGCACTTCACTATACATAGAAGGGAAACTACGGACACGTTCTTGGACAGACCAGAACAATATCACCCGCTACACAACAGAAGTGATAGCAGATCAGGTGGAATTATTAGGAAAACGTCCAGATGGAGGAGTACCACCTCTTTCAACTTCAACTCCAAGCAATACAGTGCAACCAGCAGAACCACCTACTGCACCATTGCCTGATTCACAAGAGGATGACCTTCCTTTTTAAAAAGGCAATCCTATTGTTTGTCTGTTCAATTATTTCTCAGACACACAAGAATATCAAGAATATTTTTTATATTTGCAAGGACGGAAAAATTCCGTCCTTGCATGTTTAACAAAACTATACTTCATTGGATATTCCTCTTTTAAACTCAATCGATTTTCTTTTTCAAGAACCCATGTGTTCTTATCTGTTACTAGGTATTGCCATATTAACTGCAATCATTTCATTTGTCGCACTTTCTTACATTTCATTTTTCGAATCGGAATTTTTTTCCCTCTCGGCCAGCGAAGTGGCAGAAGTAAGGCTCTCCGACGACCCAAAATTCAACAAGCTTAAAGAGCTATCGGAAAATCCATTAGACACATTAGGGAGCATCATCATTGCACGTTATTTCTCTATCATCATTGCGATTGTTCTCTCTTCCCTTTCGTTATTTCAACTGTTCTCTGTCACAGGATTGCCCAATGGATGGATCTATTTCATTATCATATTACTGTTATACATCCTCCTCTTCATCTTTGCCGAACTGATTCCGCAGAGAATGGTGACAAAAGCAAATCCTTATACGATCTGCAAAGGCGCACGCATCCTCAGTATTTTTGCCTTTATCTTCAAACCGCTTATTCATCTTGTCATCCACTCCACAGACATTATCGAACGAAGACTCGAATCAAGAACGCTCCGTAGTGTCGCTATTGATGATATATCAGAGTCTCTTCACATGGGAGACGCTGACTCTTCTGACGAAAAAGAGATATTACGAGGGGTCGTGAACTTCGGGAAAACCAGTGTGGGGGAGATTATGCAACCACGTGTGGATATTGTAGATATCGACTATAAAAGTGACTTTGAAACTGTCCTGAAAATCATTCGTGAGTCAGAATACTCCAGACTACCGGTCTATGACGAGAGTATCGACTACGTAAAAGGTATATTGTTTATTAAGGATTTCCTTCAATATACCGATCAGAAAAAAGATTTCCAATGGCAGAACTTCATTCGCGAGGCTTATTTTGTACCTGAAACGAAAAAGATAGACGACCTCTTCAAAGAGTTTCAACAAAAACATATCCACATGGCTATTGTGGTGGACGAATTCGGAGGCACCTCCGGTATCGTAACAATGGAAGACATCATCGAAGTTATCGTAGGGGATATCTGCGACGAACATGACGAAGAAGAAAAACAGATCACCCAATTGGATGAAAACACCTATCTATTGGACGGCAAACTGCTCCTCTCTGATTTTTATCGCATCGAATCCATCGAGAAAGAGGTCTTCGAACCACTCGAAGGAGATGCCGATACGCTGGCAGGACTCGTCCTGGAACTGAAGGGATATATTCCGACAAAAGGAGAGATCATTGAAGTAGGCGACTATGTTTTTGAAATCGTTTCCGAAGACAAACGAAGAATAAAAGAGTTAAAACTGACTATAAATAACAAAAAAGCATGAAACTACTCAAAATCAGCATATGCACCATCCTTTTACTTGCCACTTTCTTTTCTTGTAGTGACACAATACCAAAACCAAGAGGCTATTTCAGAATAGAACTGGCAGACAAGGAATATACAAACTACACAAATGATAGTGTTCCTTATCAATTTCAGTATCCAAGCAATGTATCCACGATTCAACTGAAAGCCATTCATCCTGATTCCGTCGGATTCAACATCTATTATCCTCAACATAATGCTAAGATATACTGTACATACCTTACATTGCACAATAACTTTCAAAACATAGCAGAGGATACTCGTCGGTTGGTTTATAAACCTCATACCGTCAAAGCCGATGCTATCACCGAACAAGTATATCAGAACGACGAGCATAAAGTCTATGGCATTTTATATGAACTGAAGGGCAATACTGCTTCTAATATTCAGTTTGTCATGTCAGATAGCACCAAGCACTTCCTTCGTGGAGCTCTCTATTTCAATGCCAATCCCAACAAGGACTCTATAGCTCCCGTAGTGAACTACATACGTGAAGATATTATTCAACTTATCGAAACATTGGAATGGAAATGAAAAGAAAAGCATTACATATTGTTTCATTCATCGGCATAGTCATTTTAGCCTATTTTCTATCCGAGAAATTCTTTTTTAGATGGGACTTGACCTCTGAAAAAAGATATAGTCTATCCGACAATACCAAACATTTATTGAAGAACCTGAACGAAGAAATGAACGTCACCATCTATCTTGACGGAGATTTAAACTCAGGATTCCTTCGCTTGCGAAAAGCTACGAAAGAGCTACTGGACGAGTTCGATGCATACAGTAGCAAGAAGATACAATACGAATTTGTCAATCCTTCAGCTGGAGCCACAAAGGAGGAACGACAAAAGAAATACGAAGAATTAGAGAAAAAAGGAATGCGTGGCATCGTTGTTTATGACGGCAACAAGGAAGGTGAGTCTCGACAAAAGATTGTATATCCCTGGGCTGAAATCACTTACAACAACAAAACAAAAACTGTCAACCTACTAAAAAACATTCCGAACAACTCAGGTGAAGAGAATCTGAATATCTCCATCGAGTCTCTAGAATATGAAATAACCGATGTTCTTAGAATCATCACCTCCACCCACACACCAAAGGTGGCTTTCTTAGAGGGACATAATGAATACCCTGAACCTCTCGTGTATGATTTCACCCAAACCCTGAGCCATTATTATCAGGTGGACAGAGGCACCCTTTCAGGAAACACAAACGAACTGAATGACTATGAAGCTGTTATCATAGCAGCTCCTATCAACAAGTTCTCCGAAAAAGACAAATTCATACTCGATCAATATATCATGCAAGGCGGACGAATTCTATGGTTGTTAGATGGTACACGCATCTCGCTAGATAGTCTCTCTACCGCATCACAAACCATTGGAATAGAAAACGATCTCAACCTGACAGACCAGCTTTTCAAATATGGCTTCCGAATCAATGCAGACTTAGTTCAAGACGTACAATGCAGTATGATTCCTGTTAACGTATCTCGCGAAGGAGATAACCCTAAATATGAACTTATGTCATGGTATTATTCACCGCTCTTGCTAACAATCCCGACTCATCCAATATCAAAGAATATCGCACCTGTCAAATCAGAATTTGTCAGTTCCATCAACTTCGTAAACAACGATAACGAAAAGATAAGAAAAACACCTTTGCTGATTACATCGACCGGGACACATATTCAAAACATCCCTTCCATCGTAAGCATGGATGTTATCAACATAGAACGAAACGGATACTATTTCAACACACAAAACGCAATTGTAGCCGCTATTCTGGAAGGTGTCTTCCCTTCCGTATTCACCAACCGAATGATCCCTACCGGAATCACCACCACCTCTCCAATCATAACCGAAAGCAAACCCACCAAGATGATTGTTATTGCCGACGGAGACGTGATTCGAAACGACATACAAGGAACAGGGGCAAATGCGAATATACTACCTTTAGGTTATGACCGATACATCAACCAAAAATTCGGCAACAGCGAGTTCCTGCTCAATGCCGTAAACTATCTGACGGACGACGATGGATGGTTGAATCTACGCTCTCGTGAAATTCAATTAAGGTTACTCAATAAGCCTGCAATCATCGGACAACGAAGATTCTGGCAAGTCACCAATCTATTGCTACCCCTTATCATTATTTTACTTTATGGCGGAGTATTCTATTTCATCCGAAAGAAAAAATACACGACTAATATCTCTGTTAATAAACAACACGAAAGCATTGCAAATGATTGAAACTTTTTTTATTATATTTGCAAAAACATACATAATAGATAACTAAAAATTAGAAATACAATATGAATTTTTCAGTTTCAAGTGCCAACTTATTGACACACCTTCAAACAATTAGCCGCGTGATTAACTCAAAAAACGCTCTTCCTATCCTAGATAACTTTCTGTTTAATCTGCATGACGGAGTGTTAACCATCACGGCAGCCGATATGGAAACTACCTTAATGACAACCATCGAATTAAATCAATCTGAGGGAAGCGGTGTCGTTGCTCTCTCTGCTAAAATATTACTAGACACATTAAAAGAATTCGCTGATGAACCTCTGACATTCAACATCAACGATGATAACTATGCCATGACCATCAAATCAGGTTCTGGTGTTTATAATTTCATCGGATTGAATGCTGACGAATTCCCAAGAATGAGAACACTGGAAGATGCTCACTCGTCAATCACAGTGCCTGCAAATGTTCTGAACAAAGGTATCACTGCCACCTCATTTGCTACCAGCGATGATGAGATGAGACCCGTTATGGGCGGTATCTATTTTGATATAACAACAGAAAACGTCACTTTCGTGGCAACCGACGGTCATAAGCTTGTCAAAATAAAAACTGTATCATCTAAGGGTGATTCTGTTACTTCCTTTATCCTGCCAAAGAAACCTTATTCTCTTTTAAAGGCTATTCTTCCAAAAGAATCAGGAGATGTGAAGATCGACTTCGATTCAAAGAACGTTTATTTCACCCTTTCTGATTATCAGATGATCTGTCGATTGATTGAAGGTGTTTATCCAAACTATAACTCGGTAATACCACAGAGCAATAACAACAAAGCAACAATCGACAAGAGTGCATTTCTTACTGCATTAAGACGTATCTCAGTATATGCTAATCAATCTACAAACTTAGTGAAACTGGAATTCGGTAATGGTCAGGTAATCATCTCTGCACAAGATTTCGATTTCTCAATCTCCGCTACAGAAACATTGGCTTGTAGCTACGAAGGAGAACCAATATGTATCGGATTCAAATGCTCAATATTAGTAGATATGCTGAATAACATCAACTCCGACAATGTGATCCTGGAACTCTCTGATCCAGTTCGTGCCGGATTAATTCTTCCTTTGGAACAAAGCGAAACGGAAGATGTATTGATGTTGCTTATGCCAATGCAATTACCAGATTGATAATCCTTTATTATACAGAAGCGCATAGTAGAATGCGCTTCTTCTTTTTTTACTTATATCTATGGAATTAAATTTAAAGAAACCCATTATTTTTTTCGATTTAGAGACAACCGGGTTAAACATTGCTAAAGATAGAATTATCGAAATATCTGCCATTAAGATCATGCCTAATGGTGACCAAGAAGTAAAAACAAGAAGACTGAGACCCGTAGATGCTGAAGGAAAACAAATGCATCTCCCTAAAGAAGTCAGCGACCTCACTCACATCACAGACGAGGATCTGGCCGACAAACCTACGTTCAAAGAGATTGGTAAATCACTGGCAAATTGGATCAAAGGATGTGACCTTGGCGGCTATAATTCCAACCGTTTTGATATTCCTCTGTTAGCAGAAGAATTCCTCCGTTGTGATATCGACATAGATCTGCGCAAATGCAAATTCGTTGATGCACAAGTCATCTTCAACAAGAAGGAACAACGGACCTTAACCGCTGCCTACAGATTCTATTGCGACAAAGAACTGGAAGGCGCCCACGGTGCAGAAGCGGATATAACCGCCACATACGAGGTGTTGAAAGCGCAACTCGACCGCTATCCAGATTTGAAAAACGATATAGACTTCCTTTCTGAATACTCAGCACATAATAACAATGTGGATTTCGCAGGCCGATTTATCTATAATGATAAGAATGAGGAAATCATTAATTTCGGCAAATACAAAGGAAGAGCTGTTGCTGAAGTATTACTGACTGATCCCGGCTACTATGGATGGATCATGCAGAATGACTTCACTCTCGACACGAAAAAGGTGCTAACAAAACTTAAAATCAAATACGGTATTCATTAATCGAATGTCGAATTCCTATTTTAAATTTAAACAGTTTACAATATACCAAGACCGCTGTGCCATGAAAGTTGGTACAGACGGTGTGTTATTAGGCGCATGGGCAGATGTTTCGTCTGCCCATTCTGTTTTGGACATTGGAACCGGCACAGGTCTTATCTCTATCATGCTGGCTCAACGATGCATGGCAGAAATTACAGCCATCGAAATAGATGAAGAGGCGGCACAGCAAGCAACCGAAAATGTTGCCGCTTCCAAATGGAAAGATAGAATAACTGTCGTCAACCGTGCTCTTCAAGATTTCTCCATTGACGCCTCTTTTGACCGTATAGTCAGCAACCCACCCTATTTCAATCAGGCCTTAAAATCGCCCGAACAAAAAAGGACAACGGCAAGACACACCGAATCACTCTCTTATCACGATCTTTTAGCTGGTGTGAACCATTATCTACAGGATGACGGCATCTTTTCTATCATCCTTCCTTTTTCAGAAAAAGATAGATTCTATCAATTGGCAAAAGCAGAACAGCTATATCCATGTCGGGAGACAATCATCTACTCCACCCCCAACTCCCAGCCGAAACGATTCATGGCTGAGTTTCAACGCAAGAAAACAGATTTTGAGCCTCATTCGCTCATTATCGAAGCAAACGGAAGACATCAGTACTCCGAGGAGTATAAAAAGCTAACAGAGGACTTCTATTTGTAGAAAAATCTCTATTCGTATAAATATGTGTAGAGACGCACGGCCGTGCGTCTCTACGTAAACAATCGTCAAACATTTTTTAACAGACGCACGTCCGTGCGTCTCTACGTTTAGGCCTTTATCTTACCTTCCTGACGTTTCTTTAACGATTCCGTATCATACAAGCTTAAATGTTCATTCTTTTCAGGATAATCGATTGTGTAGTGTAATCCACGACTCTCCTTACGAGACTGAGCAGCTGTAATCACCAAATAAGCTGTATTGATGATATTACGTAGCTCGCAAAGTTCCTTAGAGACAACAGAGCGTCTGAACAGATTTTCTGTCTCCTTATACAACAATTCCAAACGGTCGTACGCTCTCTTCAAACGTAAATTTGAGCGAACAATACCCACATAGTTCTGCATGATCTGATTCACCTCTTTTTCACTCTGTGTAATCAACACCATCTCTTCATTCAAAGATGTTCCCTCATCATTCCATTCAGGAACATTATCGTTCCAAGAAAGAGAAGGCAACAACTGCAAAGCATCCTTCGCAGCAGAATCAGCATAGACGATAGCTTCAATCAAAGAGTTGGAAGCCAATCGATTGGCTCCGTGCAGACCTGTACATGAACACTCACCAGCCGCATATAAACGATTGATTGAGGTGCGAGCATTCTCATCCACCTTGATTCCTCCACAGAAATAGTGTGCTGCAGGAGCCACAGGAATATACTCTTTCGTTATATCAATGCCATAAGACATACACTTATTGTAGATAGTAGGATACTCGCGACGGGTCACATCCGGATCCTTATGCGTCACATCCAAGAACACGCACTCATCACCCGTCTTCTTCATCTCATTATCAATCGAGCGAGCCACCACATCACGAGGTGCCAAGGAACCTCTGGAATCGTATCTCTCCATAAACGCTTCCCCTTTCTTGTTTCGTAAGATTCCTCCATATCCACGCATGGCTTCTGTAATCAGGAACGATGGACGGTCACCTGGATGATACAAAGCCGTAGGATGGAACTGAACGAACTCCATATCCTGTACCAAGCCCTTCGCACGATAGACCATAGAGATACCGTCACCCGTAGCCACTGGAGGATTAGTTGTCGTCTGATAAATATTTCCGATACCACCCGTTGCAATCATGGTGACTTTTGACAAAAAGGTATGAACATGATTCGTTCGGATATCTAATACATAGGCACCATAACACTCAATGTTAGGCGTTGTATGCTTAACCACCTGACCTAAATGATGCTGCGTGATGATTTCAATAGCAAAATGTTGGTCATACACATCAATATTAGGATGATTCTTCACTGTCTTAATCAAGCTGTCTTGAATCTCCTCACCCGTATTATCCTTGTGATGCAAGATACGGAAATCTGAGTGTCCACCCTCTTTATGCAGGTCAAATTCACCACTGGCATTCTTATCAAAATCGACGCCCCACTCCACCAATTGTTTGATTTGTTCAGGAGCACCTTCTACCACTTTACGAACCACCTTTTCATCGCAGATTCCGTCACCAGCAATCAACGTATCGACCACATGATCTTCGAAATTATCAGTAGGTTTCGTCACAGCAGCAACCCCTCCTTGTGCATAATGAGTATTGGCCTCCTCCATCTGTGTTTTACACATGATGGCAACCTTACCTTTTTGGGCCACTTTCAGTGCGAAGCTCATTCCGGCTATACCAGAACCAATTACTAAAAAATCATATTTTTTAATCATAATATATCTCTATTATTTATAGTTATTTCACATCCATTTCTTTGCACACTGTTTAGCCGATGATATGATCTCTTCCTCTCCATTCACATGACGATTTCTCATCACAATCTTTCCGTTACAAATCATCGTATCAATTGCCTCACAACTTGAAGCATAAATCCAATTAGAGTTGAAATTAAAGTTCGGCACAAAACGTTCGTTATTCATATTGATCAACAACGCATCGGCCAACTTACCGACAGCAATCTCACCACCATTCAAGCCAAACACCTTCGGACCATTTTTCACAGACCAGTCAATCACGGTATTGACCGGAAGTGTTTCAGAACCATAATTACACTTTGCAATCATAGCAGCGAATTTGCTCTCCTCTATCATATCAAGATTATTATTAGAAGAACAACCATCCGTACCGATCAACACATTACTAGAGGATTGTTCCATCAAAGCTGATTTAAAGAATCCGGAAGATAATTTCATATTCGATACTGGATTATGAGCGATGGCGACGCCTCTCTTTTTTAATATCTGAATCTCTTCCTCATCCACATGTACCACATGAGCAGCTATGCAATTAGGGCCTAAGACACCTAAACTATCCAACCAACGAACAGGAGTCATCCCATGCTCTGCCACACAATCCTTCACCTCCTTTTCCGTCTCCGAAAGATGGAAATGCATAATGGTATGATGTTGCTTTGCGAAGTCTGCACAACGAATCCATAACTTATCACTCACCGTATAAGGAGCATGAGGGGCAACAGACATCTGAATCATAGGTGATTTATGAAGATACTCTTCCACCAGGTCAAAACTCTTTTGGATCTTCTCCTCGCCCAGGAAATCCATAAACGACACACCTAAACATGCGCGGATACCCATCTCATCAGTCGCTTTCCATACAGAGTCCATCATCCAATACATATCATTGTAGAATACGGTACCCGATTTTATCATTTCCAATATAGCCAACCGAGTACCAATATAGATATCGTCCGCTGTCATTTTCGCCTCGAAAGGCCATATATAATCATTCAACCATGGGAAAAGGGCCATATCATCAGCGTAGCCTCTTAACAGCGACATCGCTGCATGCGTATGAGCGTTATAGAACGGCGGAACAATAGCAAAATTATCTGCCTCGATTAACTCATCATTCTCAGTAGGGACCAATGACGGATCGATCTCAGAAAAGAGATTTCCACTGATTCGGATATTGGTCTTCGTGCCGTTCAACAACACATTTTTAATAAAAACTGTCTTCATCTTATTTCTTAATTTCTAAAGAAACAAATTTATAAAATATAAAAGAAATAGTAAACAAAATATTCGCTTTCCTTATAGGGGTAGAGAGCACGGCCGTGCGTCTCTACCGCGTGAATTAACAGAAAGAGGGCATATCAATTTGATACACCCTCTTATTGCCTATTCCGATATTGGATGGTTATTTTCTTAGAATAATCTTAGAAGCCAATTTGCCTTCGTCGTTTTTCACTAGGATAACAACTACTTTATCATTTTTATTAGCAATAGCTCCATTCATATTATAGACAGCCTGCAACTCACCGTTTAACACAATGATATTGCCCTCTGCATCTACATAAGAGATGATTTCAAAGTCATTATTCTCTGCCATGAATTCTTTGACATCAGTAAAGGCTGAAGCCGATAGAATGATTTCATCGACCAAGTAAGCACAAGCCATTGGTGTGAAGATTAAATCCACTGATGTAGCTCCTGCAGGGACATCCACAACACCTTTGTATTTTGTCCAGAACAATTTCATGGTATCTCTTGCCAAATCAACGATTTCGCCTGTGTTGAATTTTAATTTGATAGGCATATCCTCATTTACAACTGAAGGATATAGAGGATCAATATCAGCGATGTTATCATAAGGGTAATATTTTTTGATTAACATCTCAGAATGAATCTGTGATATACCCGCAGGTAATTGAATACCAGGAATAACAACCGAATCTCTTTCTGCTTCAGATTCAATGAGTAATGCCTGAAGTATCTCATCATCAAGATAACCGGAACCATCCGTATTACGTAACTCATTAGGAATGAAATTTCTGAAAGTACTCAAATAAATTCCGCTTTCATTATCTCTTTCCGTAATAACAGGCTTAATTCCCCCATGGAAAACTGCATCTGTTGTTTTTTTGTTCAATTTTGCGTTACCACTATATATAGAATACGATTCTCCATAGAACTCGCCAATCACATAATTAGCAAATGTAAAGTTTTCTGCGTAGAAAGGTTTTACATTATCATCTGTAGGAATGAAACAAAGGTTTCGTATGTAAGGGAACACCTCCATATCACCATCAAGGTATTCACGTGCATAGGATAAGAACATACCTTGTATGGATGTAATAGTTGGGTTGGCATAAACATATTTGTAAGTGCTTACCCATTGATCTGTCACTCCCCATTTACCATCAATAAATACTACTGCAGGACAATGAGGTGCATTATATGATGAACTTCTCAATTCTTTTTCTGTCGGTGTTAACCCGATAATGAAAAGAGGCTTATTTCCATTGGATGCTCCTACTAATTGTGTTCCAGCATGTTGAGCAGGAATCATATACTCCAAAACCATCACATAGTTGGTGTTTAGATTCAATGGATTGAGAGTATCAAAAAGAATTCTTGGGTCCAAAAAACTGGTGTTTTTTTTCCTGAATTCCACTGCATTAACACCATCCTTAGATGTTTCTACCAAATCATCAGATCCTTTGATAGCTTCATCATCGTAGTGTATAACATTGAAATTGTTAGTGAACTTACCATCTCTGATAATCCAGTAGGCATAATCAAAAGCACTGCCGGCAAAAAGACTCATCGACGAAGCAATGATAGCGAGGGAAAGTAAATGTAAACGTTTCATATTGCTTATACTTGTATTAGATTGTTGTTAATAATATCCTATTTATTTCTGAATTGCAAATATAATATTTTTTTAGTATCCACCTCTGTTAAAGCATAAAATACGAAAGAGCCCCGCAAGAATCCTTGCAAGGCTCTCACATATAATAGAATGAAAATCTTACTTAACAATCAACTTCTTAGTTGTAAGACCACCTTCATTAATGATTTGTACATTATATATTCCAGCAGCTAAGTTCAAAGATATTTCAGCTGTTTTATCAGCCTCCACATTGCCAGAATATACACATGCACCTTGTGCATTGAACACCTTCACTTCAGCATCCAATCCTACTGACAAGTTAAATGAACCATTCTCAGATGGATTAGGCCACAAAGATATTTTTTCATTTTCAATCATTTTTGAATAAACGTCATTCTCTGGATTTCCCTTGATCTTAAATGAACCAAGTCCTGAGAAGGATGTCATGAAAGCAAAAGAAATCGTGTGTGTTCCAGGCTCAGCAAAACGAATACGATACTTGATACTTTCATCATACTCATTATATGGAGTCACCCAATCCCATGTGTCATAATCACCACTTTCATCACCGCCGTGGCAAGTAGGCAAAAACAATGCTTGATAACGTGTGGTTTCACCTTTGTCTGTTACCAAACCAGCCTTGCCATCTACTGCAATACCGAAGGTGTTAAAATCTTCATGGTCACAAGCGTATGCCTCAAACTCATAATCACCAGCAAATTTTACATCAATAGTATAAGTAATCCACTCACCATTTCCGATATATCCAAGATTCTTATAAGAAGTCTCCTTGTGATTCTTATCTACATAACCTACATCGAAATACTCTCCTGGACGGAAATTATCCTCCTTACCTGCAGCACCTGCATTACAAGGTTTCGTATTATTTATGTCATTACCAGGACATGCCCAATCTTCATCATAATCAAAATAAGCATTGTCCTGACCACCTTTGTCGTATGCACCTAAATCAAGATAAAAATCATTCACACCATCAAACACTTGCTCCTTGTATGGAGTTGTTTCGCAAAATGAGAAATTATCACCTTTTCTCAACAAACCTCTGATATAATTACCTGATTCAGAGAAACTCATGCTACTATAACCACCACCGGTGAAAGTTCCTGATGATTCACCTTTATCAGCCCAACTCCAGTTAGCCCAACTGATGATTTGTCCACCAAGGTTCTTACCGTTTGCAACCAAAATCATGTGATCAGCTGACTTTGTATCTGCTCCATTATCTCCTGAATGGCCAGAAAGTCCCCATTCACTAATGAACACAGGAACAAAAGCAGCAGCACCAGAAAGGATACCCAAGTATCTTTGTTGGTCACCAGCATAGTGGTGGAAGCTATACATGATCTGTAAATCCTTATATTTATCTCCAATTTCGATAGGATCTTGGAAAGCACATGTAACATCCTGATCCCATTGTGGTGTACCCACAATCACAACAGCATCAGGGTCATTCTCTGCAATGATAGGAAGTACACTTTTTGTATATTTCTTGATATCATCCCATACTTCATGGAATTTTGCAGGTGCACCCTCTTTATCTATATTTGGCTCATTACAAATTTCCCACAACACATGTCTGTAGTTCTTACTTTTTACATACGAACTCAATTCTCTAAAGAAATTACTATACCCACTCCATGTACCATCAGTTGGTAACGCTTTTCCTTTACTATTAGGATTATCATTCAAAATATGCCAATCAACCAAACAATACATACCTAGCTCTGCTGTATAATCAATACAGTTTTTCACCCAACTAATATTGGGGACATTATTTCCTTCATTTACATACTGTGCAATACGAGCAAGATTAGCTCCTTCGTTCTTCATCTTCTCAAAATCATCTTTCTGATCATAACAACCCATGAACCATGATCCGTGAGTACTCCAACCTCTCAACTGGATAGGCTTACCCGACTCAGAACATAATTGGTTACCCACCAATTTCAAGCGTCCCCATTCTTTTACTGCTCCCGAATAATCGTAAGCATTTCCCTGCAAGAATACAAGCAGTAAGGAAACTAAAGTTAAAATTTTTTTCATGTATTAAAATAATTAAGTTAATATCTAAATCATTATTTTTCAGCCATACTACAACAATTAATCGCCAAATTTATAAAAAAAAACAAAAGGGAGGGGAAAATCTTCAAAAAAATTTCCCCTCCCACGAAAAAAGTAGTAGCTAAAAAAGCTGTTTCCCTTTGTATGCCTACACGGTTTGTTCGATGTTCCATACAAATGCACGCACACCGACTTCCTCATTTCTTAGATCCAATTTATGGATCGTCTTCAGCAACACATCCACCTGTTCATCTTCTACCATGGTGATGACTGCCGAGTTCATCTCCGGCCACGTATGTGTTCCCCTACGGGGCTGTCCTGTGTTCGAACCACGACCTTGGACTTGTTCAAAAAAGGTAAAACCACGAATACCTAATTTATCCAACATATATTCAACACGCTCTGTGTTTGCTTGATTGAATACAATCATTACCGATTTCATATTCCTTACCTTTTAGAATTATTCTACAATTTCATTATTTCTGCCTGGTAGCTCCTTTTTCTCATCTTCTGTATTAATATTCATGAAGATGTATTGTGAACGAATCTCAGCTTCCTTATCTCTCTCTCCATGTTTAGACATGATACCGTACAAGACAGGAACAACCACCAAAGTAACGACCGTTGAGACTAACAGACCTCCGATAACTACAATACCCATAGGTACCCACATCTCAGATCCATCTGAGGTGGCCAACGCCATTGGCAACATACCCAAGATGGTCGTCAAGGCTGTCATCAATACCGGACGAAGACGTGACTGACCCGACAAAGCAATTGCCTCGTTCAACTCATATCCACGATCTCGCATCAGGTTAATGTAATCCACCAACACAATACCGTTCTTCACCACGATACCGACCAACATGACACATCCTAATGCACCGATCATATCCAAGTTCGTTCCTGTGATAAACAATGCCCAGATGACACCCGAGAAGGCAAACGGAACCGCCATCATAATGATAAACGGCTTTGCATACGACTCAAATTGAGATGCCATCACAACATATACCAATATCACAATGATCAACAACAACAGTCCCATATTTTGGAAGGATTCCTGCTGATCCTCATACACACCACCTAAGATAACAGATACACCCGAAGGTTTGTTAATCTGAGGCAATACTTTATCTATCTCTTGTGCCAACTCACCCAAAGAGGTCTCATACGGAGTCACCTCTACCTTCAAGTAACGTTGACGGCTCTTACGTGTAATCTCCGGTGGTCCCCAATATTCTTGGATGGAAACAAGTTCACTCAACTTCACATTACCACCTGCTGTAGGAATGGATAAATCCTCAATAGCGTCGATAGAATTACGATTCTCCTCTTTCAGACGAACCACAATATTATACTCATCACCATCCTCCTTCAAGAATCCGCAAACCATACCGTTAACACGGTTACGAACAAAGGAAGCTACAGATGATGAGGTCAAGCCATGACGAGCAGCTTTTTCCTTGTCAACCACAATCTTCAATTCTGGTCGGTCATCATCACGACTGATATCCACATTACGTGCTGTAGGGATCTTCGACTCGATTAATTGCTTTACCTGAGCGGCATACGAACTCGTCACATCAAAGTCATATCCATAAATCTCCACATCGACAGTGTTTTGTCCGCCCATACCGCCACCCGCAGAAATGGCCACCTTATAATCTGAAACTTCAGGATAAGAAGCAATCTCATTACGTAGCACCTCAGCAATCTCTGTGATGGAACGGTCACGCGTATATTTCTTATCTGCATTGAAACGCATCTGAATCGTATTGTTTCTCGTAGATGAGAATAGAGCAGATATACCAGCATCTTCATTAGAACCACACGTTGTGGAGATATTCTTTGTCTCTGGCACCAATTCCACAAAACGTTTCTCCAACATGCGGGCAAACTTTGCCGTCTCCTCTACTCGGGTACCTTGCAGCAACTCCACATCCACGGTTAATCGACCATTATCAGGAGTAGCCATAAAGTCAGTTCCAATATAACCCGTCAAAGCAGGGATCAACGATATAAGGAAGAAACCGACAATACCCAACACGGTCAATTTCTTATGCGTCAAACACCAGCGTAGCAAGTTAGCATAGGCTGCATCCAGCTTATCCAAGAATCGTACCACCGTATTTTCATACGAAAGTTTTCTAGTATCTTTTTTCTCAACAATCAACTTACCCGATTCATCCACCTTAACCGTTTTTGCCTTCAATAGCTTAGAGCAAAGCATCGGAACAAGCGATATGGCAACCAGAGTAGAAGTACAACATACAATGGTTACAATCCAACCCAATTCCTTGAAAAGGATACCTGCGATACCTGTCAACATCGTCAATGGAACAAACACAGCACAGATTACCAACGTGGTAGCGATAACAGACACCCATACCTCATTCGTTGCATAGATAGCAGCCTCACGAGGATTAGAACCTCTCTCAATATGTGTCGTAATATTTTCCAACACCACGATTGCATCATCCACCACCATACCTACAGCAATGGAAAGAGAACACAATGATATGATGTTCAACGAGCTGTCAACACCCAACAGATACAAGAAGGCAACCAGCAATGAGATAGGGATCGTCAATCCGACAATCAGACCGGCTCTCCACTTGCCTAAGAAGAACAATACGACAAGTACCACAAATAGCACAGCATATAGAACAGACTCCTCCAAGGAGTTGATTGCATTTACGATATCAGTAGAAGAGTCGTAGATCTCATTAATCTCAACATCCGCAGGAAGTGACGCTTTAATCTTCTTCAATTCCTTATGGATATCACGACAGATCTGAACAGTGTTTCCTCCTGTCTGTTTAGAGATAATCAAGCGGACAGCCTCTTGTCCTCCCGCATCTCCTCTGGAAGTCATCTTCTCATCCAGGCTCAAATCCTTGATGGTATCACGAACAGTTGCGATATCACGCACATAGATCTGTTTTCCGTCAGGCATAGTAGCGACGACGATATCCTTTAGCTCAGAACTCTCGAGGTATTCACTACGAACCTGCAAAGCGTATTGTTCTTTCTTCATCTTCACGTTTCCAGAAGAAAGATTCAAGTTATTAGAAGCCACGGCATTACCCACCGTTTCCAAGGAGATACCGTATGCATCCAACTGCTTTTGGTCGATTTCCACATAGACATAACGGTCAGGCTCACCCGACATTGTTACGTTACCCACACCATCCACACGGTTCAACTGAGGGATGATGACATCGTTCATGATTTTCTCCAAACCAGGATAACTCTCCTTCGCTTGAACAGCGAACTGAATAATCGGCATGGAAGAGCTATTGAACTTAATAATCAATGGATTAGAACAGCCACTTGGCAGATTATCCTTCGTCATATCCACATACGAACGGATATCATTCACCACATCATCCAGCTCTTCGCCCCATTCAAACTCCAATGCCACCAACGAAAGATTATCCTTGGAAGTGGAGGTCAGTTCATCCAAGCCATCTACAGAGTTCAAACTATTCTCCAAATACTTTGTCACGTTCGTTTCCACCTCACTGGCGTTGGCACCAGGGTAAGAAGTCATCACGGCGATATACGGAGGTTCAATCTCTGGGAATTGGTCAATAGGCAGCTTTGAATAAGCAAAGATACCCATCAACATGACGGCCACGAAGATCAAGATAGAGGTGACCGGCTTGTTAATCGCAGTTTTATATATACTCATTTTCTATTGTTTTTTATTGAATTTCTTTCGCTCAAATCAATTACTTAACCGCAGCACTATCAACAGTCACATTTGATTTAGAATTAGCTTCCTCTTCGTAGGTTCCACTCATCACCAATAGTTCAACACCATCAATTAAACGAGCCTGACCTTGCGTCACAACCTCAGCACCTTCAATAACCTCATCAGAAATAACCTCCACATAACGATTGAAACGTTGTCCGGCCTCAACCGTCACACGTTTTGCCACCCCGCCATTGTTCAAGAACAGATAACGTTCGTTGGATCCAGTCAACTTCAAAACAGATTGATAAGGTACTGCCAAGACCTTTACCTTACCTACATTAACAGACGTATGAACATACATACCAGGACGAAGTTTCATGCTACCGTTAGGTATCTTAACCTTACATTGGAAAGTATGAGTTGCCACATCGATTGTAGGATAAATTGTTTCAATAACAGCTGGGAACTTCGTATCAGGATAAATATCAGAGAGAATATCCAGTTTCATACCTGTTTTAATCTTAGGGAAATAGATTTCAGGCACATTGATGATTGTCTTCAACATATTCAATTGCACCACCGTCAGGATAGGTCTAGCACCATTGAAAAGTTCACCGCTTTCATAATTACGAGCAGAGACAACACCTGGGAACGTAGCTTTGAAGAACGTATTGTTCTGTAAGAACTCCACCTGTTGTTTAGCCTGATCATAAGCCATTTTAGTCTTGTCGTATGTTTGTTGAGTAACGTTACCGCCAGCCAGCAAAGCATCCATACGTTTCATTTCAGTTTCAAGATTAGACAAGTTCAATTTAGCTTGTATTAACTGATTCTGATCCATCCGAACCAGCAGGTCACCCGTAGAAACACGGTCACCTACGTCTTTATACCTTTTCTCGATGATACCTGTCAACGAAGGAGAGACATTCATGGTCTCATAGCCCTCAAGGACAGCTGTACACTCCACATCACGTTCGATTTCCTGTTTAACTACAGGTTCTGTACGAACCTTTTCCACTCTCGTCTCAAGTGAGTCGATACTCTCTCCACCCTTCTTTTTGTCACCTTTACCGCAACTAGCAGACAAACCGACCAAAGCCAGAGTCATCACGGAGACCCAACCCCATCTTATTACTTTCTTCATTTGTATATTGTTTTTAATTATTATCTAGATTTATTTATTTAAAAGCACCTTTAAATTAACATACGCACTGATCATATCCATAAGTGCAGTAATATAGGTGTTTTGTGCACTGATCAACTCCGTGCTGGAAGTAGTCAACTGCATACTTGAGATCGTTCCATATTTAAACTTCTCAGAATTACTCTTGAACACACGCTGCATCACATCAATATTATTGGATTGAATCTCGAAATTCTCGTAAGCAGAAGTCAAGTTATAACGCAATTGTTTTTCTTGGATACCCAATTGAAGCTCCATATCCTCCAGTTCATTAAGAGCCTTTTCGTAATCCATTTTAGCACTACGAACATCAGCCCAACGACTTCCACTAGACCATATAGGAACAGAAAGTTTAACACCTACCGTATTTTTAGGCGATGAACTAAACATATCCAATATTGCTTCTGTCTGCTCGTCCGCATTTACATATTTATAATCTGAATAGTTATAAAATGCAGTTAAAGAAGGAATATAGGCAGCCTTGCTAAGATTTAACTGTTTCTTTGTCAATTCTGTACTCTTAGACTTTATTCTATAATCGTAGTTATTATTCAAATTCAAATCTGCCCCCATAAGAGATAGAATAGAGCCTGGATTTACCACATCTTCCAACTTTTGTGTAAGGACAATCTCTTGGTCGGCAGCAATACCCATCATCGTACGAATCGTATTGTACAACACCTCTATCGTCCGTTTCGTCGTATTCACTGCACTCTTCATAGAAGCCACCTGAATCGCAATCTGATCGGCATCATTCTGCTCAGCCACACCAGCATTCACAGCATTCACAGTCATATTGTACATCTTATCCATATTCTCAAGATTACTTTCCAACAACTGCACTGTTGTTTGAAGAGCTAAGATATTGACATAAGAGGTTTCAATATTAGAGGTAATAACTTGATCTGTTTTCCCAACAGCCATCATAGAGAGTTCCTGTGCTATTTTCGCAACGCGCACACCAACAATCTGTACACCACTGATAGTAGCCGTAACGCTTACCCCCCAGCTAACTGTCGAAGGCACTTTAATTTCACTCGATGAGGCAGATGCTTGTTGAAGGCTTGCTGTATCGACAGCCATTCCTGCATTTGAAGTATCTGATATCCCGGTGGAGCTACTACGACCGCCCCCCATTAAACCAGAAAGATCTCTTTTATATCCACATAGATTAGAATACGTAACATCACCACTCACTTGCGGCAACATACTTGCAATCGCTTTCCACTTCGCAGCCTCAGCTTTCTTTACATCATACGATGCATTTTGAATCGTACGATTGTGTTCAATTGCATATTTCTTTGCCTCATCCAACGAAAAAGCCAACACATTGGCTCCCTTGTCTGCAGCGTTCAACGAATCCCCCGCTTGTGCAAAAAGAGATGCACTTACCAATATTGACAACGTCAACAAACAACCACCTTTTTTAAATATCCTCTTCATATTATTATTTATTTATTTTTTCCTCATTACTCTTTTACATATTCATCGATCAAGGCAAGACCTTTAGTCGTTGCAATACCTCTAAAATAAACGATACACAACACCTTGAAAATTTCTTTCGGAGAGTTCATCGAATAATCATACGTATCATCATTTCGCATGGAAGTCAACATTCCATAATATACATTTGCCAACACATCCGCCTGCAAATGCGTGATGATATAACCATCCGCCTGCGACCGCTCAATCAATTTCTGAAACTGTGAAATCTGTGCAGGTTTGTTCAATTTCGCTTTCTTGATATGATCAGGAAACAGAGTTTTAACATCAATGAAAAAATTCAAATTGATATTCTGCAGTCTGGCAAAATTACTCTGAAACATCCGTAGAAGATAAACAAAAGAGTTATCTGAAGTCTTCTCCAATATCTTATTGTTATCATCGATCTGCTTCTTAAATACTATCAGACATTCCGACACCAGATCCTCCTTGTCAGAGAAACTTTCGTATATAGTACGCTTAGAAATAGAAAGAGCCATGGCTATCTTATCCATGGTCACCGTCTTTATTCCTTGTGCTAAAAATAAATCCAAAGCACCTTTTGCAATCTTTTCTCTATTTTCTACGCCCATAATTTATGTTTTTTCAAACGCTGAGTTGCTTCTTTACTTCAAAGACATTTCATGCAGTTTAAATCACTTGCAAAGATATGTAGAAAACTATCAAAACAAAAATAGTTTTTCTGGTTTTTATATTATTTAACATATTTTCAGAGCAGGTTACAGAATTCACTTGCCAAGCCAACTGAATTATGGTATTTTTGCAGAAAAAAGTATGAATACAGTAATTGGTATCGCTATCATATTAGGTTTCCTTGCATTAGGCGAGGTCGGTGCCTATCTCATGAATCATTTTATACCGGGGAGTGTATTGGGCATGATTCTTCTTTTCATCGCATTAACATTGAAATGGGTAAAGCCGGACACTATTCGACCTGTTGCGAAGTTTCTCACACAAAACATGTCCATCTTCTTCATACCTGCTTTTATGGGCATTCTAGAGCAATGGGATGTGATTCGTTTAAACTTTGTAGAATGGATCATCGTGGTACTTTTTTCAACTATAGCCGTATTCTTCAGTTCCGGTTATGTTGCCAAGATAATCATAAAACTCACATATAAAGAGGGGACAGACGAATGAAAGAGTTATTTCTGAATACACCTGCCATGCTGTTTTTAACCATCGGCAGTTACCTAGTAGGACTTTATTGTAAAACCAAATCAGGTTTTTCACTTCTTCATCCATTCATTATATGTATTCCGATTATTATAGTGACGCTTCTGATAACAGGCATCTCCTGCAAAGAGTACATGGAATGTAATAAGATCATCACTTTTTTATTAGGTCCTTGTGTTGTTTCCCTGGGACTTTCGTTATACGATAATCTGGACGTTATTAAGAAGAATGCATTAGCCATTTTATCCTCTGTCATAGCAGGCAGCATAGTAGGGGTCGGAAGTGTTTATCTACTATGCAAATGGATGGACTTAGATGAATTATTTGCACAATCGCTCGTCTCCAAATCGGTTACCACACCGATTGCGATGGATTTAACGGAGAGTCTAGGAGGGAATATCTCCCTGACAGCGGTATCGGTGGTTCTTTGTGGATTCATCGGTGCAGTAATAGGACCCGTTCTATGGAAGGTGTTTCGGTTCAGACATCCTGTAGCAAGAGGATTGGCCATGGGATGTGCCTCTCATGGATTGGGTACGGCACGAACCATTGAGATGGGGGCCGTGGAAGGAGCAATCAGTGGTTTAAGCATTGCTTTGATGGGAATTGCAACAGCCCTTATTATACCGCTATACAGCTACCTAACAACCTGATACGAATAGTCAACCGACAAAACAATTCATTTATTCTTCGCTCTCCTGTTTAGGCAAATACGGATGAGCCTTGGCATATTCATAATCCTCTTCGGTGATGGTGTAACGGGAAATAAAGTAATCTTCCTGAATTTTCTCTTTTTTATAATAACGAATATCTGATACATTTTTCACATTAGTTCCCATTTCAAGAGTACAGATAGACTTATCTTCATTATCAAAAGAGATAAACACAATCCCTGTAAAAGGCGAGGCATCATGCATATAACTAGTTCTTTCTATCAAGATACTATCATTCACAGAAATTTCATATATATCAGAAGCTTTACTACGATCAAAAGGCTGATCTTCTATATTCACAACATGACTTGTACTATTTATAATGACAAACATCTCCGTACGATGTTCCCCATCTGATATATATTCTTCCCTACAACTAAACAGAAGAGGGAAAAGCATTCCAATCAATATTATTCTTTTAACTCCCATATTTCTACAATGCCATTATTCTTTTTCATAATAACCATCTATTTACTCGTCAGAACCTCAACTCAACAAAAGTAGCATAATTTTCTGAGGCGATTTTCAAAAATAACGTTAAAAAACGCTCTTTCTGCATCATATTTTTTCACCAGAAACGAAATAATATTATTTATTCTTTTTTATTTTTGTAATTGACAGTGGTTTGTATGTCATACAAGCTACTAAGTCGGGTAACTAATTGTTTTACTTTAAATTTTAAGGGAATGTCTAAAGTTCTTATTATCGGAGTAGGCGGTGTGGGAACCGTAGTGTGTCACAAAGTTGCACAGAATGCCAACATCTTCACTGACATTGTAATTGCCAGTCGAACCAAAGCTAAATGCGATGCTGTAGCAGCTGTTTTGAAAGAACGCTATGGCGTATCTGTCACGACAGACAAAGTGGATGCTGATTACACCGATCAGATTGTCGCTTTGTTCAAAAAGCACAAACCTGAGTTAGTTATCAATGTAGCTCTGCCATATCAAGACCTCAACATCATGGATGCTTGTCTGGAATGTGGCGTCAATTATCTGGATACGGCTAACTACGAACCCAAGGACGAAGCTCATTTTGAGTATAGCTGGCAATGGGCTTATAAAGATAAATTCGAGAAAGCTGGATTGACCGCTATTCTTGGTTGCGGATTTGACCCAGGTGTGTCTGGTATCTACACTGCATATGCAGCTAAACATCACTTCAAGGAGATGCAATATCTCGATATTGTAGATTGCAATGCAGGAAATCACCACAAAGCATTTGCTACTAATTTCAACCCTGAAATAAACATCCGTGAGATTACGCAGAAGGGTCGTTACTACCAAGATGGCAAATGGGTGGAGACAGGTGCTTTGGAAATTCATAAAGCATTGACCTACCCTAATATCGGTCCGCGTGAATCATATCTAATGTACCACGAAGAGTTGGAATCGTTGGTGAAGAATTTCCCTACCATCAAACGTGCTCGTTTCTGGATGACATTCGGTCAAGAGTATCTTACTCACCTTCGTGTGATTCAAAACATTGGTATGGCTCGTATCGATGAAGTGGAATACAATGGTGTGAAGATCGTTCCTCTTCAATTCCTGAAAGCTGTTCTTCCTAATCCTCAAGATTTAGGAGAGAACTACGAGGGTGAGACAAGTATAGGCTGCCGAATCCGCGGTATTGGCAAGGACGGTAAACCTCTCACTTATTATGTTTACAACAACTGTAGCCATCAAGAAGCGTTCAAGGAGACTGGTATGCAAGGTGTCAGCTACACCACCGGTGTGCCTGCCATGATTGGTGCTATGATGTTCTGCACAGGTCAGTGGAAACGTCCTGGTGTATGGAACGTGGAAGACTTCGATCCAGATCCGTTTATGGAGCAATTGAGCAAACAGGGATTGCCTTGGCATGAGATCATGAACGAGGACCTTGAAGTAGATTAAAATCCTATTTCGTATATAATAAGAGGGTGTGTTCAAATCATACGATGCGACACACCCTTATATTTTTACTCAACGACAAGATGGTCAATAACCTTTTTTATCCTAGCTGATATTTCTGGATCAACATTATATGCATTACAAAGATCTTGAAACTTGCCCAACGCTTCATATACTCTTCTTATTTTTTCTTTTGGATTACTAACAAAGTTATCTGCAAATTCGATAAAATCAGCGACGGACAAAGAGGAACGTTTCCCCATCACACCCATACAATGAATATGAGCAGAAGAGTTATCCCACGTGTTAGCTGAAAACATAACATCATATGCAGGAGAAATGCGCCACCTTCCAGTTTTATCCATAAGAAAGGAAAAATTCTTGTTATGGTCATCTGATATTCCTGCGACATAATTGAACACCATTCTAATGAAAAGTTGGTCTTTATCTTCTTGAGGAAGATTCAATCTGTCTGCCAACCAACAGATTTTCATATAATCGTCTGCCTTTGGCGCAATTGCAGCAAGCGTCTGCGTGAAAACTTTTTCACCATTCTTTCTGTCAAATCGCTCCGTGACAAAATGTTTTTTCCCATCAATCTCCTTCAAAAAACAAGGCATCATATCTATACCTGCTGCTTTAGCCATCTTATGATAAACCATTTCTATCTCAGCGGATGGTGAATTCTCAGACTCCTTAAATTTAATGATATATTGCTTAAATCCATCCGGAAGATTGATTTGACCTGAACGGAATTCACCTGTCTCTTCATTATATGCAATCACAGCTTTCGGACGCATACCACCAGCTGATGTGCCAAGGTAAATAAGCTTCTTCATCGTCAGGCTCTCTTTTCTTGAAATAATAGCTGCACTTTTATCCTCGTAAATCTTTGATGCCAGATTAGCTAAAGATGACATATCAACTGAATCCGTTAAATCCATCTGCTCATATTCAGGTTCAAACTCTAATGCCCCCATGGCTCGTCTCCCTATATATGAGAGTTTCAACAATGGTAATGATTCCGATACTTTTATATTATTGCTCGTCAGCCATTGGTCAAACAACGATGACCCCCATTTGTCGGGAAGTGCATCTGCAATGAACTCAGGCAAACCCTGATACAAGCTTTCTATGTTTCCAAAAAAAGAAGAGGAAAGAGGTTTCCCTTTTGGATGTGTGGTCGGACACACATCATATGGCAAATTAAGATATTCATCCGAAAACTGAAATACGGATTTGTGATGATTATCATCCCATCTCAATCTACCTATACAATTGCCCCATAAATTTACATTTACTATAATATCTGATTTCATATAGACTTCCGTTTACTATTAAACCGTTGAACCATCTTCCCCGTCTTCTCATTTATTAAATAAGGCGACTCAGGAAGATCAGGAATAAGATCTACGATTCCCTCTAATATGCCACTTACACGCATAATCTTAAGTAGCGTGCCCAACGTGATGTCATTGACAGCATATGACTCTATCCTCTTGATAGTGATGATCGATACCCCACACTTCTCAGCAAACTCTTTTTGTGAAAAACAACAACTTAGTCGAACAGCCTTCACCTTCTGACACAATCTCCCTATAATCTCTCCATCAGAGAACTCATAAATAGTATATCTGTCAAACACTCGTTCCATGTATGAATCGTTATTAAAGTATCATTATTGATACAAAGATATACAAAATTTAGGATTATAGAATTTTTCACCAACTATATTATTATTCTCATGGGATTCTTTACTACCCTTTCATCATACATTCAAAACGAAACAACATGTGTGCCCCTATACTTCTCTTTAAGCTCTGCACATTGCTTCCATGCTTCTTTATAATCAGACAAACACATTGCATAGACATAAAATCTTCCATCTTCTTCATAGTATCCAGCCGACTTATATCCCTCCAACTCCAGTACCATCACAAAATGATTGGCTCTTGGCAATGAGATAAACTCTCCACAGACAAGATAATAACTAGACTCAACCACCTTTGTTGCTTTGTTTTGGTTATTGATAATATAAGTTAATGCGTCCGATAAGGATATACGTTTTTTTTCGGTCTCCATATATGGATGTATCAACTTTCCATTAAACAAGATAACAGGCATCGTAACCATTGATACAGAATATCCTCTCGAAGTAAGATGGTTCCACATGTCCGTCGCATTTTTCTTGTCTGCAGTAGGATATTCTATGTATGGAATATTCTTTTCTGTTAAATACTCCCTTGTACGAATACAATTACCACAACCTTCCATTGTGTATATCTCCAGATTCTGAGCAAATGAACCGGAGAATAGCAAAAGCGTCGAAAATAATAGAATCAATCTTTGCATAAGAGACATAAAAAAAGTGGACTGGATGAAACTCACCCAGTCCACTGATAAAGCAATTATTTAATGATAACAGTTTCACTTACACTGCCATCCTGCGAGAAGAGAATATACGCACCGGCAGTCAGATCACTTACAGTGATTTGAAGCTTGTTGCTATTAGCTTTCACTACCTTTACAACCTCTCCGTTCAGGTTAACCATCTGGAGGGTCTTGTCCTTCAAGGAAGGAGCCTCAACATAGATGATTTCTGAAGCAGGATTTGGATATACATACAACGAAGCGACATTCTCATCAAGCACGATAGTTGTTGTACCAAAGTCTCTCAAATCAACCAACGAACGCAATGTTGCTGCATATACCTTAGTTGATTTAGCACGCAAGCCGGATGGCTTCTTCATATTCTTGTTGCAGATAAGAGACAAGTTCAATACCACGAACTCTTTTTCTGTACATGTCACAGTTACATTATCATAATAGATGACATTACCCGACTGATATACTTCCCAGTTAGTGATAAGTTCATCACCGATGTATGAAAGAACCTTCACATTAACTGAGTCAATCTTCTCAGCGAAATCAATCTCACATCCGTTCGTTTCGACCACTCCGATTGATTTCACGGTATCCACAACCACAACCACCTCTTGGTTATCGTTCACAATAACCTCTGCAACATCATTATATGTTGAGATTGGGTTTGCATAAACGCAGCTTCCATCCTCTTTGGTTGCTTTCTCATTGTAGTTGGCCGCCTTTGGATCCGTACATCCTTCCACAACGATTACGCTATCCACCTTCTCATAGATACACTCAGAAGAAACGGAAGCCAATGGGTTATAGTTGATTGCCTTAGCATCCATACAGCCCACTATCGTGTCGCTCACCGTACGATATTCACATGTGTTATTGTCTATCTCAGCATATGGGTTATAATTCAATGCGAAGGTATCGGTACATCCATGGATGATCTCTCTTGGGTACTGACAACTACCATCATTGTAAGTAGCCAATGAATCGTAGTTCAACGCATTTGCATCCGTACATCCGCCAATCTCTTTCACATACTCACACAAACCACTATTATGAGTAGCCTCTGGATCATAGTTCAAAGCTTTCGGATCGGTACATCCATAAATCACCGTTGCATAGATACAACTGTTATCCCTTACTGTTGCCATTGAGTCGTAGTTCAATGCAACAGGGTCTGTACAACCACAAATCATGTCGATAGCAAAGCAGGCTGTAATCTGTACATCCTTATCGTCTGTTAGAACCACGTATGTCGTGTCGTCCGTTTTGTATAATCTACAATTCGTTGCATTGACAGACTCCACATGATATCCCACAGCTGGATATACATTAAACCAAACCGTATCATCAGCATAAGCAGTTTGTTGACATCTGATTCTTCCCTTTCCACAGCTGACAATCGTATCGATGTTTAGCTTGATTGCGGCTTCTATGTAAGAGATATATAATTTTTCTACTGGCATTCTAAACGAAGCAGAGTCCCATTGTCTTCCCCATACTTCCACTTCTTTACCTGAAGCTGTTCTAAGCATCACCTTATCAACATCTACATCTCCCCATAATTCCATATAAATATGAGTATCTCCTGTCACCGAATCTATTTTGGAAACCTTTCCAATTTCATAGGATTCTGATTCTTCAGTATATAATTGGATTTTCCCTTTCACATTCTTGCTAAATGATTCATCTATGATGATTGAATTTTTCACAACACATTTAAAATAAGGATAAACCCATACATCATTGTCTGGCTCCATTACAAAGGCATACAAAGTATCATCTATTTGATAATAGGATGCACCTGAGACGGAGACGCGATTTAATATGTATCCAGGATCAGGCACTACACTAAACACGATCGTGTCTCCAGCATTTCCTGAAGAAGGACAGCGGACATTACCGCCCCTGAATCCATTTAAATTTATTGCTAAGTTTGTTGTTTGTGACGCTGTCACCTTCACAAGCTCATATGGCATCACAAAGGAGATAACAGAATCATTCACGAATGTACTACTTATTTGCATGGTCCAGTTTCCAACCCAGTTTTTACGCATCACTTTTGGTCTGAAACCTTTTTCAAACATAATCTCAACCGTAGTACCAGCCTCCGCTGATATAGGATAGCTGAAATCATTAAAATAGTCTATATAGGTTGAATCGTAGATAATCTCATAAACTGGATTCTTAACAGAGAGGACGATGTCGCTATCCGGCATGAAGAAATTCACATTGTCGCTCATCTTTTGTTCATAAATAAGACCTCCATTTTTCTCACGGATACTCACTGTTGATTCATAGTCCAACCCTGCGAACATAGACATGAAATACAATTGTTCTCCTACAAGAATGGAATCCAATCCTTTACTGTCTTGTAACCAGTAAGAATCGCATGTGATATTATGTTTTGCAAAGGTGGAATCCAATGTGATAGAATGATATACAGGTATAGGTTCGAAACATGCGTAAATCCATGCGGATTCATCCTCCACCATCTCGAACATATAGGTGGTGTCGTCCCATGCCTGGAACTGTCTGCCCCCCGTCACATTGACACTCCGTACAGTGTAACCTGCCGCAGGATGCACGCTGAACCAGATGGTATCTCGTGCGTTTCCAACCATCTTCGGACAATTAATTTGTCCTTCTCCGCAGTTAATCTGCTTGTTTATCGGAAGATCCTTCGTTTGAGCAGCGCCCACCAATACATTGGCAAACGGCATTGTGAAAGTAACACTCCAAATGTTGTTTCCTTCCGATCCAGTTGAAGTTTCCCCCACCTTCGACCATCTTCCATTCCATATTTCTCGGGATACATTCGCAATGATATCACCCTCATAGAGAATCTTCACTGTGGTACCCGCCTCTGCTGATATCGGATAACTGAAACCGTTAAAATAGTTTATATAAGTGGAATCATATGTGATCTCGTAAACTGGATTCACAACTGAGAGGACGATGTCGCTGTCCGGCATGAAGAATTCCACGCTGTCTCCCATCTTATGCTTATAAATAAGTCCTCCGTTTTCCTCACGGACGCTCACGGTTGATTCATAGTTCAATCCTCTGAACATATACATGAAATCCACCCGTTCGCCCACAAGGATGGAGTCCAATCCCTTACTATCTCGCAACCAATAAGAATTGACTGTGACATTGCATTTCGTAAATGTCGAATCTACTGTGATGGAGTGATAAGTTGGTTTCTCCATGGCAATATAGACAAGCTCCGTTGGCATAAAGAACCATACGGAATCACAATATGAGCAAGTGTTGACCTTGACGTCCTGACCCGATTGAGTAGTTACCTTCACCCATTTTTTCAATTCCGAGTTTGGATTGCCGAAACCTGCTAATGTAACTCGTGTTCCTGAAGGCACATCTTCTATCGTAGAATGTTCCCTAATATTATAGGCGTGAGCACTTCCAATGAAGAAGAGCACTGCATACTCATCCATCATCTTTGCACAGGATGAATCCACTATGATGGAATGATATACAGATATAGGCTCGAAACATGCGTAAATCCTTGCCGTTTTATCCTCCACCATCTCAAACATATAGGTGGTGTCGTCCCATGCCTGGAACTGTCGGCCCCCCGTCACATTGACACTCTGTATAGAGTAGCCTGCGTCAGGATGCACTGTGAACCAGATGGTATCTCGTGCGTTTCCAACCTCCTGCGGACAATTGATCTGGCCCTCTCCGCAGTTAATCTGCTTGTATATCGGAAGATCCTTCGTTTGGGCTGAGCCCACCAATACATTGGTAAAAGGCATTGTGAAGGTGACACTCCAAGTGTTGCTACGTTCCCATCCGATGGTAGTTTCATCCATCGTCGTCCAACTTCCATTCCACGTTTCACGGGATACTCTCGCGATGATATCTCCCTCATAGAGAATCTTCACTGTGGTACCCGCCTCCGCTGATATCGGATAGCTGAAACCGTTAAAATGATTTATATAGGCGGAATCATACGTAATCTCGTAAACTGGATTCACTACGGAGAGAACGATGTTACTATCCGGCATGAAGAAATCTACGCTGTCTCCCATCTTATGCTTATAAAGCAGTCCTCCGTTCTTCTCACGGACGCTCACGGTTGATTCATAGTTCAATCCTCTGAACGTATACATGAAATCCAATTGTTCGCCCACAAGGATGGAATCCAATCCCTTACTATTTCGCAACCAATATGGATTGACCGTAATATTGTACTTTGCAAATGTTGAATCTACTGATATGGAGTGATAGATTGGAGCCTTCTCAAAGCAAACATTGATTACTGCAGGTAAATTAGGTAGCATTACAAAACTATAAGTTGTATCATCCACCTTTCTGAAGTCTTCACAATCCGACGTATTAATATTACTTATATAGTAACCATTATCTGGACAAGCATTAAAGTAAAATGTTTCTCCAGCATTACCTGTTTCAGGATGACGAAGTGTACCTCCCTCACACTGAATGTTATCTATAATAGATATACCTGTCATCGTTGCTGCCGTCAAATTTACGTTAGCAAACGGCATCACGAAAGAGGCTATTGAATCTTTCACCGTAATATTTTTAAGGAACCATGAATTCCCATACAATAGCTGAGTTCCCCCCGGTATGATTCCTTCTTTGAATACTATATTAACGAGCGTACCTGCTTCGGCCGACATAGGATTGTTATAGCCTTCAAAGTAGTCTATGTAATTCGAATCGTAGGTAATTTCATACATAGGATTCTTTATGGATAGATAGACATCTTCATCTGGCATATAGAAAAGCACACTATCACCCACTCTAATGCTTGTGAGTGAATCGCCGTTCATATGATAGACACACACTTTAGACTCTGGATTTAATCCATTAAATATATATGTAAAATCCAATGCATATCCCGTTTCTACGGAATTCAATCCATTATAATGTTCCTGTAAGAAGTATGGATTAGTTTCGATTTTGAACGTTGTAAATGTCGAATCCATCCAAACAGAATGAGACTCTGCGTTTGCCGTGTTTGTCACAATAAATAGTGGAATTAAAAGGGATAATATCCACTTAAACTTTCGTAAAATTTTACCCATATGCCTATATTTAGTAATTTAGCTACAAAATTGTTGAAAAAAAATCAAATCAAAGGCAATAAATCCAAGCAATCTTTGCTCCGACCCTTATTTTTTGACATATAACAATTATTTATCTCTATATATCCTATATAAAATGTTGTAAGACAATAAAATACCCCTTAAAATCCTATCAGTCTTTCAGGTCTAATAAATTCACCAAAAGCATACCAGGAATCGTACAAAGGCAGACCCACAGAAAGAAATGTTGATAGCCAATAGTCTCCTGAATTAGTCCCGCAACCATTCCCGGCAACATCATACCCAATGCCATGAAACCTGTACAGATAGCATAATGTGATGTCTGAAATTCACCTTGTGACACATGTATCAAGTAAAGCATAAAAGCGGTGAAACCAAACCCATAGCCGAATTGTTCAATTGCCACCAAACAATTAATCAGCACCAGATTATCTGGCTGGGCATACGACAGATAGACATATACAAGATTAGGTAAATTCATACTTAAGACCATTGGCCAGATCCATTTTTTCAGACCGCCTTTAGAGACGGCTATTCCCCCTAAGATACCACCCAGCACAAGAGCTATCACTCCGACAGTCCCATATACAAATCCAACCTGTATTGTAGTGAGTC
This sequence comes from uncultured Bacteroidales bacterium, assembly GCA_902766045.1. Lineage (GTDB taxonomy): Bacteria > Bacteroidota > Bacteroidia > Bacteroidales > Paludibacteraceae > UBA1181. The sequence continues at coordinate 66,620 of CACXCA010000003.1, forward strand.
CTAAGCCCCCCTTCTCGAATGAATCCATCAGAAACGGAGAAGAAATCTTCGCCAATTGGGATTCTCCCAAACGATAGAGTAGAATAAACAGCAAAGAAATCACTACATTCTTTTTCATAAAAAAGGATGAAAAGGAAGAGAAAAAAGAGGTAATCGTACTTTTGTCTCCCGCCTCCACACAATGATCAGAAGCAGGTTTCGGCAACACATAATGATGGTAAGCAAAAAAGAGTAAGAAGAGACCTGATGCTACAAAGAATGTTATGCTCCAAGCATAACGAACATTTCCCGTAGCTATCTCCAAATAACCAGCCAATGCGACCAATGCCCCCTGTCCCACAATCATAGAGATTCGATAGAAAGTGCTTCGTATTCCCACGAAAAAGGATTGTTGTTTTTCCGAAAGAGCCAACATATAGAATCCATCTGCCGAGATATCATGCGTAGCAGAACTGAAAGCCACCAACCACAATACGCATAATGAAAGCTGAAAGAAGAATGAGGTATGAAGCGTAAACGCAACACCAGCCAATCCGGCACCTATTAATAGCTGTGTGAACAGTATCCACCACCGTTTTGTCTTCATGACATCCACGAAAGGACTCCAAAACGGCTTGATAACCCACGGAAGATAGAGCCAACTTGTATAAAAAGCAACCTTGGCATTCGATATGCCCATATTCTTATACATAATCACCGCAAATGTTGTAGCAACTATCACATAAGGTATTCCCTCCGCAAAATAAAGCGTAGGAATCCATGACCATGGCGACTTATTCTTATTTCCCATTACACAAAAATTAACATAAAAACAATTATTCAAGTTTTGCAAGTAAATATTAAGTATCACAACTTGCGCAAGTTCTAAATATCTGACAATGAGTGTCACTTTGTGACAGAAATCTTACAAATTTATTCAAAATCTTACAAAATATAGTTGTTCAATTTGTGAAGATTTGAAGGATTACGTGTACTTACGAAACTTGAGAACAATTAGGAAACCATCAGACCGATTGACCCTCATTGAACTGATCGGATTCATCCATCTTCTTCAATTCGGCTATCTTCTCTTTTGAGAACTTTCTCATCTTGTTCAGCCAGAAAACAACGCCTATCAACATAATTGTCACAAATACGGATCCAACCGTCGATGCAGTCATCAAAAGGGCATCATAAACACCATGAAAGAGAATCGGAACCAATAGCATCTTCATCGCCCATTCGCTCTTTTTTCCCTCTACATTAAATCGGTACAATGAATAATAATACCCCATGGCAATAGCCGTCATGAAATGACAAGGGACAGCCGAGATAGCTCTTGTGATACCAACATACATCCAATCCTCACTTCCAAAGACATACATGATGTTCTCATATCCCGCAAATCCCAATCCAACACAGGCGGCATACACTACACCATCAATGTGCTCATCAAAATATTTATTCTTCCTCAATAGAAGATGTAACATCAACAACTTGGAACACTCCTCCGGAATGGCTGCGGCTATAAATGCTCTTAAGAACTGACTCATAAACGTAGGCTGCCCATCATACAAATAATCTCTAAGCCCTATCATATCCAAAAAGAATATCGGAATGGCAACCAAAGAGACCGAACAGACTCCATAAAAAAGGCCTCTCAAAATCATCTTAAATGGTTCCGGCTTATAATCACATTTATATATGTAATATAACAGCACCGCAACTGGCAAAAGAGAAATAAGTAACATATCATCTACTACATTAAACAGTTACAAAAAAAGAGCCACACCTCAACAAGAGATGCAGCTCTTACCTTTCTTTGGGGTGGGAGATGGGGATCGAACCCACGACCCTCAGGACCACAATCTGATACTCTAACCAACTGAGCTACTCCCACCATCAAAATAGCGGTGCAAAGATAACTTCATTTTAAATCATATGCAAATAAAAACAGAAAAATATTTTATCTTTGTCATGGATTTTTAAACTGATATAGCACACATGAGAAAAATGTTTCCATATAATGAAGAAGTTGAATCTCTCATCCATAAGGCAAAAAAACTTTTCCACTTATCAATGAATGGTATTGCCTCTGAACAGATGAGCTCTTTAGGTTACAAACTCAACTATGGTGTTTCTCTTCCACGTATCTATGAAATCAGTAAAGAATTTGAAGGTACCCAATACTCCAGACAATTAGCTGAATATGCCTGGTGGTCTGATTGCCGCGAACTGATGATTCTTGCCACCTTACTGCTGGACAAAGATCTTTCTCGTTCGCCTTTTTCAAAGGATGACCTCTTCTCCTGGGGGGAGAATCTTTTCAATATTGAACTCTGCGAACAGTTCTCCAGAAATTTCCTGAGCAAGATTCACCCGTCAGTTGATCTCAGCGCAACCTATTCCAACGCATTGATTACCCAGAGAGATGGTTCGAACAAATTTTGGATAGCATTGGGGTATATCAATTATGCTAACTTGTATCTTCAACGAAAGTCCGTCAATCAATCGATCGAATCGTCTATTTTTGAATATGTAGTGAAGGATGTTTATGCTGATTCATATTTAATCTACAACAGTGTATCTCGTTATCTACGATCTAAATGCAAGGTCGATAAAAAGTGGGTGACCGATTTTATTCAAACGCTAGACCCTACCAAAGGAAAAGGCGTAGCTAAAATCATAGAAGAGATTCAAATAGAACTGGACTATCAAGAATAGAATGAATTTTAATTCAATACATGAACGCTCATGGGACTAATCAACAAACAGAAAGCCGAGATTGCCAACACTTGGACACACGCGATTGCATTGGGGCTTTTCATCATAATGGCATTCCTATTACTACGGAAAGGATGGCATCACGATTCTACTCTACTGAATATCAGTTTAATCATATTCTGCATTTCAGAGATTCTGATGTTTCTTTCTTCTACTCTCTATCATATTGTTTCAGATCCTAAGATCAAACAGCGACTACGCTACTTCGATCATAGTGCCATCTATATCTCCATCGCTGGATCCTACACCCCGATTCTTCTTTGGACAATTGGTAGCACACTAGGAAATATCTGTTTTGCTGTCATCTGGTTTCTTGCTCTATTAGGCATCTTCTATAAAATAATGGCTTTGGGCAAACATCCAAGGCTTTCACTGGCGCTCTATCTTGCTATGGGATGGCTGGTGGTCTTTATTGCTAAACCTGTTTTCGAAACTTTTCCAACCATCAGTCTTTTCTTCTTGCTGGGTGAAGGTATATCCTTCTCATTAGGCACCTATTTCTTCTGGAAAGATGATGACTACACCTACTTTCATGCAATCTGGCATATCTTCATCTATGTAGGATGTCTCTGCCACTGGCTGGTGCTCTGGTTCCTAATTTAGGAAACAGGTAATCCTCATCATATTGAAGGCGTTTTTATTCGTCAGAATCTGTGGTCCATGTCTTATATTTCTCTGATAAAACGGCCAATAATCCGCTAATATGACGTACTGCCACCATCGTATCCTCCGACACCTCCTTCTTTTGAAGCCTCAACAACAGAATAGCATACATGGCATGAAGAGCTAAATGAACATCATTCATCTCTTCTCCGGCATGTAACTTATTACGGAACTCAATCAGGAAAGGTAGTACCTTAAAGAAAAGGGCATTGTATTGTATCTCCTTTGGATCCTGCAGCAATTCATTGTGGAGATCATTCAAATCATTCACCTGATTAATATTGATTTGCAAATGACCGGATTGCTCTTTATGTTCCAGATGCATCATGGCAATCAAGTTCTCATACCAATCACGAATCTCCTTCTTCACTTCATCCGGCTGCTGGTATTGGTCCACAATGTTTTTCTGTATCTGTTCGATGTCTAATTGATATCCACGTATAATATCCTCCACTTGCCACATATATAAAATATACTCGGCAATGTTTTCTTCTTTCTTTTGCTTTGCTATAATCATCTCAATTAGGTGTTATATTATGATTGAAAAATCATCCTTTTCATCATTAAAAATCATCCTCATCATCCGAGAAATCGAAGAAGTCATCTTCATCATCCATCGGATCCAGATACTCATCCAAGTCACGACGTTCTTTCTTAGTAGGCCGTCCGGTTCCTCGATCCCGCTTGCCAAACGAACTATACTTGCTCATCTCCAAGATTTCCAATTGTTCCGGTGTTGTCACATTCTCCATAAAATCGGGTACCAACTTGGCACCCATCCGATTCTCCGACAAAGCGAGCACCTTGAACGAATAGGTGATCGGGGCTCTTTTTATCTGAACCACATCACCCACCTTAATATTACGGGAAGCCTTAACACTGTTCCCCGACATCAGCACCTTGCCTTTCTTACAGGCATCTGCCGCCAAGGAACGTGTCTTAAAAAGTCGCACAGCCCACATCCATTTATCGATGCGAACCTCTTCCTTATTTTGCTCTTTTCCCATGCTTATTTAAATTTCTTTTCTATTTCTTCCATTGTCATAATACTCATCACAATCCGATTGTCTGATGTATAATCAGGTGTTGGCAAAGAGAAAAGTTGGGAAACAAGGTTCATCATCTCCTCTTCTGTCAGATGTTTCCCTGCCTTTATAGCTGAAGTTTCTGCCAGTTTCATCGCCATTTTTTCAGCACGGCCCTCTTTCATGTCTCCCCCTTCCTTAAAGGATTGCAGAAGATCTCTCAGATAATTCTCCGCCTCCGTCTCATTACACTCAGAAGGAATGCCATTAATCGAAATCGAACCCTTACCCAGGCAAGATATATCGAAGCCCAAGAAACTGAAATCCTCTGCCATATCATCCAACAGCATCGCTTCCGACTCCATCACCTCCAATCGAATCGGGAACATCAATTGTTGGGAGGCCGCTTTCCGTTGCTGAATATTCTTCATGTAACGTTCATACAAAACCTTCACATGAGCTCTATGCTGATCAATACAAGCCAAACCGGATTTTAAGACCGTCAATATATATTTATTCTTGAACTGTATATAATGCGTCTTATTTTCTTCCCCTTCCATCCCGAATTCTGACCCTGAAGAAGTATCACTATGGTCAATAAAATTAGAAGGATCGAACGGTTTATCTGGAAAAGCTGAAGGAGAGAACGAAGGCGTTCTTTCTGATTCGAATCCATTGTACAACGTCTCCCAATTCTGCAAGTTAGGGTCAGATTTCTTTTTATACTGATAATTACTTCCGCCGCAGCCATCCGTCTTAAACGGATTATATGAGGTATCCAGATTAGCCTCAAAAGCAGAAGTCGAAACAGGATTTGACGGATTCAACGGCACATCCTGAAAGATATCCTCACCATGTTCAAAATCAAGAGAAGGAACGATATTAAACTTACCCAAAGCCTCTTTGACGCAGGACATCAAGATAGGCCATATCGTCTGTTCGCTCTCAAACTTAATCTCTGTCTTAGTCGGATGAATATTCACATCAATATTGGCAGGATCCACCTCGAAATAGATAAAATAATCTGGTGAAGTACCTGGTACGATAAGGCGGTCGAATGCCTGTAGAACAGCTTTATGGAAATAGGGGTGACGCATATAACGACCGTTGACAAAAAAGTATTGTCTGTCGTTCTGTTTCTTAGCTGTTTCAGGCTTCCCCACATATCCACCTATTTTCACAAGTGGCGTATCCACCTCGATCGACAGCAACTGAGCATTTATGTTTTTACCAAAGATAGCGATGATTCGTTCACGCAAACCACCCGCATGAAGTTGATATACAAGCTGATCATTATGATAGAGTTCAAACTCCACCTGTGGATTCACCAATGCCACACGAAAGAATTCCTTTTCGATATGAGAGAACTCAGCTGTATTCGATTTCAGGAACTTACGACGTGCCGGTACATTATAAAAGATATTCTTCACTAAGAAGTTCGTTCCATCGGGACAAGCCACCGATTCCTGTCTTTCTATTTTTCCACCATTGATTTCGACCAAAGTCCCCACTTCATCCTCTGGTCTCTTAGTTTTCATTTCCAACTGTGAGATAGAGGAGATAGACGGCAGAGCCTCCCCTCGGAATCCCATTGTCCGCAAAGCAAACAGGTCATCAGCAGAAGATATCTTTGAAGTGGCATGACGGTCAAAGCAGAGACGAGCGTCTGTCTCGCTCATTCCTTTTCCGTTATCAATCACCTGGATATACGTTCTGCCAGCATCTTTCAACAAAAGCTTAATCGATGTAGCACCTGCATCAATAGAGTTTTCGACAAGTTCTTTGACAACAGAGGCCGGACGTTGAATTACCTCGCCCGCCGCAATCTGATTAGCTACCGTATCTGGCAATAGATGAATGACATCACTCATACTACATTAAAATTTATATTTCAAACTCCACATGGGGACAATCCACATGCGTACTTATCTCATATACCATACTAACAACGCTGCAACCACTGAAATAAGGAGTATGAGTCGGATGTTACGAGATTGTTGAGAAGCAGTATTGGTTTTTCTCTGTGATTGGAATACCCCTTTTCGCAATACGGGTTGAGCTTTATTACTCTTCTCATTTGCCAATTGCTGTCTGACTCTTTTCAATCTCTCCTCACGTTCCTCCTTGTCAGGATCATAATAGATATAATCATGGTGATATTGCCTAACTTTGGGCATTTTAAAAAAATTGAATATAGCCATATAACACAAAAATTATTTGTTTATAAACAAGTGGTGTGCCTTCTTGATCTGTTTAAACAGATTTGAAGCAAAGATAAAATCCTCCAACTGTTCACACCCTGTATCAAAAATCTCGTCCTTCGTTCCCTGCCAAGCTTTTTCTCCTTTGTAAATAAACGCAATATTTTCTCCAATTTCCATAACTGAGTTCATATCGTGCGTATTCACGATTGTAGTGATATTAAACTCATGTGTAATATCCTGAATCAATTGATCTATCAAAAGGGAGGTCTTCGGATCCAATCCTGAATTCGGTTCATCACAAAAAAGATATTTCGGATTCAACACAATAGCACGGGCAATGGCCGCACGTTTCTGCATACCTCCACTGATCTCTGAAGGAAACAGATCCAATGCGTGAGACAACTCCACACGATCAAGACAAAACTTTGCTCTTTCAATCATTTCCTCCTTGGTCATCGAGGAGAACATCTCCAACGGGAACATGACATTCTGCAGAACCGTCATTGAGTCGAACAAGGCTGCGCCCTGGAACAACATTCCAATCTCTCGTCTAAGAAGATTGAGGTCATTACGTTTCATCACCGTGATGTTTCTACCATCGTAGCATATCTCTCCTGAGTCGATTCGATGAATTCCCACAACACTTTTCATCAAGACTGTTTTTCCCGAACCACTCTGACCGATGATGAGATTCGTCTTGCCGGTCTCAAACACCGTTGAGATATCCTTCAGGACTACTCTGCCATCAAACGATTTTATCGCATGTTTCACCTCAATCATAGCAATATCTTTGTTAGCATAATATTAAACAACAGAATCAAGACACTGCTATTCACCACAGCATCTGTACTTGCCTTACCCACCTCCAATGCGCCTCCACTCACCGTATATCCATAATACGAAGAAACGGACGAGATGACAAAGGCAAAAAGCAAACTCTTTATTACTGAATACGTCACATAATAGGGCGTAAACATATATTGAATTCCTGCTTCATACGCATTGACCGTTATCATATCGGTAAAGACACCTACGCCGAAACCGCCTATGATACCTACGAACATACTGGTCAGCACCAAGAAAGGAACTATCGAAACGAAGGCTACAATTTTAGGAAGGATTAAATAATTGGCAGAGTTGACACCCATAATATCCAACGCATCCACCTGTTCGGTGATGCGCATGGTACCCAACTCTGAGGCAATATTAGAACCAACCTTACCTGCCAGAATCAAACAAAGGATAGAGGAAGAAAACTCCAGCAACAGTGTATCACGAGTAGCCAAACCAATCAATGTATCAGGGAAGATTGGATTCTCCATGTTGTTTATCATCTGAATCGTAATAACCGCACCAATAAAGACAGAGATGATGATTGTGATTCCCAAAGAATCCAAACCCTGCTTTTTCAGTTCCTCTGAGTATCTTCTGCCAAAAATACTCCAACGATCGGGTACCGTGAAGGTTCGATACATCAGATAAGCGTATGCTCCAACTTTTTCGATTTGATTCATGCCAAATTTTATTATTGACCAATAAGTTGGTCTGGTTCAACAAAACGACCTTTGTTCTTTTCGTTTTTATCAAATGATTCGGAGTACTCCTTCTTCAATTCTTTATCGTTCAACAAGACACCATCTTTATACTTTAGGACATCGGTTTGCTTGCCATTATCATCCTTCATGATCCAATCCCCATCACGTTTACCATTCTTATAAACACCCTCCATCACAGGGAAGTCATGTCCCTCGTATAACTTATAACTACCATGTTCCACCCCTTTCTTATAAGAGGCTTCCGAATAGCGAGTGCCATCTTGCAAATAACACTTACGCATACCATCGATTTGGTCATTCACATATGGTATCTCCTCGATTAACTCTCCATTTTTAGTATAGATCTTAGAAACACCATTCTTCTTGCCATTGTTATAAATCTCTATCAAGGAAACTTTCCCATCAACGTAATAGGTCCACTCTGCATCTTTTTCTTTGCCCTGATAAGTACCTTTTGCCGTAATGGTTTTACCATCTGTATCATAGATAGTCACCTGCGACCGCTCAGCCGTTTCATATATCTGAACAATCTTTAATGCACCTGATTCATAATAGCGGCGGAACTCACCCACCGGTTTATCATCCTTGAATGTACCTTGATACATCACCTTGCCATTAGGATATGTCTTCGTCCATTCACCCTGCTTACGTCCTTTCTTATCCGTCTCATTAGCAGCGAACACGATACCCAAAGATAACATACCACACAACAACGTAACAAATCTCTTTATCATACTATTTTATTTTTAATATAAAACACTATTAATTGCAAAAATACAATGTTTTTGTCTGAATCTCAATTCTAAACTATTTTATTTATGATAGGCTCCTTAAATTTATTTCATGAATTCACCACACAAAATTAGGATAAAGTCACATTCTACTATGTAAAAAAATCTCATCTCCCTTTTTATCGACGTTTTTGCAACAAATTTACCCAAAGATGAACTATTTCTTTCATATCAGTTGGTCAAGTTGTCCTAAAATTGCAGTCGTAAAAATACAATTAAAAAAATTTTATATCAACTTATTAAATTCTAATAGCATGAAAACCATACGTTTACTATCATTTGCAGCTGGTCTTATATTATCTTCTAATATAGCGACAGCTCAATTAGCGAAAGACAATCCATGTAAGTTCTTGGGAAACATTACCACCACTTTTGATTGGTCCACAGGAGAGGAATGTGATTGGAAACATGAAGGTTGCAACCTCATTTTTTCCGATTATTGGAACCAAATCACATGCGAAAATGCCACAAAATGGGGTTCCGTACACACCGGTTGGGGAAAATTCAACTGGTCAAGTCCTAACAAGACCTTTAAATATTGTCAAGATCACGGCATCATCTTCAAGTTCCATGCACTCATCTGGGGAAGCCAACATCCTGGCTGGATTGAGAGCTTAAGCGTTGATCAAACCAAGAAAGCCATCATCGAATGGTATGACGAGTGCAAAAATCACTTCCCTAACCTTGAGATCATCGATGTAGTGAACGAAGCCATCTATTCTGGCGGAGATTACCACTCTCCATATAAATCTACAAAGATTATCCAAGCATTGGGTTCTCTTGCTGAGGATAGAGCAGAAAGAGAGACAGGCAGACGTCCAAGTTACAACTGTAACACCAACGGTTACCCAAACACCGACTCGTACCAATGGATTGCAGAGGCATTCCGTCTGGCACGTGACCGTTGGCCAAACGCCATCCTTATCTATAACGACTATAACACCTTCCAATGGCAGAAGACTGAATTCATCAACCTCATCAACGGGTTGAAGGCATGCGGTGCTCCTATCGATGCAGCAGGAAACCAGGCTCACGACTTGAATGACATGAGCGGAAGCCAATTCAGAAGCGCCTTGGAGGATATTCATAACAAAACACAGATTCCTCAGTACATCACTGAGTATGATATTGCCAAGAGCGACGATGCAACATTTGAAACGCGCTACAAAGAGCAATTCCCAATCATGTGGGAAGCCGACTACGTGGCTGGAGTCACACTCTGGGGATGGATCTATAGTCACACATGGGTCAGCGGCGGTACTTCTGGTCTTTTCCGTAATTGTCAAGCCCGTTCAGCTTTCACTTGGTTGGAAAATTATATGAAAACCGACAAAGCAAAGAACGCTCAAAGTCCATTCTGTGGTAAGAAAGGAATCAATGCAACCGTCACCCTCTCATCAGATGTTATTACTGTAGGAGATGAATTGGTAATCAAGGTAGAGGCCACCACTGGTGATGGTAGCATCAGCGATATTACCGTCAGCGCCGATGGACAACAGGTCAACAACAACAATGGTACATGGGTTTATGCTCCAGACAAAGCAGGAACACTGACAATCAAAGTAGTGGTTAGAAGCACCACTGGCGACACTAAAGAGATTGAGAAAAGTGTCAATGTATGCGATGCAGCAGTTCCTTTCAATGGCACAGCAGCTGAGATTCCAGGCACTATCGAAGCTGAAGACTTCGACAAAGGATGTCCTAATGTTTCATACTACGATACCGACACAAAAGATGAAGGTGATGCGAACTATCGAAACGATAACACAGGCGTGGATATCGTGAAAGGAAACAACGGTAACGCTATCGGTTATACCGCTAAAGGTGAATGGTTGAATTATACGATTGATGTAAAAGAAGCAGGTACCTATAAAATGGAAGCCCATGTTTCATCAGGTAATTCAAGTTCTTCTTTCTCAGTAAGCTGTGGCAACTCGGTGGTTAATGTCAATGTACCAATGATAAAAGAGAGCAGTTGGGAAGACTATTCTGTAGTTGAAAAAGAGATGGACTTCTATGATGAAGGTATTCATACGCTGAGCATAGAGATTACTAATCCATATTGTAACATAGACAAACTAGTGTTCACCTGCACTTCTTGTCAAGAAGAGACCGGTGTTCTGACGATTCAGAATCAAACCACAATCACATATGATGTCTATACAACATTGGGCGTTTTCATCGGACAAATAGAGAATAATCCTAGTGAAGATCTTGGAAAACAATTATTCGATCTCATTGGACACAAAGGTATATACATTCTGAAAAGTGAAAACAAGTCGCAACCTTATATAGTTAAATAATAAGGTTTTGGATGAGTTCTGGATCTTATCGTTCTTTATCGTTTTGTTATACATTGAAACGGTGATTTCTTAGAACAAGTTTTATAGAGTTCCATTTTACATGAAGGCAAGGATGAAAAATTTTCATCCTTGCTTTTTTTATTTAAACAAATTATTACTTTTGTATCTTCAGAATTAAATCGGAAAAACACGAATGTCTCACATTACATAAAATGAGTCAAAAAAACAGAATATTTTTACTTTCCCTATTTTTAGGATATTGTTTTGGCGCATTACAGGCCGAAACAGAATATGGTTTTTTTGACCATTATACGTCAAAAGACGGATTAATCTCCAATCGTATTTTTTCCATCGATCATGATAAAAACGGATTTATTTGGATAGGTACTGATTTCGGATTGGAACGATTCGACGGCAAGACCTTCAAACATCATCGAAAAAATGATTACAACGGAATCCTTCGAGAGGATTTCCTATTTGTTCGCTGTCTGCCCAACGGATGTATTGCCGCAGGTGGATATGCGGGATTACATGTCGAGTATAATCCTGTTCAGGACTCTTTCAGGAATGTCATGCCTGAAGAATTCAAGAAATCATTCTACAAAGAAACCATGGATGTCTATCTTCATAACGACAAACAATACACCTACTCCAGCGCCGGTGCTTATATTTACGATACAAAGACCGAAAGCTACTCGAGCAACAACCCGCTATTCAAAGCCACCCAGAAATTATTTGTCCGCTCCATGTATATCGACAAGAAACAACGCTTCTGGATCGGTTCGATGGATTCGATGCTGGTGTTCAACTCCGACGGACAAAAAATCTATCGCTATAAACCGAAGGAGGCATGTAGTTTTGTCCGAACCATCCTGCCGTTGAACGACTCGCTGATCCTGATTGCATCACAGTCTTCTGAACTATGGATCTTCAACACTCAACATGACACCATTCAGGCACCTCAGATCATTCATGCGCCTTTTGATTGCATCACAAACATCGTATGCGACGATGCGGGAAGATACTGGATTGCAACAGATGCTCACGGACTATGGTACACTGATGATTTCCTTTCCACTTCACCTAAATTTGTTAATCTGGTTCCGTTTGATGCTTCTCCTGATGAAGTTCGGAAAATCTACTGCATCATGAAAGATCCAAACGGAGACATCTGGTTTGGAACACAGAACACAGGTATCTGGCGATACAAAAAAAGAAACACAACAGGTGTCAGCTACTCTTGGAACTTCGGGTTCCCTTCCACTGTATGCTCTTCGTTCTCCGAAGACGACCAACAGAATATAATCATCGGAGTAGATGGCGGTGGACTCTACAGCGTAGATGCCAAATACAACATTCAATCTGCCATCAAATTCCCTAATAATAACATCTCAGGAGTTGCCCGCACGAACTCCGGCATTCACTATGTCGCCACATGGGGAGGCGGAATTTACCGATGGAACCAACAAAATGGAACCTATGTAAGAGATGCGCTAGAGGGTATCGACTCTCCTTCCAACTGTTTCTTTGGCATCAGTGTGACAAACGGGGATGAAATCTTTGCTTGCTCATCGGGGGACGGTTATTATTATAAAAAAGAGGGTGAGAGACTTTGGAAAAAAATAATTCCATACGATTCCATCACAGGAAATGACAACACCTGGGTAATGTCTGTTTATGACGGAGGAAAGAACGCTCACTGGATTCTGACCACAAACTCCCTATGGAGAGAAGAGAACGGTCGATTAGTCTCCTATGCCCAAGAATCCAGCTCCTTGAATAAAACCAATTCATACGATATCACAGATATCGCCCCCGACACCGACGGATACCTCTATGCCACAACCAACAAAGGCATCATGCGATTCTCACCCAACAAAAAAGAACCTGAATTACTGGAGTTCGTTCCGAAAAGCTACTACCGTTCCATCGTAAAAGACGACAATGGAAACGTATGGATAGTCGGAGATAACGGAATACACATGTTCAACTATAATAAAAAGACATGTCAGAAACTACCAGGTAACTACTCAGACGTAGCGACATTCTTCTTCTACCTGCGTTCGGGATACAAGGCCAGCAACGGGAACCTCTATTTTGGAACTAACGGTGGTTATATCAGCATAAATCCTAATCGACTGGATTTTGATACCATCATTCCCTATCTCTCATTCTCAAACCTTGCCATCAAGGGAGAGAAAATCAGTACACAATCTGAACTGCTGAAGAACCATCCACTATCCGAGATCAGCGAATTGGAACTTGCTTACAATAAGACAAACATATCCGTTGATGTAGATATAATCGATTTCTCTGACCTGGATCGCATCCAATGTCAATACAGACTGGTCGGACTGCAAAACGAATGGACAGCACTTCCTAACGACAAGAACATCAAGTTCACATACATTCCTACAGGAGATTATATTTTAGAGGTCAAAGCCTTTCGAACCAATGAGAAATGCGAGCAGAAGACAATCTCACTTCCAATCACCGTTCTTCCTCCTTGGTGGAACACCTGGTGGTTCCGACTTATTCTGTGCGCACTGTTGCTGGCTGCCATCTACCAGATTTTCCAATGGAGGATGAGAAGATTGATACGCATCAAAAACGAATTAAACGAACAAGTGGCTTTGCGAACGCTGGAGCTACAAAACGCACTGAAAGATAAAGATAGTCTTATCTCCGTCATCGGACACGACCTGAAGAATCCTATGTTTGCCATCGTCGTCGCACTGGAAAACTGGCTTACAAAAGAGAAAGCCATGACAGACGAGGGAAAAAGGAAACTGATTGTCGAAGTACACGATTCAGCTAAATCGCTTCAAGGCGAGATGATCAAATTACTGGACTGGGCACTATCTAAGAAAGATGATCTGGTGTGCAAACCACAGGATTTCGACATGGAAAAGGTGATCGATGACGTTGTTCAGCTCACCGCCGAAATGATGAAGAGAAAAAACATCACTTTCCAAAAGATTTGTAACCTGACGCACAAGGCTTATGCTGACTCGAGAATGATCAGCGCAGTTGTACGCAACCTTCTTGGCAATGCGGTCAAATTCACAGAAATGGGAGGAACCATCCAGATTGATGTCCAGGAAAAAGACGGAGTGATGACCATGATAGTTAAAGACTCCGGCGTAGGAATGAGTGCCGATACGCTTACACATCTTTTATCCGATGAAAACATCAAGAGCAGCTTAGGAACCGACAACGAGGAAGGAACAGGACTGGGCATGAAGATATGTAAAAAATATGTCCTGCTCAACAACGGTACCTTCACAGCTGAGAGCCAACTAGGAGAAGGGACATCCTTCATCATCACCCTGCCATGCTCAGATTTCCTCACCGTGATGGAGAAGACTGCAGAAACAGAAGAAAATAACGATGGAAAGGAGGAAAATAACGATATTCTATCAGGAAACGTCATACTCATTGTAGATGACAATCCACTTATCTGCGAGAACATGAAGATGCTTTTGAGTGATTTCTGTGAGACCCTGATCGCATTTGATGGAAAGCAGGCACTTGACATCATCAATGAGAACGATGTGGATCTCATCCTCAGCGATGTGGATATGCCGATCCTCAACGGAATAGAGATGTGTCAGCAGTTGCAAAAAGACGATTGTTTCTCACATATTCCTATTCTCTTCCTATCTGGAAGAACCGATGAAAGCGACCGAATCCTAGGATTGAAGAACGGAGCTATCGATTATATCTCGAAGCCATTCAGCCATGAAGAGCTGTTGGCCAAGCTTCGCAGTATATTGAAGCTTCGCAAGCAGGAGCGGACATATCTACTCGCCAGACTGATGGAGGGTAAGACAGAAGCTAGTGAAGAAGAAGAAGGCGAAGAAGAGATCTCGAAAGAGAATCCATTTGTAAACAAATACATGGATTTAGTAAGGGAACATCACTCGAATGCTAATCTATCCGTAGATGAGTTGGCAGAGAAGCTATGCGTCAGTCGATCCACGATGTTCCGTCGCATCAAAGCCGTAGTTGGAAAGTCTCCTGTTGAATTACTCAATGAATACCGTTTGAATGAAGCCATGAGGCTATTAAAAGCGGGCGACGAGTCATCCGTGAATGAGATTGCTTACAGTGTAGGCTTCTCCGACCCATCCTATTTCAGTAAACGATTCAAAGCCTATTTCGGGGTGAGTCCGACACAGGCGAAGGGGTGAGGAAATTTCCTTTTAAGACATGGATGAACCTGCATAATAGCTATGTGTATGATTGCAAGGTTCTGGAAGAAAGGGAAGAAGGAGAACTGCAGGCATACATTTTTTTAATGATTGTTCAAGCATCTTTTTGATGAACAAACGGCTTTTATCTCAATAGAAGGTACTCCTTACTCTGCCGATCCAAGAGAAAAGAAGCGAACGAGTTTGCTCGTCAGCATTTCACAAAGAGATGTCATGTTTAGCTTGAATGATATAGAAGAATCCTGCAATGTTGATATTCAAACAATGCTCTAAAGCCATTGAATTCTTAGGAGTGAACCTTCGTGTCCCTTTAATCAAATCATTTAGCCGTTGAGGTATCATGTGCGCAGAGGAAGCCACATCAACATCTCAGAACGGATACACCCCCTCGTTCGCACCTTTCAGCAAGCCCTCCATGGCTTTTTGGTTCCCGACGGTGCACTTGTCACGGTCGATCACACTTTTGGATCCGTTCGGTGTGTCCCATAACACGGGCACAATGCCATAATTCTTTGCGGTTTTGGTCAGGAAATAATAGTAGTTCGCACGACACTCCTCAAACTTGGCTTGCCATTCCGCGGATAATTCACGATTCATGATAGCGAACTCACCCATCACGACGGGTATGCCCTTATCGACAAATTTCGCTTTGATAGCAGAAAACTCGGATATGACGGTCTCCTCCGTATGCCAAGAGCAGGAACGATTCACTCCATCGACGATTATGTTCTGATAATCCTTTCCCCAGAACCAATGGGCGGGTCCCCAATCGGCATCTTCCTCCATCAACGCATAGGTGTATGGGTAGTAATGGAACTCCATCAGCAAGCGATCTGGAACAACATCGGTCGGCATGTAGTCATACTGCACGGCTTTGTCGGCCGCCGTCCCCGCACACTGAATGACTAGGCATCGTGTTCCATTGTAGCCTCCCGAGGCACGGACCGTGTTGACGAAAGTCTGGTGATACGTCTTGAGTATGGCTGCTTGCTCATCATTTTCCGTGTCTGGCTCGTTGGCACTGCAGAAGACCAGATGCTCGTCATAGTTCTTGAAATGGGAGGCGATCTGTCCCCATAGGTTCTCCTGCGTTTTGTTCACAGAGGATTGTGAGGCCGCCTCCACATGTCTCTCCAGCCATCCCCCATCCCAATGGATGTTCAACAACACGTACAGATCGTCCTTCATGCAATAGTCCACCACTTCCTGTATGCGCTTCATCCACCATTCCGGTATAACACCGCCATTCGCCTCCGCATAGGTGTTCCATGCCACAGGGATACGCACGGTATTGAATCCAGCCTCTTTGTATGCGTCGATGATCTGTTGCGTGATTTTCGGGCTACCCCAACAGCTTTCGTTACTGGAGGTGGTGGAACAGCCGACGGATTCGAACGTATTACCGATATTGCAGGCCAAGAACATCTTGGAAGCTAACTGCGTAGCCGTCATTTCCAGCTCCATCTCGGTCGGTTCGCCGGACATGGAGAATGTGATGCTATCCACCTCGGACACATCATACTGGGTGACAGAACCATCTTTCTGCCAAACATGTAAAAAATAATCTTGTGCACTACTAGTCACATACACACAAATAGCACATATAGCTATAAATAAACCCTTTATCTTCATAACAGTTTTCTTTGGGAGGAATAGAGATTCGATTGTTTAGCAAATCAACACTCCTCAATTGACAATCTATGATTTATGCAAAATATTCAGATGATCATGCAATCGTTCGGTAAAGATATAAAATAATCTCAGAAAAGGGTTATTCCCTCACAATTATTTTACGAACTGGCGTCTGACTTAACCTCTATCGGAATGTTATCATAGAATGGGTCTATTTTGGTGTTATCATAGAAAGATATGTCCATAAAGTAACATCCCTTCTAGACTCATTGAAGAATCCAGAAGGGATGAAACATCACAAACAAAGGGATACCCCTTGTGTTGGTGAGTAATATAAATTAGTCAGCCACTGGTCGTATTGTATAACCTGCTGAACGTTCAAAAAAATTCATATAAACAGATCTTACCCAAAAACAAAATAGTGGAACCCAAGAATCATTACCAATTGTCATCCAATAGTTACCCCATCTATTCATATCAAAAGTTTGATTCTCACTTTTGTAACCTGCGGCAGGGATGAACAATGTGTCAGATGCATACTTTTCATCCTTTGAACAGAAAACATATCCTGCGACATTCGTTGATTTATAGTTTTCCGTCCAATAATTATTGGTACCATCGATTAATTCTTGACACTCTTCTTTTGTTGGCATTCGCCATGCACCGCCCCAATTTACGACAGCGGCATCATCTTCTTTCTCCAATATAGTAAGAGTATCAACAACTCCTTTACTTGAATTATTGTTGTATTTGGTCAACGTCGTTTCCTTACCTTCGCAATATTTATAATTAGACCAGCTGTATGTTTTTTTAGGAGATGTTTCACCCCATGCAAAATAGCTACCAGACTGTTCAGGCTTTAACGCTCCGATATTGCACTGAGCCCATTTTACAGAAAGACCAAGATCTACGTAATGATGTCCGTCCAACACCTTACCACCTATAATCTGTTCAGTCTTATCATCCTGAGGGTTTTGGTTGTCTTGTGGGTTTTGATTATTATCAGATGGTAAATTATTATTTTCCACTACATCTGGCATGTCTTCCTCATCATCTCCACATGAGATG
The DNA here is from genome assembly GCA_902766045.1 of uncultured Bacteroidales bacterium. Taxonomy (GTDB): domain Bacteria; phylum Bacteroidota; class Bacteroidia; order Bacteroidales; family Paludibacteraceae; genus UBA1181. Next base: position 84,839 of record CACXCA010000003.1, read on the forward strand.
AGTGTTGAGCTAGCCAAACCCATAAACAACAATAAAAAAATCTTTGATTTGTACATTTTACTTTTTAATTAACTGATTAATAACTCTATTATTTATAATAAATTCAATACCCAGAAATTGGCAAAACCCCTTAGCTTATATCGAAAAGTCATTTAACAAAAAAGACTTCGCAAAGGTAATAGAAGAGTTCAGAAAAGTAATGTTTTCAGAATATATATTTTATCTTGGATATTGTTTCTTGATTATAATCAATGGTTGATGATAATTTTACACAATTAAGCATAGAAAGGTACACGAACCGTAAACATTATGCATAAGGTTAGGGATTATACCACACCGTGTTTGGTATCTGCGTAGGCGCACGACCGTGCGTCTCTTCATCTTAATCCTTGTTTTGTTGGAAAATGCTCTATGAGAAACAAAAGTAAAAAAAGAAGAATCATGGGAAATTCAGTCTTAATCCTTGTTTTGTTGGAAAATGCTCTATGAGATTTACAACAAACATGTAAGAAGTTAGACGTTATATATAAGTCTTAATCCTTGTTTTGTTGGAAAATGCTCTATGAGATTACAGAAAGCTAATAATGAAGGGAAAGCTGCCAAGTCTTAATCCTTGTTTTGTTGGAAAATGCTCTATGAGTTTTTTATACAATGGGAAAACAAATCGTAAAGGCATGTCTTAATCCTTGTTTTGTTGGAAAATGCTCTATGAGGATATGAAACAGATTTTGAAATTGAAACAAGATTTGAGTCTTAATCCTTGTTTTGTTGGAAAATGCTCTATGAGAGGGCTAAACCAATCGAAATAATATGTTAAATTTTAAAAGTCTTAATCCTTGTTTTGTTGGAAAATGCTCTATGAGAGGAGAAAGGCAATGCTCAATGTCGAGCGGAAGAGAATGTCTTAATCCTTGTTTTGTTGGAAAATGCTCTACGAGTGGATGCAGTAGTATATTATTTATACGATGATTTGCAAGTCTTAATCCTTGTTTTGTTGGAAAATGCTCTACGAGATAACCTATAATAACCCAATGGGGGTATGTACCATAGTCTTAATCCTTGTTTTGTTGGAAAATGCTCTACGAGGGGATTTCGAAATAATAGAAAAGTGCTACAAGGAAATGTCTTAATCCTTGTTTTGTTGGAAAATGCTCTACGAGGGAGGTAAAGGAAACATCAGTAGCAAAGAAGGACGAGTCTTAATCCTTGTTTTGTTGGAAAATGCTCTACGAGGAAATACTCGAAACGGATTCAAGCACACTTGCAACCTTAGTCTTAATCCTTGTTTTGTTGGAAAATGCTCTACGAGTTAATAAAAAATTATAAATATAATATTATTGTTTAAGTCTTAATCCTTGTTTTGTTGGAAAATGCTCTACGAGGGTTAATAATAAATATATAGATTATCTAGGATATGGTCTTAATCCTTGTTTTGTTGGAAAATGCTCTACGAGTGTAGAAACAGAAGTAGATAGTCTCAATTTCAAGAAGTCTTAATCCTTGTTTTGTTGGAAAATGCTCTACGAGAATCCTTTATAGTTATTAGTATTTATATTACTCGCGGGTCTTAATCCTTGTTTTGTTGGAAAATGCTCTACGAGACATAAGAATATTAAGATTCTTTTTGAGGAAGAGACGTCTTAATCCTTGTTTTGTTGGAAAATGCTCTACGAGAACTATCTAACTATGATGAAGGTAGTGATAGTTGGTGTGAAAGTCTTAATCCTTGTTTTGTTGGAAAATGCTCTACGAGAGAATTGGTAATGTTGATATTGTAAATAAAACTTTATGTCTTAATCCTTGTTTTGTTGGAAAATGCTCTACGAGTCAATTTTTATTAATAATAGTATATTTGAGTTTAGCAGTCTTAATCCTTGTTTTGTTGGAAAATGCTCTACGAGAACGTAGTATGGAGGTTTTATCAAGAACTTCTGCCTTGTCTTAATCCTTGTTTTGTTGGAAAATGCTCTACGAGGGGAATTTTATTCCCTATACACCTCTGAAGTAAGAGAGGTCTTAATCCTTGTTTTGTTGGAAAATGCTCTACGAGACATAAGAAACCAATTTTACTTTTCGGGCGGTTTTCGTCTTAATCCTTGTTTTGTTGGAAAATGCTCTACGAGTTTAAAGGTGCTTCTAAAGTAGAGAAGAGAACTTTCAAGTCTTAATCCTTGTTTTGTTGGAAAATGCTCTACGAGGGGAGAACAATTTAGTTCTATACCTTGATGGGACAGAGGTCTTAATCCTTGTTTTGTTGGAAAATGCTCTACGAGGCTGATAAATTAAATAAAAGGAATCCAATTCCTATTGCAGTCTTAATCCTTGTTTTGTTGGAAAATGCTCTACGAGAGCACATCCAAAGTGTGCTTCAAGGAAAAGTCTCAGGACTGTCTTAATCCTTGTTTTGTTGGAAAATGCTCTACGAGCTCTCTACTGCCCAGTCTGGGATTTCTAGCTCTAATGTCTTAATCCTTGTTTTGTTGGAAAATGCTCTACGAGACTTGATGGGACAGAGGTATTCTGCCCAAAAAAGCACATCGTCTTAATCCTTGTTTTGTTGGAAAATGCTCTACGAGTGTTCCTTGATGGGACAGAGGTATTCTGCCCTAAAAAGTCTTAATCCTTGTTTTGTTGGAAAATGCTCTACGAGACATCCAAAGTGTGCTTCAAGGAAAAGTCTCTGACTTGTCTTAATCCTTGTTTTGTTGGAAAATGCTCTACGAGGCGGGGCAGACGCTGGAAATCCATGCGAAAGCATGAGTGGTCTTAATCCTTGTTTTGTTGGAAAATGCTCTACGAGGAGAGTCCCCCGAAGAGCGAACGCGCGATACACGTGCGGTCTTAATCCTTGTTTTGTTGGAAAATGCTCTACGAGGGGCAGAAGGTCTCCAAGCAGCCAATTCAGCGGGAAAGGGTCTTAATCCTTGTTTTGTTGGAAAATGCTCTACGAGAATATTATGACTAGAATTATTAAAACATGGGTGACTGGTCTTAATCCTTGTTTTGTTGGAAAATGCTCTACGAGGATATTTCCTGTTCCATGTAAAAGCTTTGATATCGATGGTCTTAATCCTTGTTTTGTTGGAAAATGCTCTACGAGGCTATAAAGCTTAGCAAGTGGTTTTACTATAAAACCACTGTCTTAATCCTTGTTTTGTTGGAAAATGCTCTACGAGTGAAGGCTTCTAAAGTGGAGAGAAAAACCTTCAAGGGTCTTAATCCTTGTTTTGTTGGAAAATGCTCTACGAGCTGAAGCACATTGTTGATGTGCTTCTTAGGGCAGAAGATGTCTTAATCCTTGTTTTGTTGGAAAATGCTCTACGAGTTTTATCAAGAAAACCTGCTTTAGAAGCCTTTTTGAAGTCTTAATCCTTGTTTTGTTGGAAAATGCTCTACGAGTCAATGGTCTTAGTCCTTGAAGGGGAATGCTCACAGTGAGTCTTAATCCTTGTTTTGTTGGAAAATGCTCTACGAGAAGAAGCACATCAACAATGTGCTTCAGGGTAAAGTCGTCTTAATCCTTGTTTTGTTGGAAAATGCTCTACGAGACACATCAACAATGTGCTTCAGGGTAAAGTATCATACGTCTTAATCCTTGTTTTGTTGGAAAATGCTCTACGAGGCTGACAAAGTAGAAAAACGTACTTTCAAGGACAAGTCTTAATCCTTGTTTTGTTGGAAAATGCTCTACGAGCCTTCAAAAAAGCTTCTAAAGTGGAGAAGAAAACCTGTCTTAATCCTTGTTTTGTTGGAAAATGCTCTACGAGTCCTCTTCTTGGATAATAAAGAAGTGTATTGCCCTAAGAAGTCTTAATCCTTGTTTTGTTGGAAAATGCTCTACGAGCTTCAACTGTTCTGGTTCGACTCCCGACACAACCACCGTGTCTTAATCCTTGTTTTGTTGGAAAATGCTCTACGAGTATGGTTTTGCTTTAACTAGCCATAAATCACAAGGAAGTGTCTTAATCCTTGTTTTGTTGGAAAATGCTCTACGAGCAGAAGACGGCTTTTATTATGAAATTGTACTAAAAGAAGTCTTAATCCTTGTTTTGTTGGAAAATGCTCTACGAGAAGGTATTGAGAATAAGAGAATACCCAATGCTCCAGTCTTAATCCTTGTTTTGTTGGAAAATGCTCTACGAGGGTTGGGCTGAGAAATTACAAGCAGCTAACAACGAAGTCTTAATCCTTGTTTTGTTGGAAAATGCTCTACGAGATATTATTCTGGTGCGGCAGGTATTTCATAGAATATTTTGTCTTAATCCTTGTTTTGTTGGAAAATGCTCTACGAGGGGATACTGCCTTTTCCATCAGTTGCTTATAGAATAGAGTCTTAATCCTTGTTTTGTTGGAAAATGCTCTACGAGTTTAAAACGTTGGTTGCAATGGCCAACGATCAAACGAGTCTTAATCCTTGTTTTGTTGGAAAATGCTCTACGAGAAGTGCAAAGAATCCTAAGTCCTCGGATATGGAAAGGTCTTAATCCTTGTTTTGTTGGAAAATGCTCTACGAGTTTGAAAAAAACAATAAAGTTGTTGAAATGAATGTGTCTTAATCCTTGTTTTGTTGGAAAATGCTCTACGAGGAGTGGGGAAATACAAGAAACGGCTTTAAACACACTTGTCTTAATCCTTGTTTTGTTGGAAAATGCTCTACGAGTCAGATGGAGTGATACATGAAGATAAAGAGTTTAAAGGTCTTAATCCTTGTTTTGTTGGAAAATGCTCTACGAGCTTACAAGATGCAAATGCCAAAGGCGAAGCTGCTAAAGTCTTAATCCTTGTTTTGTTGGAAAATGCTCTACGAGCAATTTTACTTTCGGGCGGTTTCTTGTTTGAACTTGGCGTCTTAATCCTTGTTTTGTTGGAAAATGCTCTACGAGAGTGTCGGCAAAACACACGTCGGTAGTTCTGAGAACTGGTCTTAATCCTTGTTTTGTTGGAAAATGCTCTACGAGGCTGATAAAGTACAGAAGAGAACTTTCAAGGACAAAGTCTTAATCCTTGTTTTGTTGGAAAATGCTCTACGAGGGTTCCTCGCTTCCACTCAAGATGAAGGAACCACATCAGGTCTTAATCCTTGTTTTGTTGGAAAATGCTCTACGAGGGAAAAATATATAAGACCTTGTGTATAAATATTTTAAATTTTAAATGACGAATAAAACCATTCAAAATTAACATATTTTAACTTGCCATTTTGACGATGCAAATTTAATGATTTAATCCAATATGACAAAGATCTATTTTGTATGATTTGTAACTTGTTGCTTTATAGTATCTTAAAAGAATAATGTACTCTTCGAATGAGTGATAACATCCAAATTGATACTCTTCCCAATCACCTTCATCGCTCGAAGATAATCTGTCGATAAGGGTACAATCAATATACTGTCTTCATTCTCATACGCCGCTTGCACTTCGGCTAAATCACTTCGGATCTCTTCGTACACACTCGTGTCTAAATCTGCTAAAAATATAGATTTCTGTACTCGTATGCAACCTTTCTTGATTAAATATTTTACAACTTGGCTCCGTACCTTGTTGCTCTCTATGTCATACATTACAAAAAATAACATGTTCGTAGGCTTTCTATGTAGTTCGTTTATTATATGCAACATCTGGCTAATTCGCTCATCTATCGTCGCCAACTCATCCACACCGCCTGATGCGGGATTGGGACACGCTGACCCCGACAATCCCGATCGCGCCAACTTTTGCATCTTCTCGACAAAAGTTAACTCCCGTTTCTTCTCCTTTTTTCTTGTTGATTCCTCCATTCCCCTACTGCCCGTATGTGTTGATGAACGTCTCTATCAATTGTCCAATCGCTTCGTTTAATTGACTGTCCGTCGAACTTTTCGTCGATCGTACCACACTGAACCCTTTCTTCCCATAAAAAAGATTCACCTCCGCAAACTTCAGCCCAATCTGAACTGTTATCTGCTTGCCATATTGTATGTTGACCACCGACTTCACTATGGCACCTGTCTGCTCAATATATCTCTTCATCTCTTCCATAATCTCATCCAATACCTCTGGTACATAGACGGGTCGGTTGACTTTCTCTCGCTTCGCTGCATTCGGATTCAGTATCTCTTTGATGCGCTTCATCGTCTCCTCTCCTGGGTCTGATGGCAACTTCTCCTCTAATGATTCTTCTTTCTTCGCTTTCTCTTCTTTCTCGTTTTTTTTCTTTTGCTCGAACAGATCAAATGGACTGGAAACATCGATAAAAGCGTTCAAATCAACTGCTTCTGCCGATGGGTTATAATAAGCCTCGGCATCTATGCTGATGAAACATGCCCTCGCCACATCTGATGTCTTCGAGTCAATCACCTGCTCCAACTGATATTGCCGCGAAAATGACAGGGCAAATGTCTTGTAAAACACAGTGTACAACCCACTGTCGCAACATCTTTCCTTGAGTTTGAACATCACCTTCAAACCATCTTCACTTGGTGATAGAAATGACAATACCACTCTCGAATCTGCTTCCACCTTGTGTCGCAGTTCCTTCATGTCCATTCCCTTCTCCGTTACATGGTCTATGTCGAGAATGAAATATTCAGTATAAGCAAAATTCTCTATACGTCGATAGGGTGGATTGAACATACCACACACAACGTATGGTAACATCCTTTTTTGTGCTACGTATTGTGCATGATCCAGATTCTCGATGATGCGTAGTTGCTTGATTCTTGCTTCTACCTCCGGACGTGGATTGCGAATGCTGTGATAGAAGTATTCCACTTTCACCTTCATAAGCATGTCATCCACCGAACGTATGTTTTTCCCCGCGCTGATCATAGTTCCACCTCCATCTTTTTAAATTGTTGTGCCAAATTCTGACAGTATAGGAATATCTGAGTGTTGCGGCTGCGACTTACGCCTTTTACGGTGGTTACCTCCTCTAAATAGTCGTTGATGGATTGGATGAGTATCCTTCTTCCAAGTGGTTCGAGCCAATAGGATCCATCTTCTCGGACGGAATAGTAATCGTCTGTAATGGAGTTTTGCGACACCAGGGTGAATACCACATAATCCACCCATACACGGTATAGTTCAATTACATCATAGACTAAGACAGGACGGTTATAGTCGTCGCGGTGCAGAATGCCGATGTAGGGGTCAACACCTGCTTTGATCAGTGCGCCTTCTATCTTTCCATATAATAATCCGTACCCATAATTGAGAAGAGCATTGACTACGTCCATTGCAGGATGTTGGGTGCGACTGTCGAAACGAAGACTTTCGGGCAAAAAAAGGTTCATGGTGTCGAAATAGACTTTTGACGCCTGACCTTCCCATCCTCGCAATTGGGAAGCCACATCATTGACGATTTCGCCCTCTAAGGCAGCTATCTTCCTGCGATGATCGTCCATCTTACCGATGGCTTTTGTTATGACATTGTTGAGTTCGGAAGATTCCGTACGCATCATGAGCAATAAAGCCTGTTGGTTTTCAATCTTTTGTCGGATTACTTCTTTGATCCAATCCAATGCTTTTTTAGAGAAGGAGAAGGCCAGTTGTCCTTTTCGAATTGTGGATATGGATCCATATTTAGGGCTCCAAATGCGACCAATCACTTGTCCGGATTTATCCATGAAGAGCACCTCGATTTCTCGCTCGACCGCAAGCATAACGGCGTCCGACGTGATTTGGGCACCTCGACTGATTTGAATGGAGGTGATGCCCTCGGCAGGAATCCGTTGCCGACCTTCCGCTGTAGATATGACAAACCCCTCACTGTCGCGATTGAGGGATGTTCCAAATGTGTTGATAACGAGTTCCATAAAGTTCTATCTTTTATTTATACTGATGGCTGCGAAGCCCTCTTTATTCTTCTTTTTATCATACGAAGCCTTGTATTGTCCATATACTATGTCGTTGTTGCAGATACCTTTCAAAGATATAAGTTTCTGAGGGACATAGATGGAATTAGATTTATAGTGGACAAAGCCAAAGCCTTTTTCTTTTATCATTATTTTACCTTCGTATTCAAGCACTTCTGTTCTGCCGAAGACCGAACATTCAGCCTTTTTTGCTAAATTAGTAAAAAAAGCTACATTATCAACAGTCGGATTTATATTTTCACTTCCTAAAGAAGTAATAGCATCAGAAAACTGACGTGGAACATTCCATTTGTTTTTTGTCCTTATTTTTACCGCCTCATTCAGCTCTCTAAGAGCTTCTGCCTTATACCCAAGATGAAGAAGTAAGAGAGCTGTTTTCTCTCTCACCTTAATACTCATCTCTGGTTTCGTTTTACATATGAGAGACTTAGCATAAAAGGTCAACTTTGTCTGATTATCTTCCGTAGCATCTCCAAATAGGTCCCACACCCAAAATTCACTGCTCTTCTTACGTGCAAAGAGTTTCATAAGAGTCCAAAACTTTTCTATCTCACCGATTTTCAGCATAAGTTTGGCTTCATAAAACGGAAGATATATGTAATCAGCGTGCTCCGAATAAACCTTTTCAACTATTGGAAGGTACTGTTTTATTTCCTCTTTTTGACCATAGTCGCAAAGGAATCTGCAATAAGCCATAAACACCCGTTCTGCGAGGGGCATGATTTTCTGACCATCCTCTGTTTGTGTCGGTTTATAATCCTCTTCCATAAAGCTATTCCAACCCCACCATCGACAGAAAGTGCCAAAGTTCATCCACCACTCTTTTGCACGAAGGAATGCTAACATCAGAGAAGAATATGCCGGAGACTGAGGTTTCACTTTTAACAATTTCAAGCAAACGAAAAGTTGGTCAAAGAAAACTGTGTCTTGTTTTTCAGCTCGATTGAAAGTAGCAACTATAGATCTCACCAGAAAGCCCACACTCTGATGGAACACATCCTCCTCTTCTGGTACATCGAGAGAAATGATCTTTTCGATACATTTCAGAAATTGTTCTTTTGTGTCTATTGTCGCCTTTAATTTAGCATAGTCATAGAGCACCCATGCCATATTTCGAATATTCCAAATATCCGTCGGGTCTGCATGGAGATTTTGGTCAGCCAATCTATATGCCTCATCAAGGCGACCTGCTTTACGAAGGTTGGTGATGTTGGTTGTCATAGTAGTAGATTAGTTGGTGATGGATTATTGAACACGTACAGAACCCTTATTTATTGAATATAGGGTTTATTAAGTACATGCAAGGTCTCTTTAGCTCGTGTAATGGCAGTATAAACCCATTGACATTTTTCCTTCGTCGGATTACATGCCATCATGCCAAAATCTACATAGACATTGTTCCATTCTCCTCCTTGTGCTTTATGACATGTGACCGCATAACCATACGAACAACGCAATGCATTCAGGTAGGGATCAGACTGCATTGCCATATAAAACCTTTCTGGGTCTTTTTTCTGCGTTATCCCATTTTCCTTCATCCTAATGGCAAAATCAACAAACAAACGTGTCTGCTGAAGCGAATTCAAATTGGGTGTAATATTGGAAATTGTCGATACCAAAAGCAATGCCGTCCGCTCTACTCCTGTAAGAATCTCCCTGACTTTAACACTCCGAAACAAAAGATCAGCTCGATACAAGATATCCTCATCAATATGAACAACCTCCACCATATCTCCATTTATCAACCCTGTTGGCTGATTATTTTGAACAACCATCAGCAAATCACCTTCCTGAATAACTCCATTAGTTAACCCCAACATAGAACGAACCTTCATCGAAATCTCATAACACTTCTTATTGGATGCACTAATAAATATAGCATCAGTAAATCCCTTCTGCTTGATTGTCTCATAATAAGAACGAATCATTTCATCCCAATCAGAATGCAACTGTGTATTTCGGCAATTACGCAATGGGAAACTTTTCCACGTCTTAAAATGATAGCTCTGCTCATTCTCTGGAGCTAAAGCACATATCTTACGAATCTGAAGAGATGCTCGAATCAAATCATTATCACCCTTTTGCCTCATTATCTGAGTAAGAGATGCTTCCTTTGCCATTAGATGAAACTGTTGCTGGAAATACTCAGGCATCAACGCTGGTGAGGAGGTATCCTTCACAGGAGGCAACTGACACGGATCGCCAACAAATATAAACTTACTTTGAGATCGAGTATCGTATTTCAATAATTCAGACAATAACCGACCGCTTCCAAACTTAGCCTGTGTGATAAGTGTCTCTTCCAAATCTGAAACCATAGATGCTTCGTCTATGACATAAATGGCAGGAGTTACAGATTCTGTATCCAAACAGACAGGCTCAAAATTCAAGAAGAGTTGTCCCGTGCTATCTGCTTTTAACTCTTTCTCATCTGTGTCAGACAAATCTTTATTAAGGCTAGAAAAGGTGTAAATCATAGAATGGATTGTCTTAGCTTCCTCCCCTGTAGTATCAGATAAAACCTTGGCCGCCCGACCCGTTGGAGCCAATAAGGTGAACCCTTTCTGCTTTTTTTTGAGTATCTGAATAAGAAATCGCATCAACGTCGTTTTACCCGTCCCTGCATACCCTTTCAGAATAAAAACACGGCTATGCAAATCAGTGATAAAATCAGACAATTGATCCAATACAATCTGTTGGCTATGCGTCAACTGAATATCGGAGAGACTTCTATCAGAAAGTGAATCCGATTCTTTTATCGTTGATTTTGAAGAATCTATCATACCTCAAACTAAAAACTTATTCAAATATACTCTCTAAATCTCACAAAAATAAACTTTGAGATCTTCAATCCATTCTCCTCTACCGTTTCACGAAGGGTAGTAGATGCAACACATTTAACGCCATGAGCCTTCAATTTAGAAATCAAAGCATAACAGAAGTTAAACTCTCCCATGATGTGGACTGCAGAGAGATTATCCATCTGAAGGATTCTATCCAGGTACTCACTCGCAAGCATATCGATGTACACCTCGTCCGCATCAGGCGGAACCGAAGGGAAAGGCATATCCACAACAACATCATGCGCTGCAACGATTTGCTCTGGCGACCATGTAGCGGAGGGGTGGTTGGTGAGGTTTAAAAGCATGGGGATGGGTGGTTATATTGTTTTTTGAAATTGTAAGTTATTGAATTCAGTGTTGATATGATAACATGATGAGGTGAATCCTATCATTCAATTTTGATATTGAATAAAACTACGCCAAAAGCGCAAATACACTTTTTGATGTTTTTCTTTATATCCTGCGGTGTCATTGGTTTTCGTCTAGACCGCATCCCTGAATGATTAAAATCGTTTCTGACTTCAGTCAAATTATTGAACCCATCAACAAGAGTTTTATTGTCAAAAAGTTCGTCAGATAAAACTTCTTTTAATTTTTCTCGTTTCTCATCAGCAATCTCCCAACCATTTTCAGATATACTTTTAAATTTAATATTGAAAGCCTTGTTTATGATTTCCCTATTGTCCTCGTCGTCAATTCGTATTTCATGACGCAAACAGAAAAATGACACGACAAACTCTTGCAAGATGGTAGCTGACTGCTGGAAGAGTCCATTATCATAACACCAGACAGCTGCAGAAAAACCATTACGAACATTTTCATTTTCATCAAATGAGACTAACGAAGTTTTAATCTTCTCAAAAATAGGGTTGAAGGCATCTATAAAAGTTTGCTCGAGATTTTCAGCACTTTGCTTTAATCCACGAAAGGAAGAGGATTTTATTATATCCATACCCCGACATGCTTTTCTCTCTTCAACAACATCAGATAATTTAGTTGCAAATGCTCTAAGTTTTTGAGCAGCTTCGTCTCCCCCTTTCGTCTCTTTTAGAATAGGCTTAAATTCTTGTTCACAAAGCGATACTAAGCGATTGACGCTACCATTATCTAGATATTGTCCTGCGGCAAAAGTCCAATCTTGAAGTTGCGATAACGAAAGCAAATCAATTATTGGAGCTTTATTATTTTCCTTATTTCGAGCTTCATAGTTACCATACGTTATGCTCTTGATTGTTACATTTTTCAGAAACTTGGCATAGTCACACAAAACCAGAATCAGCATCGGCAAGAAACGAAAAGCGTGCGTCACATCGAAGTAGAGTTCGTCGCCATCGCAGAGTTCATTGAATGTTGATGTGAATATTTCCCAAATTTCTTTTTCCGTATTACCATCAGGTATTGACAAATCCTTGATTGCAATTGGCAAATGAGCTTTTCCTATTAAACTTTCCAATCCTTCATATTCAACATATTGTTTTGCTTTGCTATCATAACGTTGGGTGATTGACTTGTTCCAATTTTCTTTTCTAGCTGAATCAGTCAAAAGAAACAGTCCCAAATCATCTTCACTCCAATCATTTACCCTCAAATATTGCATAGTAGCAGATTGGATGAAACAAGTATCGTTTGATTCAAATCCATCAACTTCCCTTGTATATCGACATTTGCCATAAAGGCCTGTACCTAAGACTGATATAAAAACTTTTCTACCCATAATTATTATTTTATTACAATGATTTCCAGAAGCACTTCAACCCTACTTTACATTAATGTTGAACAACTCCCGTTCCAATAGTTTAAACAGTTCTTGTTCTTTATTGCTTCCCCATGAAGAGTCTTGCAAAGAAAAGGCTATGATACCCGATTCTCGACATTTCTCCTTCTGCAACTCATTCATCACATTGTCGGTCACAAAAAGAGCCTTGCTTCCCATTCCACCGTAATTTTTTACGGCAGTTCTGAACTTGTCAATATCCGTAGAACTAGCAATCTGCGTCTTGCACTCCACAAAAAGAATCTTAGTTCCTGTATTCACAACCACATCAATCTCGTTTTTAGGATATTTCACCGATTGAGTGTCTTTAGGAGGGAAGATGCAATTCAACCGAATATCCTTTGCATATCGCCAATGCGAAAGCATCCGAGCCACTTTGTATTCAAACCATCCTGTATGAAAGGCCATACTAACCGCATGAGGCGACTCCATCTCAAACTCGTGTCGTCCACACCTCCGAGTACTTAACGTCAAACGGACAAAATCAGGTCTCTCCCACTCCACAAAATCATTCTCCGACAAAGACAATGTCCCCGACGGTTGACCAATCTTATTTTCCCACTCCTTAGAAAGGAGGGTCGTCAATTTATTGAAATGTCCACAATTATATCTACGAGCCTCAACCAACGTATCCAAAGTCTCTTTATCCTCATCCGTGTATTCTGCGAATGGTACATAGTGAGTCAGCGCATTGTTCTGCAATCGGAACAGCACATCCATATCAAACACAAAGTCCGCCTTGCGTTCCATGGTACGATAATTCCAAAGCACATTGTTTTGGTCCATATAGACAACCGAAGCGTTAGACATCGTATCAAACACCCGTCCGAAAAGATGTGACCATGATTTCAAACCACTTGAAATATTGAGAGTGACCTCATCGTCCTTATACTTTTCTGCCAACGAATTGGCCCGCTCCATAATCAGCTGTGGATCCGTCGTATCCAATGGGTCCTGTTCATCCTCTGCAATGTGGATTTCACTTCTCACCTTTTCCACCGCATCACAACTGGACTTTGAATAGATGAATACCACCTTATCAGGCTGTGTGGCAACAATACCATGATACACAGGAGCTGGCTGACCACCAACGAGGGTTATATGTACTTTTGCCATAATTTATTGCATTAATCAGTCGAACAATTATATCCAAATTGGATTATCCGTTTAATCTTCTCAATTCATCATTAGAGATCAACCCCTGATACATGAATAATTGATTTCTAACTGCTCCCTCAACCTGTCCTCCACCATAATATTTGGCACTCACTAAATTTGTAAGGTCGGAAATATTACTTAGTTGCTTACGCTTGACTTTAAAAGACTCATTTTTATTCTTAAAATTGCCTTCCGTCAAGGTTATCTCTATCTTTTCATTTCTATAGAACCACATAAGTGTCACCCAACCCAACATTATGAAAGAAAAAAAACTCTTTGCCTCTTCATAGATGTTGTTTATCTTGAAATCATCCATTATATAATTGTAGACAGAAAAGCATACAAATAAGATAAATGCGATGCCACCGAATTTCAAAACTCGACTATCTTTCAACTGTTTTATCTTTTCCTTTATCCAAGACATTAGTTTCATTATACATTATTTTAAAAATTTAAATTATATCATACTTTTGTTCTCCTAGTTGTGAGAAAGACATGCCCTATCAGCGAAAGTTTAACAATAATTTTCTCTAATCAAATCACCTATTGCATATAACGGATATACTTTGATGTTTCCATAGGTAGAAAAGTTTTCCAAAGAGGTGCGGATACCATATTGGGATTTCTTCTCTTCCATAAAAATTCGTAGGCTTTGCATACTTCCTTTGGTGCCAGACTTCACCTCTATCGGAATGATGTCGTAGCCTTTCTGTATGACAAAATCCACTTCTGCCTGGCTGTCTTTTTTTTCACGATGCCAACAATATAGTCGTGAAGGCTCATAACATGACGAATTTTTCACTAATTCGTTCGCAACAAATATTTCCGCCACTGAACCTTTGTTGATTAGGATTTCTATACCTTGAACAAACAATTCAGCCAAGTTTAATCCTAACATTCTTAATAAAACACCTGTATCGAACAGAGCCATGCGTTGATATCGTTCGTTTGTTTCCGCCCCCAAAGGAATGCCATTGGCAGCGGAATGTACAATAGGATACACTAAACCTGCTTTAATCAGCAATTCCAATGTAAGTTTTACTTGACTGAGCGACAAATCGTCATGGACGTTTGAGTAAACAAATTTTCCCGAATGTTGACGAGCGACAGACTCTAAAACGGTTGATAAACGTTCCTCGGGAATCCTTTTGTTATATTTCTTGAAATCATCTTTGTATGACACAACCAAATCGTTGAGAATGAGTTGACAATCCCTTAAATCCTGTTTTTTTAGGTATTCCAATACTACTTTGGGCATTCCTCCCATCAGAATAAACGAGCTGAAACGATGCAATAGTTTGTTGTGTACAATCTCGTTAAGTGGTTTCTCTGGACTTGCATTTAGATAGGCGGACAGCAGCAAATCTTCGTTGTTCGCATGCAGAAACTCTTTAAAACTAAATGGATACATAAACAGAGACCTGATTCTGCCTACTCCAAAAGAAGGCAAGTCAGCCAAGACAAATTCTAAAAGAGATCCTGCGGCAATCAAGTGTAGTTCAGGATATTGTTCATAGAAATACCTCAACTTGTTGATGGCCTCCGGACATGCCTGGATTTCGTCGATGAATAGTAATGTTTTTCCTGCTTCTATCGGTTTGTTGACAGTGTAGGATATTTGAAGACATATCTCTTGGGGTGTAAGCGTTTGAGAAAAGAGTTTATGAAGCTCTCTATGTTCGTTCAAATCTATTTCCACATAGTATTTGAAAGACTCACCGAGATGTCTGACGCTTGATGTTTTTCCCACCTGCCTGGCACCACGAATTAGCAGAGGCATCCTATTGTCAGAAATGCTCCACTCCTTTAATCTTTCATCTACCTCTCTCTCAATATATTCCATATTTTATATTTGAATTTTCGGTATCAAATATATGAATTAAATTTGAATTTTCGGTATCAAATAACGGATTTAAAGTTTAATTTTCGGTATCGAATGGCTACTTTAGCGTTGAAGGTCAGTTTTGATAAGATTTACATCCAACATTCCATTCGTTTTGTTTTGTGTATAAGACAAACTTGGGTGAATTTTGTTTCGCTGATAAGACAAAATGTGATTTTTTCAGGTCTGGTTAGCTATGCTTTCGTACTAACTTCAAGGCCATTTTTCAAACTTTAGCAATTCCAGACTCGTTTCTCAACATCCATTTCCCGACATTCATCACTTCAATCGTTTTGTTATCCAAGTTTATTTGATACTCTCTTTCAGAGTAAGTTAGGATAATAAGTCTTTTGTATGCACTGAATTTTTTGCTGAGTTTCAGCAAAGCTTGAGTTTCACGGATATAAGTTTCTGATCCCTCTTCTCCCAAATCATAGCAGACCTGTATGGCAAGACCATGTTCGGGTACGACAAAATCGACTTCTATGTTGTGGTTGTAGAAAAACACTGTGTTTACGAAAGCCTCATATTTTCTCCATAAGGCCGTAGCAACCATATTTTCAAGCAACGTGGTTTGATTGTCCAATGTCAGAAGCGAGATGATACCGTTATCGACAAAATAATACTTCATATTTGTCTCCCGCTCCGTAAAATTGTCGGCCATATTCTGCATTGGCAAGACCAAGAATGCATCTTTGGAATATTCCATATAGTTTATGGCCGTACTTTTGGAGAATTTAGTTCCTGTTGAGGAAATCAAGGATGTCAGGCGAGTAAATGAGATGGGTTGTTTAATGCTTTCCGCCAATTTTTTAAACATCAAACGTAAAGCGAATGTGTTCTCTACTTTATGACGTGATGCAATATCACCTAAATATATCTTTTGATACACAGACATTAGGTATTCGGTTTTAGCAGGAAGGGTTGCGCATTCAGGGAACCCGCCATAAGTCATATACTCTTCTAGGCACCGATTCAATTTCGCCTTTTCGGTTGTTAGATATGTCTGGTCATCAGAGAAATGAATGCCATGGACATTCAAGAATTCATGATAGCTATATGGAAATATGGTTTTCACAACATATCGTCCGCCCAAGGTGGTCGGGATGTCAGAACTTAACATCTTTGCGTTAGATCCAGTGATATAGACCTGATATTTATGATCCGCCAATCGTCTTGCGAACTTATGCCAACCCTCAATGTTTTGAATCTCATCAAGGAACATTATTGGATGTTCGTCGCTACCGTTCATAGAGGCATGAGCCTCTAAAAGTCGTTCGAAATCAGATGTTTCGAATCCCAAAAGTCGGTCGTCTTCAAAATTAACGTAAAGCATATTCTTCCACGTCTTACCTATGTTCAACAGATGTTGCATCTGCTGGAATAAAAGGAAAGACTTGCCTGCACGACGTACACCTACGAGCACAAAATTAGCTCCATCGTAGAAATCAAAATCTCGATGCACCACCTTCACATTCTCCACCATGACTTGGTTGGATCGAAGGACAGTTTTTATATGGTTTACATCTAACATATTCTTTATTTTGTTTCGTATATAAGACAAAATTAGGTAATTTTTGTTTTGATTGCGAGACAAAATTGAGTATTTTTTGTTTTGTGAATAAAATAATGTTCGTTCTTATGGACTCACTAATTGATTTTTTGCGTTAGCTTCAAGTCCAAAGTCGACTATTTATGCATTACATCATCATAAATTCTATAAATTTTATGCAGTGTATCACTATAAAATCACTAAAAATTATGCATTAAAAAATATAAAATGGTTATTTGCTATTGAGATCTTGGTACCAGCGGGTGGCGGTGTCGGGGCCTACGAGCTTTGAGATTTGTTGCCATGACTTGCTATTTATGTCTTCAAAATCTCTCAAATCGGCTTTCTTTGTTGGTTGGGGAATAGACATTAACCATTGTTTTATTACGGCTTTGTCTTCGTCTTCGATGGTGTAATCGGGATATTTTTTCAAAAATTGATCAATTCGACCAACACCTTTTGAAAGTTCTGAAATCATCAATCCTTTGCCATCAACTCTCTGTCTCAACAAAAAAGACAACCCGTCACCTGTGGTAATTGTGACTTTTTTATTTTTTATCTGTTCTCGAAAATCGGAATGATTGTCAATTAACTCATTGCCAGAAAACTTTTGTTGAATGTCCTTGTATAGTTGTTCTGCTTTGTCCATTTCAATCAAAGCCTGATTGCAATCTTCAGTTGTTTTGAGATCATCAATGCAAATCGACAGATAATCATTGTATTGATCCATCATAGACGTATATTGCCTTTCCGTCGTCTCTTGTTCCCGCTTTTTTTGCATTTGCTCTCTAACGGGTTCATACAACGACTCTGGCTTGTATTGAGTTTCCGACAGACGTGTATAAACATCCAGATATTCTTTTGCAATTTTGGCTGCTAAAAATTCATTATTGTTAGATTCCGTTGACATCTTCATATAATCAAAAACGTCATCAGCAGTAACTTCAACATGAGCCATCGTGAACAACTGAATAATATTTTCATGATTCACCCAACTCTTGTCATACTCTTCATATAATAGGCATTCAAATTCTTGCATATATGATGAATAGTCATTAACGAACTTATCTTCTATGATGAGATGTTCCACAGAAATAGATACTTTCCCGAATCCGTATGGTTTACCCTGTCCAATTTGATGGTAACAATCTTTTGTGTTATGGAATGTGATAGCAGAGAGTAAGGCTCCCAACTCCTGTGGCTTCAAATTGTGAAATCTGACTTTACAATTGAAAGAACTATCTGATTTCAGCGGATAAATTATAGTGTCAATTTTGTCATCGCCAGTGTTTCTCTCAAAAGCATTGGCACGAACCATGTAACGTTTCCAGCCTGAAATTTTGCTGTCGTTATATGTTTTATAATTGACAACATAACCATTATTACCATCTTGTTTTATATAAATCGGATAGTAAGAGGCTTTAGGAGACCCCAATGACAATCTTACGGTTTTATCTTGTGTGGCATTATCGGAAAAAGCGTTTGAAAATTGCACACGCCCACGCATCGCTTTGTTTCCACTGACATATCCAAAGATGCAATCTGCCATATCCAAATCAGACTTTCGATGGTCTTCCCCTAACGTTTCGTATGGAGATTTGTCATAAGGAAGTTTGTACAGAAAAGCCAATCCGAAATCCTTGACTTTCCCGTTTTGGAGCCTGAAAAACACAGGAATTCCATCATAGTTCAATTTCGATTTTGCAAATTTCCAGTCGGCAGAATCGGCATAAATGAATTTGTAGTGATTAAAATCATCTTCTGTGATTTCATAAGTTCCATCTATTTTATTATCGAATACAAACTCATAAAACTTTCCATCATTCATACGACGAGGTACATCCCATTGGGCTTTATCGGGTTGTCCAGTCAGAACAATAGTTCCTTCAAAATCACCATCTGACAATGTTGTCTTAACTCTGTTTTCCTTATATTTGACAGCATATCTATCGTCATTTACAAAATGTACATTTTTCAACTTTTCTGTAGATACTCCACAACTTTCGAGAAGTTTATATTTGTACACTGCGGTTTTGGGATCATACTTCTCGCCACTGATTGTTGTCTCCTTGTTTAAGTCAAGCTTTGAAGATTTACTGAAGGTCTTGAATACCTCCCTATTAATATATTCATCTAATCGTTTGTGATTGATTCTATATAGTTTTTTTGATTTTTTTATCTTATACTTGCCATTCTCTTCTATAAGCCAGCCACAACACATTGCATTTTGTGCCTGCGGTGTTTTTATTGGGTAGAGCGTTTGATTGTCCCATTCTCGTTGAGCGAATTTTGCATTCTTATCAAGACGCATCTTCCCAAACGACATTATTTCGAGCACATTCCTAATACAGCCTTTTATACTTGTAGCAGGGATGAAAAATTTATTATCCTCGGTTTTAGAAAAAGACTTGTATCTATCAGTCTTATTGTCGCCATCGTCTTTCGTATGTCCATTCCTTACAAAAATTGGTGTCTGTGCAGTGATTTTCATCTCGATAGTTCCTGATATCCCATCCTCAAACGGAATATCCTGCGAAATCTTATCCGCCCAATCAGGGAAGAAAACCTTATCGTTCAGTGGAACAAAATTAAACGGTGCTTTTATTGTTGCCATAATTAATCCTCCTCATTGTTAAATCCAACAAAAATCAATTCAGCGGGCTGCAAGACCTGCATTCCTTCGCACAACTCATCTGGTTGCTCTTTCCAGATTTGTCTGAATTTCAATTGTTTGCCATCCATTTTGTGAGAATAAAACTTCTGCTCTTGCATTACTCCATCAAGAGCATCTAAATCGTATGTATTGACGATATACTTGCCATCAACATACTTTATGCTTATGGACTTCTGTCCATCGAACAGCTGACCTTCAATAACGAAAGGATTTGCGTTATCTGCAATTTCAAGTTCAAAAACTTCATTATTTAGGACTTGTGGCTCTTTCTTGTCACTATACCACAGATAGCCCTGATATTTTGATTTTTCTATTTTCATAATTATGCCTCCTTTCTTGGATAAATAACATCGTTTCCTCGCAGTAGAGTACCAGAGAATGCACCATTACCTCGATTTACGCCACCACCTAATGGCAACATGCCTTTGCAGATGTCCATCATCGCCGCTTCAAGCGATTCCTGAATCCCACCTTCCAAAGCTCTTTCTTTTGCAAGGATAGTCAGCGTAAAGTCATGGCCTTTGCCGTATGTGGTCTTTTCGGAGAACAAAGCCCCGTCGATAGCTCCACCAGTGAAGCGGTCGATGGCGATATGATTGAGAATTTTATCGCTCTTATCAGTCAATTCGTCTTTTATAACGTCAGAAAACAGCAAGTTGCCACGCACTTGTTTTTTCGCTTCCTGATTCTCGTAGCCGAACAATGTTTGAACAGCTTCATTTTCATTACCCACTTTGGGCTCCTTATCACCTGTACATCCAGCAAAACGCCCCAACAGACGATTGTGATGAAATGCTACACGATGTGCCAACGCACCCTTCACCGAGGTGGCAGGAATCAGCACGAGGTCATCAGACAATTCACCTTTCGTTCCTTCTTCATTCCACTTCACTTTTCGTTCTTTAACGGGTGTCATATCCACCTCATCGTCACCGAAACCGCTGCCAAAAAGAAAGAAATCTTCGGGGTGAAGTTTTAGTTCGTATTTAACCCAGCCGTCATTTTTATCATTGCTTTCTGGTTTATGGTATTTTGAATTCCAAAAATCTGAATCCAATGCAGAGGACTTGTCCAAATAGGCTTTCAGTTGGTCTTGTTTGGTTAAATCAAGAGTCTTTGTTTGTAA
>CACXCA010000004.1 GCA_902766045.1 uncultured Bacteroidales bacterium
GCGATTTACAAGCCATATTTGCATATAGTATGCTTTTCTTTGCAAAAAATCACTTTCCCACGCAGAATCTACTTTCCGATGCAGAAGCGAGAAAATATTGTACCCAAGACTTCATCCGTTGTTATCTCACCCGTAATCTCACCTAAATAATGTAAACACTCACGAATATCCTGACTTAAGAAATCACCTGAGATATTGTTCTCCAATCCATCTTGAACACGCAAAATGGCTGAATAGGCATTATTAAGCGCCTCATAATGTCTCATATTTGTCACCATCACGTCATTCTCTCCTATTTCAGGAATTTGAGAGGCTTTAACCAGTATTTGCTCCAACTGATCTGTATTCAGGGTATGTTTAGCAGAAATAAACAACTCATCCCCTTTGAACTTCTTATAATAATCAGAGAAGGCTTGTTGTGTTGGGTCATCTATCAGATCCACTTTATTGAAGACCTTTATCAATTTCTTATCCTGTAGATGTTCCATGATAGAAACAGACAATTCATCTAAATGATGCAAGGGTTGAGATGCGTCAATCACCCACAAAACGACAGAAGCCTTATCCATCATCTTATAGCTACGTTCAATCCCCATGTTTTCTATCACATCCGAAGTGTTTCGTAATCCAGCCGTATCAATGAATCGGAACAACAAACCATCAATAATAACCGTATCTTCGATTACATCTCTTGTCGTTCCATGAATATCCGATACAATTGCTTTATCTTCTTTCAACAGATAATTTAGCAAAGTGGATTTTCCTGCATTGGTCTCACCAATGATGGAAACCGGTATTCCATTCTTAATTGCATTCCCTGTACTAAACGAATTCTTCAGGCTACCTATTTTCTTCAGAATCTCCTCAGCAAGAGCTTTCAACTCTGATCGGTCAGCAAACTCCAACTCCTCATGATCACTAAAATCCAATTCCAATTCAACCAAAGAGGTGAACGTAAGCAATCGATCTCTCAAGATGGAAATCTCTTTCGAAAAACCTCCGCGCATCTGATTCATGGCTAGTCGATGAGAAGCCTTATTCTGACAAGCAATTAAATCAGCAACCGCTTCAGCCTGACTTAAATCCATTCTTCCATTTGCAAATGCCCGTTGTGTAAACTCACCATGTGTGGCAATCCGACAACCTTTCGACAATAACTGTTTGATGATCTCCTGCTGAATATAGTGTGAGCCATGACAGGCTATCTCGACCGAATCCTCACCCGTAAAAGAATTAGGGGCACGAAAAACAGTAGCCAACACCTCATCTATGACTTCTGTCTTATCATTCAGAATCTTTCCATAATGAGCAGTATGCGTCTTCGCCTCATTTAATTTAAAATTCTTCCGAGAGGATTGGAATATTGAATCAACCGTCTCAATAGCATGATCACCAGAGACTCTAACAATGGCAATAGCGCCTAATCCTGAGGCTGTTGAAACGGCACAAATTGTATCACTCATAATTATTATCTATACTACATTTTATCACACAAAGGTACGAACACACTATCCTACATTAATCCTCCTGGGTATAATCAATCACCTGGTTAAGATACGTTATAAAAGGCATATTCAACTTAAACAGTTCTATCACCTTCTCCAGTAACTGATCATCATACAAAAATGATTCATCCACAGGTTTATCCAAACAGTATGTCTTCAATCGAAGATAATTCGAATAAGGAGAAGCCGCCATTTCTTTTGGTAATTTTTTCAGAGAATTATCTTCATCTAGTCTAAAGCCTTTTTTTCGGGCAGTCTGAACAAAACTGTCAAAAGCAGCACCATCATCCATGATATCTTCACGCACAATCTCAACCACCTTCTTATCATAGCAATAATGTCCCACAGCCAGCATACTCTCATCTGGATATCCTTCACCCCCAACTGACACATGGAAATAGTAGCCAGCTTTTCCTGCTTTCTTTCCACCAGGTGCAATAAAAACACCAAAATGGGTTTTATACGGTGATTTATCTGACGAGAAGCGAATGTCTCGATTGATACGATACGTACAATCTTTT
The DNA here is from genome assembly GCA_902766045.1 of uncultured Bacteroidales bacterium. Lineage (GTDB taxonomy): Bacteria > Bacteroidota > Bacteroidia > Bacteroidales > Paludibacteraceae > UBA1181. The sequence goes on from CACXCA010000004.1 coordinate 2,027, forward strand.
AATTCCAAACCAGCTGTGCTTTTATCAAATTCGGCCACGCCAGCAATCAACTTCAATGCAAATTGGTTGAATTGTTCTTTCACTGCTTCATACTGTTTTTTATGCGCATGAAACCACTCTGTATTATTGTTTTTTTGTAATTCTCTTAAAAATTGGACAATCTCCTTCATCGTTTAATCGTTTTAATGAAACTGAATACAAAAGTAAAAAGATTTCAACGAAAAAAGAAGGTATAACATGATTCAACCTGCCAAAAAACAAGCTATCCGTTTTCTCTTCCTATCACGTCCTTTTTTTTCCGCATTATTCAACCCGTAAATTTACGAATTATAGCGAGATTCATTATTTTTGCATACGATTTTAACTAACATCATTACACCATGAAAAATTTTTTCTTTTCTATAAGCATTGTCTTATTTTTAAGTTCGTGTTCGTATCTAACTGTTAAAGATAAAAACAAGAAAGAAGAGCCTCTATTGGACTCTGTAACTATTGAGCAAAATGCAAAAGCATATATTGCAAACATTGCAGCACTTCAATACATTGATTATGCGACTGTCATCAATGACACAGCCTTTCTAGCCCTTCCATCTCGCAGTGCAAGAGAACATACGCAAGACAATACAGCTGCTATCTTTTTATCTGACATGCGTAAATCTGGTAAATTCACAAATATCTGTTGTTGCAAAGTGCTAAACTCCAATTCAGAGAATTTCGTATGGAATGACAGCATCGTAGCTGGTCAAACAATAGGTTTCGCCCAAGTAGAGAATTAAGACAAACCAGACGATTGGTATTGAAGAATCCAATAATTCTTATTATTGGATCGTTTTAGTATTGCATTAAGTGAATACGAAGTATAGTGATGACCGGCTCTATTCCCTAGGTATTTTGCAAAACAGATCATCAACCATTTAAGAAGTGACACCAATTTGAATTTTTTAAGCAGTTCACGCGTAATCATTTTAGCCATTTTAATGCCTTCCCCCGTTTCACTTTCAACCTGAAACGTAGAAGCATACATCGTTAAGAACGCCCCTATATCAAAATTACGTTTATAATGTTCTTTCAATGTAAAGTTATGAGAATGAAAGACTTCCGCATTCGATTGATAGGCAATTTTATACCCATTAGACAAGAGGGTTGCCGCCATCAGCATATCTTCATTTGTTAATATTGGTGAATGGAATCCCCCTACCTCATCAAAAACCGTTCTACGGTAGATAGAGCAGACATCCGACAAGAAAAACGTTTTTATTCCCAAGGTCTCTTTATCTCGATATGTACGGATAGAAGGCTCCGAAGGATAATTAAACCGTCTTGTTAATTTTTCTGTTATACAGGCTGTATCATAAGGAATCTGACGAGCGTATGCTGCTGCCACCTGTGAGTCTGTCATAAAGACTGCGCATAAATTTTCTATCAAAGAAGGAGTTGGCAGGGCATCCTGAGATAAGAAGAGGACAAAATCTGCTTTTGTCTGTTTCAATCCATAGTTACGAGTGGCACCATGATCAAACGTTGACCTATCAATAGCAATAAAATTTACGTTCCATTTCTCAGCAATCGAACGAGTCCGATCTGTTGATTCAGAATCAATCACCCATATTTCAGATGGTTGATGCGTCTGCAGAGACAAGCTTTGCAGTTGTTGATCTAAAAAATTCTCCGCATTTAATGTAGGGATAACAACGGCGACAGAAAAGTTTATGTTATCAGAAAGCATAAACTATTCTCCTTTCATTTTCTCTTTAACTACTTTTCTGAAATAATAACTATATCCCATAATCTGGCTCAAGGTTTGTCTAGACATAAACTTTTGAGTGATAGGACGTTGATAATCATGAGATATAGAGACATACGGTAGATACATTGTTTTATAGCCACATTTAGACAATCGGCGACAAAAATCAGCATCTTCTGGTCCATAAAAGATACGTTCATCCAAGAAGCCCACTTTCACCTGTGCTTTTTTTCGAATCAATTGACAAGCGCCAATCACAAAATCCACTTGCATAGGTTCCGTACCAGAAACATCGTACAAAGTTTTTAAGTATGATTTTTCAAATAAGTTAAGTCCGAATTTCAAGCCTATGTTATGTAAACCGCTTTTAATAACGCCTAAACGAGTAGGATAATGTTTACAGCTGGCTTGTGGCAATCCATCCTGTCCGATCAGTTTACAACTACAGATTCCCACATCTTCATGTTCATCCATATAATTAACCATCGTGTAGAAAGCCTCTTTGTTCATCTCGGTATCACTATCGAGGAACATGATGTAATCGCTGGCAGAATTGACCATTCCGATATTTCTGGCAGATGCCACACCACGATTCACACCACAGCTGATCATTTTTATATTAGGATATGAATGAGTAATTGCTGCTCTAGTTTCATCCGTAGAAGCATTGTCAACATACAAAATCTCTACTTCTGGATCATTTTGCAGAAATTCCAGTGAGGCAAAATTCTTTTGTAAATAGTGCCAAGAATTATGTCCAATTACGATTATGGTTACTTTTATCTTCATATCCTATAAAAAGTCTGATTGAATAAAAATTATTCAATCAGACCTGAGAAAAAATATTATTTCAATTTATTTAATTCAGCCTCAATCTCTTTGTAATGAGCACCATCGTTGATACGATAGTAACAAGTCTTCAAGAGATTCAAGTTAGGAGAATCTTGTGGATTGATAGATCTTGCTTTTTCCAAATAAGGGATAGCCAATTTAAATTGCTCCTTAGCCATATTGGTTGCAGCTTGATACTTCTTATTATCCTTGATCTTATTTGCTGCTAAAGCGGCGCTCTCACCTTTTTTCAAGTAGCATAAACCACAGCAATAGTTAGCATCAAAATCATTCTCCTTAACAGCAATAGCTTGTTTAGCCACCTCAATAGCTTTATCATAATCTTCCTTCTCCAAGAATACTCTTAGTTTAACAAGATAGTATTGAGGGTTTTTAGGATCTTTCTTGATAGCTTCGTCTGCATAAGCAAGAGCTTCAGACTCCTTCTTATTCTTTACGTAATAGTTGATCATTGTACCGATAAAGAATGAGTTAGAAGGATATTTATTGATACCTTCTTTCAATACAGCAATCATCTTTTCCTCATTTCCTTCCTCCTCGTAAAGTGAATATAACCATTCATGCATAGCTTGACCATACTTAGGATCATTTTTCAAATCCTCCATGTATTGAATCTTTATATCCTTCTTACTACTAACATTATGAGCAGCATTGATTGTATAATACTTAATCTCATTATACAAGGTATCAGACTTTAAGTTTAATTTACTCAACACTGGATAATCAGCCATTTCAATATATTTTGACCACAAATTAACAGCTGACTCATAATCTTTTTCATTATAATTAGCCAAACCTGCATTGATCAAATAGTTTTTGTAATTTTCCATTTTACCAGGGATCAACTTAGTATATTTAGGCTTCACCTGACCTTTTTCATTTGGAAGATTATCCAATTCAGAAGTTTTCTTATAAGCATCAACAGCCTTAATCAAAACTTCATCAATCAAATCTTGGCTATATTCTTTCTGAAGTTGTCTTTTTGTATCCTCATCAATGTATATCTTCTCATATACCTCAGCAGCCACCCAGTATGTCTTTGTTTGATTAGCTGTCTCAGGATTCTTTATAGCAGACTCAATCATTGACTTAGCCCCAGCAAAATCATTTTCATAAATTTTATTTTCTGCACCTGTTACATTTTTCTTCTGTGCAAATGCGCCCATAGCTATAGCTAGTGCGAATAATGAAACTGTAATTTTCTTCATTTTAATATCGAATTAATTTATTTATTCATTGTTATTATTCTCTGTTTCGTCAGAAAGTGTTTCTTCTACACCCTCTTCAGATTCATTTTCATCTTCTTCTGAGTGTGTCACTCTACATACAGAAGCGATCTGATCATTCTTCTTCGTAAGATTAATCAAACGTACACCTTGCGTTGCGCGACCTTGAATACGGACATCCGTCATACACAACCGAATGGTGATACCTGACTTATTGATAATCATCAAATCATGTTCATCTGTCACATTCTTTATCGCAATCAAATCTCCTGTTTTCTCTGTAATGTTCAGAGTCTTGACACCCTTACCACCTCTGTTCGTCACACGATAGTCTTCTATGTTAGAACGCTTTCCATATCCTTGATCAGAAACGACCAAAATGGATTCCTTCTCTGCATCCTCTATCACAATCATTCCTATCACCTCGTCATCATCACCATCCAATGTCATACCTTTGACACCTGTGGATACACGACCCATCGTACGTACCTTAGATTCATTGAAACGAATAGCTTTACCATGCTTGTTCGCCATGATAATCTCTGAGTTGCCATCCGTCAAACATACATCGATCACACGGTCATCTTCACGAATGACAATAGCATTCACACCATTTGTACGTGGACGAGAATAAGCTTCCAACGATGTCTTCTTAATCACACCGTTCTTCGTACAGAAGACAATATTATGACTCTTGTTAAACTCTTCATCATCCAATGACTTAACACATATCATTGCATTGATTTTATCATCAGAATCGATATTCAACATATTCTGAATTGCCCTTCCCTTCGTGTTCTTAGCACCTTCAGGCAACTGATATACTTTTTGCCAATAGCAACGACCTTTCTGTGTAAAGAATAATAAGGTATTATGCATAGATGCGGAGTAGATATATTCAATGAAATCAGCATCTCTTGCACTACTTCCCTTTGAACCTACGCCTCCTCTATTCTGTGATTTAAACTCTGCCAATGGAGTTCTCTTGATATATCCCATGTGAGACAATGTCAGAACCATCTCTTCATCAGCATAGAAGTCTTCTGGATTAAACTCTTCAGCCGTGAACATGATCTCTGTGCGGCGCTCATCACCATACTTCTCCTTCACCTCAAGCAACTCATCTTTGATGATCTGCATTCTCATCTCTTCACTAGCCAAGACTGCTTTCAAATGTTCAATCAACTTCATCAAATCAGCATACTCAGCACGAAGTTCTTCAATTGCCAAAGCAACTAACTGACGCAAACGCATTTCTACGATTGCCTTTGCCTGCTCCAAATCAAAGTTGAAACGATCCATGAGTCGCTGTCTTGACTCTTCTACCGTCTTAGAAGAACGGATGATCTGAATCACTTCATCCAAATTATCCACAGCCACAATCAAGGCCTCTAATATATGAGCACGCTTCTCTGCTTCTTTCAATTCAAACATCGTACGTCTTGTAACAACTTCCATACGATGAGCCACAAACTCAGAGATCAAATCTCTTAAGTTCAGTAATTTAGGTCGTCCATGTACCAATGCAATGTTATTGACACTGAACGAAGACTGTAAAGCCGAATACTTATATAATTTATTTAATACGACCTGACTGTTGGCATCTCTCTTCACATCAATCACGATACGCATACCCTCATGGTCTGACTCATCATTGATGTTTGAGATTCCCTCAATTCTTTTCTCATTCACCATATCGGCAATAGAGGAAATCAATTCACTTCTATTGATTTGGTATGGTATTTCACGGATGACAATCTTATCATGAGAATCGTCCGTTTCTATTTCACATTTTGCACGGATAACGACCTTTCCACGGCCTGTAAGATAAGAATCTCTTACGCCCGAATAACCATATATGATACCACCTGTTGGGAAATCAGGAGCTTTGATCAGCTTAATCAAATCTTCTATGTCAATCTCCTTATTATCAACATACGCTACAATAGCATCAATCGTATCAGATATATTATGAGGTGCCATATTGGTAGCCATACCAACGGCAATACCGGATGCTCCGTTGACCAACAATTGAGGAATACGCGTCGGCATCACAGTCGGTTCCTGATGCTCACCGTCAAAATTATCTTGGAAATCAACCGTATCCTTATCAAGGTCTATCATTATATCCTCAGCAATACGATTCAATTTAGCTTCCGTATAACGCATTGCAGCTGCCGAATCACCATCAATGGATCCAAAGTTTCCTTGTCCGAATACCAATGGATAACGCAATGTCCAATCCTGCGCCATACGAACCAACGTACCATACACAGATGAATCACCATGAGGGTGATATTTTCCCAACACCTCTCCAACGATTCTCGCCGACTTCTTTGTGGGTTTATTAAATGTCAACCCCAACTCATTCATACCAAACAACACACGACGATGCACGGGCTTAAAACCATCGCGCACATCAGGCAAGGCACGAGAAACAATCACAGACATCGAATAATCGATGTACGATGATCTCATCTCTTCATCAATATCAATCTTGATAATTCTGTCTTGATCTTCCATGATCTATTTTTTATATTATTACTTCACTCAATTTCAAATTCTTTAAAAGCGCATAAAATTACAAAAAAATACGACATCAACCAAAAAAAAAGTTTTAAACATTTTCGTTATTTCCCCTTTCATCGGTTATTTTTCTTCATTATTATTTAACTTTCTATTTTAAATAAGCTAAATTTGCATTAGCATGATATTTCATCTATTAATTGGTAACTTACTAAACATGGAAATAAAAATACAATACATCGTAAATTTATTCATGACAGCTGCACCGCTTATCATTTTTGCAGTCATATTTTTACTTACTCCCCTACCTGATTCTAAAAAGATAGGAAAGTTCTCTACCTCCTTGAGAATCCTCTCTTTATCCTATTTTTGTCTTGCTACATTTTGCATATACAGAAAATGTGAAGTGATTGATGCTCCTTTCTTAGTCACCTCATCTATACAGGCCTATTTACTTGCATTTTCTCACTTAAATATGACGAATCCTTCTTTACTTAATTATAAATATGTATTGAAGATAATCTCTCCTATGTCTCTGATGACAATCATTTATTGTATCATCGCACCATTTTACCCTCATGTCATTCTGACACATGGATCCATGATCAACCCTTTCAGTCCTGATTGTGCATGGATTACCAGTGAAGGCATTCAATGGGAGGTTGCAATCCGTGTCATTTGGCTAATCTGCTATATACTTAACATACTATACCTCATCGTCATCTACAAAAAAGAATATGATGAATACCAAAACAGACTGGATAACTTCTCTTCGGAAATGCCTTTAACTAATTTCCGATTAATCAACACTAGTTTTTTCTTAATTGTATTCATCGGAATCGACTCTGTTTTTGTTACTTTCACAAATGGTTCCCCTACCATTTTAAATATCATGCTAAATCTCTTCATGCTCATTCTCTATTTTGCTGTGGGCTTTATTTATCTTCAATACCCTAAAAGCTTCTTCGTCATTAAAGAGGTGATTCCCAATGCCGATCCTGATGCGGAGAACGACGAGTTTGAGGATAATGACTTTGAAAGCGAAAAAAACACCGATATATCTGAAGACAAATGGAACAAATGGAAAGATGTAATCCTTTCTAAAAAATTGTACCTACAACAGGGAATCACAATCATCCAAGTTGCTCAGGAACTAGGAACTAACAGAACATATCTCTCCAACTCTCTACACCAAATGGAAGATATGAACTTCAACACATATATCAATTCCCTACGAATAAGAGATGCTCAAAATCTACTTCGGAATACAGATTATTCACTGTCTGACATCTGTAATATGGTAGGCTACTCTGATTCAGGAAACTTCAGCAGACAGTTCAAAAAAATCGTGGGCGAATCACCTGCTTGCTGGAGAAAAAAGAAATAAATCCTTCACATAAAAAAGAAAACGGGTTGTCTCTCATGACATACCCGTTACGTCCGTTTTCATTTTTTTGAACATCATTTATACTTTTCGAAAAATATTTAAAATCTATAAAACTGTGAATTTTTACTATTACAAAAATAGTGTATATATATATTTTTCATTTGTCAATACGTACAATTGTTCGTTTAAAAATTGACAAAACATTGCATTGTCATCCTTTGTAAATATCTCATTTTTAGCTATTACCGAAAAATTCCGTTTTTGACAATACAACAATTTGAAAAAAATCATATAAATTTGTAGAAAATATTTAATGAATAGAAAACTGTATGTCTATGAGAAAAAAATCAATTTTAACACTCTTATTTTTTTTAAACGGTTCTTTACTGATAAATGCATCAACCAACATCACCGTGAATTTGAAAAGTGATAACGTGTCCATTTCTCCATACATATATGGACGAAACGGAGCTCCATCATCTGATGCAGAATACAACAAGATTAAAGAAGCCGGCATTCATTTTGAACGAATGAATGATGGAAACAACTGCACAAAGTACAATTGGAGAAAGAAATTAACTTGTCACCCCGATTGGTATAACAATGTTTATGCCTGCGACTGGGATGACAGAGCGCAGAAATTTCAGTCTAAGCTACCTGACGTGAAAGGAATGTTCGCCTTTCAACTATTAGGGAAAGTGGCGAAAACCAACCAATACAATTTCAACGATTGGGAATATAACAGATCTCAATGGTGGAGTGGTTGCAGTAAAAAACTATGTGGCGGTGGTCAAGTGGATGCGGATGGCAATATCATCCAATTGGGTGACACTTCTCTCTTTTTACAAGACTGGCCAGCGGATTCAACCACAGCGATATATACCCACTGGTCTGACGACCTTAATCTAGACATGAGTCAGTATGAATATTGGAACATGGACAATGAGATGGAAATCTGGGGTGGTACTCATAGTGATGTCATCGAAAATGTTTACACCAATGAAACATACGAAGAGATCATGCAAAAATATTTTGCCGTGGCTAAATCAATCCGTAAAATCAATCCAAACGTTAAATTGTGCGGTCCTGCAGCAGCTTCTGAATGGACATGGTTCAACGGTAGTGGAAATACCCAACCCACAGTCAACGGAAAAACATATTGCTGGTTAGAATATTTCATCATGCGTTGTGCACAGGAAGAGAAAGAAACAGGCATACGCATGATTGATGTGTTAGACATTCATAACTATCCTGATGTGACCAGTGACGCCGACATCCTTCAATGTCATCGAATTCTATACGATAGAAACTACAAGTATCCAAAAGCCAATGGAGTAAAGAAAATCAATGGCGGCTGGGATAATAATCAAACCAAAGAATATATCTTAGAACGATGCAAGGACTGGATCATCAACTATTTCGGAGATGACAACAACATAAAGTTTGGTATCGGGGAATACAATGTTTCAAGCAATGCATCAGAAACCGTCCACGCACTATCGTATGCGTCAATGATTGGTGAAGGTGCTCGTCATGGCATGGAATATTTCACACCATGGACCTGGCATGAATGTATGTGGGAAGTGGTTCATTTATTTAGCAAAACTGCGAAAGAAATCAATGTCGGTTCCACATCAGACAATGAGGCTCTCGTCTCTGCTTATTGTTCGAAAAACAGTCAAGGGGACTCATTAACAATTATCTTCGTAAACAGAAGCAGTTCGGAAGAGAATATCTACACAGCCATTCATAATGGCAATTTCATAGATGGTCAATATCCAACCTATACCTTAGATGCGTTCAGTAAAGAGTCCACGTTCCAATCCAGCACACAAAACAGTCTGAAGGAAGGATCTGTTGTATTAACGAATAATAGTATTCAAACCACACTGCCAGCCTATTCCATCACCTCTGTCACATTACATGATGGAACTGCTGAACTATTGGATGTGACAGACAATGCCGTCTCACTCTGCCCTACTTCTGTCCATAATGATATAACTATTATAAGTGAATATCTTATCAAACATGTCACTCTTTTAAATGAAACAGGAGTTGCATGTAAATCTATGACATGTAATGCAGAATCAGTAAAGATGGATTTGTCATCTCTTGCTACAGGCATCTATTTCATACAAGTACAAACTGAGAATAACATACACACTTCAAAAATAATTAAGAAGTAATTTTTCCCACAAAAGAAAAATAGGGGCATTGTAAAAATGTCCCTATTTTTTGTAACACATATAGTTGTGTTATAGATTATCTTAAAATTCTCTTAATACGATTAGCATCTTCAATTAAATTACGCAATGCCTGTTCATCATTCTGTTCCATTGCAGTCTTAAACTGACTCAATTTATCCATATACGCGTCAAGAACAGAAAGAACATTCTCTTTATTCTGCATAAAGATAGGCACCCACATATCAGCATTACTCTTAGACAAACGAGCAGTAGAAGCGAATCCTCCAGACGCTAAATCAAAGATGTTTTTTTCATTTTTTTCTTTATCCAACACAGTCAATGCCAAAGCGAAGGATATCACATGAGAGATATGTGACACATACGCTACGTGAACATCATGATGTGCAGCTCGCATATAGATGATACGCATATTCAACGAATCATACATATTTCTCACCAATTCCACAGCCTTAGCATCAGAATCTTCTGCATTACAGATAATACCGGCACGACCAGCGAACAGATTAGGTATAGCCGCCCATGGACCATTAAACTCAGTTCCTGCCATTGGGTGAGAAGCAACATAATTCTTACGACGAGGATGATAGTGAACCGAATCATTCAACTTCTCCTTCGTTGAACATACATCCACTACATATTGATTGTCGTTGATCTTATCCAAGATATCAGACAACATACGAATAGCTGCGCTAACAGGTACCGACAAAATTATCAAATCACTTTTCGCAATCAATTCGTCCAATGGTAAAATTTCATCCACCAAGCCTATACGCTGAGCTGTCATTCCATTCAACTCAGAGTTATCATAACCAATGAAATGGTCTGCAAAGTTTTTCTTCCGTAAATCGATAGCCATAGAGCCACCGATCAAACCTAATCCAATAATTCCTAATGTCATATTAGTATTTAATAAAGACGGGATTATAAATTCATTTCGTAAAATTTTCAAAAATCAAAAATCACCGAAATGTTTATCAACCCACAGATTATATTTTTTGTTTAAACGATGAATTTTCTGAATTCACCTACATATTTTATTACGATTGATAACATCTCAAAATCAACCATTTCTACTCAAGAAAGATAGATAGTCGATATCAAGAATCTTTATTTTCCGACCTTCAATGGAGATTATATTTTCATGTGCCATCCACGAGAGTGTGCGAATAGCATTGGATGTCGTCATATTAGATAAATTCGCAACGTCTTCTCTGGAGAGAGAGACATTCAAACATCCCTCTTCAGTCAAACCGAAATTATCACGCAAGAATAAAAGAGACTCTGCCAAACGTCCTCTCACATGCTTCTGTGTTAAAGAGACAGCACGCTTATCTGCAATTCCTAAATCCACTGACAACTTATGAATAAAATGCCATGCCAATTCACTGTTCCGTTCCAATAGGTTCTTTATTACATCCCTTGGAATCATATAGATAACAGCAGGTTCAAAAGCACATGCATTCGTAACGAAATTCTCCATGGCAAACATGGCACGATACGCCAACATCTCTCCTGGTTTTACCACTCGAACAATCTGGCTTCTCCCTCCTACTCCTGTACGGAAAATCTTCAATTTGCCTTTTGCTACACAAAGAACATGTGTTGGTACTTCTCCTTCACAATATACCATTTCGTTCTTTTTAAACTTACGAATCATACAATATCGATTCAAATAGTCCAATTGTTCAGGTGTCAAAACACTCCAAACTTCCGATATTGTTTCTATACCAACATATTCGTTATCCAAGTTCTTCATTCATGCGTATTTTCTAAATTGACATTGCAAATTTAATAAAAAATGTTAAAAAACACTATTGATGGTGCAAAAAGTTGGAAACGGCACTATTCTTTAAGCTCGTATGCCCCAATTAAGTCGAAAAAAGCTTCTGCACTTTTTTGTGCTTTTTCTTGCGATTCATTAGGTTCCCAAGCATTAACTACATTATAATTGGGAATCTGCCAAAAATATTCTCCCGTTCCATTGGAACATTCACAAGCAGACAATGTATCACATAATTTGGGGAAATAGAAAGAAGTGATATGTATTGTATTAAATTTTACATCTGAAGGAGAATTTGAACTGCCAAGATTAATATCGCACGATATCACACAAGTATCTATCTTATTGAAGATAAATAAATGATAATGATCCACATGATCAGAGTAACATGTATCCATCGTTGAATACAAACTATCCCTTATTTTCAAGACATCCCATTCTGGATATTTTTGTTTCAACCATTGGATCTTGTTAATCAACTGTGTTTTATCATATCCTGTGAATTCATAATTCAATGTATTGCAATACGACCCTGAGCAAAAACATCGCAAAATATCTTTACAGGATGTCAACGACAGCAAGACAAATAAAATACATATAATTTTTTTCATGGTAATTATCATTTGATTATCAACTTTTTATAATAATATTTTCTATTCGCATAAGGTTGTTCTATGTTGAACCAAAAAAGTGAGGATTCAAACCGAACCCTCACTTCTATACTATACTATATTGCATTGATTATTCATCCAATCTTCCGAACACTCTTTGCAACAATTCGGATGTACGTTCCGCAACATTGGTACGAATACCTTTTTCCTTGTCTGCCACCTTTACAAACAAGCCATCCAATGCTTTTCCCGTAACATATTCACCTAAATCTGTATTCACTGTTTGAATTGCATTTACCTTATTGTAAATATCGTCCTTTCCTGCTGCTGCTAATCCTATTTTCAAAGTAGCCATTGCAAGTTGACCTTTGGATGTGCTCTTCAATTCTGCCAATTTATTGTAATACGAAGAGAAGCCTGACCATGCATCATTCAATGTATGTCCACTAACCGACACTTGATCAAAAGTTCCTCTAACAACCTCACCAAATGTAACAGTCAGTCCATCATATGTTTTATCTCTCAGATATTCTGTTGCTGCATTCTCTGCTCCGAACAAGATTGTCTCCCCATCAGAAATTGTCATACTGGTAATCGCATTCGAAAAGATTCCTGCTGCTTTTGGAGCCGCTTCTTCTGCTGCTTTATTCATCAATGTCACCAACTCATCTTCATTGAACACACTGGCACCGATAGCCGTCAAAAACGTCTTTCCTGCCGTTGTGTTAGCTAATTCAACCACTGTTGTCACCTCTTCTGGCACACCAATCTTAACAGCTAAATCATTCAAATAGCCACCTTCTTGACCTAAATTTGTCGCTGCAGTCTTGGAACCAATCGTCAATGCCTCTTTCAATGCTGCAACAGTATCCGTAGTCGATGCTAACGTATTCAAAACATCTTCATTACAAGCCAAGAATGCAATAGGCATTCCTAATCCTATTGTTGCATACAAAGCAACTTTTCTCAATTTCGAACGTAATTTCATATTTCCCTTATTATTAAAGTTCTAAAAATTTATGACGAACAAAAGTAAGGAAAATTAAAAACAACACCAACTAATCACAAAAAAAACTAATTCATCATTTTTTTGAATCACCACTGTTGGGGAGGTTGCTTCTCCTCTCATCTGTCATTCGTGTTTGTTTTTTAGATTCCTCTATCTTTAATTCTCTTATGGCACATCATCATACTCACCCAAGAAGAGCAGTAGCCCCGTCTTTTTTTCACAGATGGCGAAGGCGAACGGACGGTTGCAGTCCATGTGAAATACCGGGTCTGGCTCATGTTCAAATTCACATATTTCATATGAAAGGGAAGTGACTGCGGCCGCTTCGGTACCCTCTTCACTTACGGACAGGAAGAAGTCTTGGCGGACTTGCTCGACCTTTACGTCCTCCTTTGGATCAAGAACCGCAGGATAGCTGGAAAATATGTCATTGATGTTCAACGCCTTCAGGATGTGTTCGAATGTGTAAAAACCTCTGCTCTCGAATTTAGGCATGAACAATTCACAATTCATGATTTTGAATGGGATGGTGTTCCATTTGATGGATGGCAGCACGTTGTCGAGCGTGTACCCCTTTTTCGGCAAGACGACAATCATGTAGTAATCATCGTTGTAGTACAATTTGACGGCTTGGTAGTTGCGGGTCTCCGCACAATCCAATTGGCAGTTGTCGCGAAAGTAGTCGATATCCATGAACGTCGTCAGTTCTGGCTTCCCATGCGTTCCATAGAATTTACGTTCCTTAGGCATCAGCTTAAATTTGCACATCCATTTCGCTCCAAAATAGCAAGCATTGTTGATCAATAGCCGTGTGGAGTCCGTGATGTCCACCCCTAATGATTGGATACGGTCTTGGGTCGCAAGTGCCGCCCAATGATCGATGTCGGACTTTGCGGCGCTTGGATTATTCTTGAAATCGAGGTGTCTGACGGTTGCGTAATACTTCTCCTTCGCGGCTTTTATGAAGTCATTGCGAACTGGCGTTCCTTGGTTGACCCATAGCGCATTGGCGGTGTGCATCTCCGCATCATCGGTTTTTACATTGAGGGAGCTGTAGATTTTCCGGTAGAAGTCGTTCATCTCTTCCAATGCGTTCTCGCCCTGGAATCCCAGGGCGTCCGTAATCTCCTTCGCACCCTTTTCAGAGGCTCCGTTGGCACATAAGCCTAATGCTATGTTAAGGCTGATGGGTGAAAAGAATTTGATGGAGGACGAATCCATTTTTCGTACTTGGGCGTAGCAATCCATGGCGAACTTGTTATTGCTCTTCACGAATGCTTGCTCCTGCTCCGTTGTTTCAAGCGAAACCTGCTCGGCGGATTCGGGAGGCAACACCCATTCATTCAACTGGCTGCTTGTCGTATCTGAGTCCACTATTATGGCGGTACTGTCCGCTTTCCCGCAACCTACTGCATCACTTTTCTTTGAGTTGGGAGACGTGCAGCAGAACAAGCCTATCGCCAGCGATGTCATGCCCAAAAATAAAAATGGAGTTCGGTTTTTCATGTTATCATATTAAAAAATTACATATCAAAGATAGTAAAAAAAAGTGAGGACAATCGTGTTTGCCCTCACCAATAAATATTTGATCAAATCAGTTGCCCTGTGGCACATCATCATACTCACCTACAAAGATCAAGAGTCCTGTCGTATTCTCACGAATGACGAAGAAAAACGGACGGTTACATTCCATTTTGAATTTTGCTTCAGGCATCATCATTTTGGAATCCACCACAGTAGAGGTAGCAGCAGCTGCTTCTGTTCCTTCCTCGTCCACTTTAACGAAATAATCCTGAGCAATTTGACTTACGTACAATGACTCCATTGGATCAATGATTGCATTAGGATATCTCGTGAAGATATCATTGATATTCAATTCAGACAGCACATCCCCTAATTGATAATTACCTTTCATTTCAAACTTAGGCATTATCACATTACATGTCATTTTTTGGAAAGGAATGGTGTTCAATTGAAGCGTCGGCAATACCTCATCAAGGTCATGACCCTTTTTCGGCAATATCACAATCATACTATAAGCAGAGGTTTGGGTCGTATCCTTCATATCAAAGTCCCCGCTAACATAATCCATCTCAACAGCCTGGTAATCATCTGTTTCAGCACACTTCATGTATTTATTTTCAATCTCCATGAATTGAGCTTGTTGGGACTGACTTTGTACGCCCTGAAAATTTTTCTCCCCGATACCTTCGAAAACGAACTTCCATTTCGCCTTGAAATAGCAAGCGTTGTTGAGAACAAGCTGTGTATTAGGATTAACATCTATTGAGAGCGATTTTATACGATCGTTGGTCATAAGAGCTGCCCAATAATTTATTGTATCCAAAGCATTTTTGGAATTATTAAGGAAATCCAGATGTCTAACCGTTGCATAATATTTTTCCCTTGCCTGTGATAAGAACTCATCATAAACAGCAGCACCATTCTGGATCCATAACGCATTCGCAGTATGGATATCCACACTATCAACATTTGAGTTAATGGAGTTATACACTTTTTGAAAGAAGTTGTTCATATCACTCAACGCTGTTGAAGACTGAAAGCCCAATGCATCGGTGATCTCCTTGGCTCCCTCTGCAGATGCTCCATTAGCGCATAGGCCTAAGGCAATATTAAGACTGACCGGTGAGAAGAAATGAAGCGATCTTGGCTCCGTGGATCCTGGTTCAACCGGCATCTTACGGATCTTTGCATAACATCTCATGGCAAAATCATTGGTCGTCTGAACAAACGACTGTTCTTGATCAGTCACCACCAGCGGATTAGGTGCCGCATATTTAGGAGGAAATGTCCAATCGTTCAATGGTTTATACACCGACTGAGAACTCTCACCAAATGTTATACTATCCACTTGATTGATTTCATACACTTGTTGTTCACCATTCTTCAGCCATACCTGCATACTATATGGCGTCTCGGCAAACGAAGCAACACTGAATGTTAATGTTGCAATCCCTAATAATAAATTACTTTTAACCATATCCTATTTTACTATATAAAACATCTACATATCTACAATAAGACGAAGAGACACAACGATGACAAGCATTCGTTTACTCATCCTTACTTACCTTTTTCACCACGTTCACTTTACCCATGAATAGCAACATACCTGTTGTCTTTTCACGTATAACGAATCCGAACGGACGGTTAACTTTCATACTTGCAGTACTGCTTGGCAATGCAGAACCCGCTGCCACAATAGATGTTACAGCTGCAGCTTCTGTTCCTTCTTCATCCACCTTGATATAGGTATCTTGCACGATATCAGAAACGACAGAACCCATATTGACAGCAAAAGGATACGAACTGAAGATATTGGAAATGCCCATATCTTTCATATTATCAACCAACGATAGAGATGATTTTATGCCAAACCTTGGAAATTTCAAATCAACCATAGTTCGTTTCAATGAAATACTATCCCAATTGATAGCATCAAAAGTCTCATTTAGGCTCTTTCCCTCCGATGGTAAAAACAGCAACATACTATAGCTTCCCATTCCATTATTGGACAATATCTCATTTTTATATCCGTATGTAAGTTCAATCATTTGATAATCATCTGTTTGTGTATAAAAATAAGTATCCTCTGAATGCATCATATCAACGATTTGTTTATTTCCATCTATTGTCATAAAGGTGTCATTTTTCGTCATGCTCTCACGAATATCCACATGCCAACCTGCTTTGAAATAACATGCGTTATTAATAACAAGAGTAGTAAAATTATCAATAACAATATTTAATCGTTTAATACAATCGTTTGTCATAAGAGCAGCCCATTTATCTATCGTATCCTTAGATGCAGTTGGCTCATTAACATAATCCAAGTGTCGAACAGTAGCATAGTATTGATCTCGAGCCACACCTAGGAACGAAGGTTTTACGATAGCACCCATGACAGGCCAAATAGCATTATTCACTTTAAGGATAACACTATCAATCGGAGAGTTAAGAGAAAGTATTACACTATTAAAGTATTGGTTCATTTCTTCGACTGAATTATCTCCTTGAAAGCCTAAAACAGTTGCTATTTCCTTTGATCCTTTAGAAGATGCTCCATTCGCACACAATCCAAGAGCAATCTGTAAACTGATAGGAGAATAAAACAAATTCTCATTATCATGAGACTGATTTATTAATGAAAAAGATTTCTTGGCAAAATCATTTCCCGTATGAACGTATGCAATTTGTTCATTTGAGAGAGAAAGAGGCACAGGACGATTGTTATTAGGAAGGAACGTCCAATCGTTTAATGGTTTAAACTCTTCTTGTTGAGCCACGCCAAAAGTAACGCTATCGACCTGATCGATTTCAAAAACTTGTTGTTCGCCATTCTTTAGCCAAACCTGCATATTCATAGGTGTATTAGCAAATAAACCTAAACAAGATGCCCCTACTACAAGAGCTGTAACTAACTGATTCTTTTTCATAAATTTAACTATTTGTATTGATAGACATGTATAATAAATGGTTTGGGCAAATATATAAATTT
The DNA here is from genome assembly GCA_902766045.1 of uncultured Bacteroidales bacterium. Lineage (GTDB taxonomy): Bacteria > Bacteroidota > Bacteroidia > Bacteroidales > Paludibacteraceae > UBA1181. The sequence continues at coordinate 19,888 of CACXCA010000004.1, forward strand.
TTATCTTTATTATTCCTTATTTATGAATTTTTTCAACGAACGACATCAAATAGACCAGCATACATATAGACACATAAACGGTTCAAAACCGTAGAAAACAACTATCATCCAGATCAATTTTCTACCGAACAAAAGCGCAAAAAAAGAGGGCATATCAGATTTGATACGCCCTCTTATAAGATGTCGCACCGCGATTAAGTTAAACTCCCTGTAATATGTTTTGAACGTATATCAGCCTTTGTAATCCACTCGTGCATAGAAGCATCCCGAAGGTGTGGCCCGCCATTAACTGACAGTTTGCCGTTCTTTGATTGTCTTTTTTCTTGTTAAGTTTAACAATCTTCAAGGAACGATGCGACAATTCTTCAAATATCTTCTAACAATCAATCAAGACCTTTTCTTAAATGAAACTCTGCTTGATTTCTTGTTCTTTTGTTTTATTGATTCAAATATATAAGGATTTTTTTTATTTCACAAGCAAAAATAGTGTTGTTTTTTCTATTTGTTTATTGTATATTGCAAAGGTTTTGTGATTACGAAAACACAGTCTTAGTTTTAAGTGTATAAAAAGATGTCTGGTAATTTATATTTAATACCTAATACATTAGGTGATTGTGAGATAAACAATGTTTTTCCAAATTATAACTTGGATATCATACACAAAGTTAAGTTTTTCATTGTCGAAGATATTCGAACCACCCGCAGGTTCCTAAAAAAAATTGATTCCAACATCAATATCGACGAATTACAATTCTTCACACTAAACAAGCACACCTCTCCTCAGGAGATTTCCTCCTATTTAAATCCTCTGAAAGAAGGGAATGATATGGGTATTATCTCAGAAGCCGGCTGCCCTGCTATTGCCGATCCTGGTGCCGACATTGTCAAGATTGCACAGGAGAAGAATTACAATGTGATTCCGTTGGTAGGTCCATCTTCTATCTTGTTAGGATTAATGGCCTCTGGATTCAACGGTCAGAGTTTTGCCTTTGTCGGCTATTTACCTATCAAAGACAATGAAAGAACACTACGAATCAAACAATTGGAGAAGAGAGCTCATATTGAACAGCAATCTCAGATATTCATAGAAACGCCCTACCGCAATCAAAAAATGTTGGAAGAGATTCTCTCCATTTGTCAGCCCAACACAAAATTATGCATTGCATGTGACATCACGCTGAACACAGAATATATCAAAACAAAATCCATCGCTGAATGGAAAAAGGCCCAGTTGCCCGACTTGAACAAAAGACCTTGTATATTTATTCTATATTGATATTTATTTGCTTTGTGAATATTCCAAATTAGCCACCTGATATAGTGCTTGTGCTTCTCTCATCTGCTTTTGAGAATACTCACCCATCAACTCCTCTTGATAAGTCCAATTACCAAGCTCCGTTACCTTATATTGTTTTATCTGCTTAACAGGTGACAAGATTGTCAAGATACCATCCGCATAGTATCCAAGATCTTGATAGGTTGCCATGAAAGCTCTTTCTCTATACGAATCCGACAAGATGTTCTGACCATAAAACTTAGAATCATAAGAGAAATTCAACAAAGAGAAAAGCGTAGGCATTAAGTCTATTTGCGAGCATACTTTCGAGATTCGTTCAGGCTCCACAAAACCTGGAGCATAAATCAAAGCTGGTATATGATATCCTTCCAATGGCAAACTTGTTTTTCCCGCACTTGATGCGCAGTGATCAGCCACAATCACAAAAACAGTCTCCTTAAACCATGCTTTCTTTTCAGCATCCGCAAGGAATTTTCCAATCGCATAATCAGTATATTTTACTGCTGCACGTCGCGTCATAGGATTTCCATCCACCACGATTCTACCTTCTGGATAGGTGAATGGACGATGGTTACTAATGGTCATGATATGAGCAAAGAACGGCTGATTCTTTGCATAATCCATATCACACAACGTCATTGCCTCACGATAACTATCCTCATCACTTGTTCCCCAGATATTATCAAACAAAATACTATCTTTTTCGTACTTAAACTTATCATGAATATCATACTTGTTTTTACCGAAGAACTCTCTCATATTATCAAAATAGCTATCTCCACCATAAACATACATCGTATGGTATCCGAGCGACTGCAACACTTGTCCTGTAGAGAAAAATTCCTTTTCAATGGTTCGTTTCACCAAACTCTCACCTGAGCTAGGCGGCAAAGAAAGTGTCACTGCCTCCAAACCTCTAACCGTACGATTTCCTGTGGCAAAGAGATGATCAAAAACCAAACTCTTAGTCACCAACTGATCCAAATTAGGAGTAATGCTTCCATCATCTCCGTACGTACCCATGAAATTAGCACTTAAGCTCTCCACGGTTATCAAAACTATATTTTTATGTATAGGAGCAAGATCCGATTGCACATGACATACACCTGTAGAATCCTCGTGACATAACTCTTTCTTCAAATTATTTGCCTCCTCAGAATCCATCAAAGGATAAAATTGTGCATAATCCAACTCGTTGTTCACAAAGGCTTCCAAAAAGTTCCAACAACCATTTTTCGGCAACTCCGTCAGAAAGACGTTATTCGTATTTAAATTATTGTATCCCCAATGAAGCCATTTAAAACTAATACATAATAAAATAGCGAAAAGACCTAAATGAATGAGATAGTGTTTTCCACTAGCTATGCATGCATTCTTGACCGAATAGCCTCTCGTCATCAACCAACAGAACAAAGCTGACAGCGACAGCACACCAAGCACCAACGGAACCATCGGATACGATTCAATAATATTTCCGACAATCTCATTGGTATAGATCATATAATCAACCGCAATGAAATTGTATCGAACACCAAATTCATACCAAAAGACAGGTTCACCAATTAATATAAAGAGGACGTTAAAACATCCATACAAAAATATCACTAAGTAAATGGCTCCCACATGCCACTTATCCCTTACAACTGGGACAAACAGCTTCAAGCTAAAACATGCCAGCACCACAAGCAAAAGAACATTTGCAATCTCTGGCACTACCCCACCATATTCATCTGTTATATCATTAAAAAAGACCACATAAATAGTCAATATAGCCAATATACCTTCTATGATATACCCCCATGGTTTCTGATACTTCTTATCTGTCATTGTTGAATAAAATAAAAAGGCAGGTATCAATCCGATTGTAGCGAACATCAAATCATTCAGAAACCCTAGAAAAAAGATTCGCAAATACTGTCCTACAGTAAAATCAACGACAGTGATAGGCAAAAACAACAAAATCACCCTGATAATGAATCCTATAAGAACTGAAATAACATAAAATCTTGAAGCAAAAATGCTCATCCAATCTTTAAAACACAACTTTTTCATCTATTATAATTTTTTTTGCAAAATTATAAAATAATCTCAAAGCACCTTCACGTGTCTTGAAATTTCGAAACAAAACAAATAACTTTGCATCCCAAAACAAGGAAAAATAATGACCCCTAAATACTCTGACGAAAAATTCTGGTTCGAACATGCCTCTCAATTCAAGGGGAAAAGCATCGATATCTTCTATGTATATCCAACCATCAATTCGGAACCGCTCACAAACCGCGGAAATGTTCCAGCTTATACAGATATCAAAAGAGCTGAAATACGAAATGCAGCGCGCAAGACTCAAACATACAACAAAATAGTCTATGCAGCAGACGATTTCAATTTTTATGCTCCCTATTACCGACAAATGACTACCAAGGTATTTGCCATGAGTAACACTGAGCGGAAAGAACGTGCCAGACTATCCACATCAGACGTAAAAAGAGCCTTTCAATACTACATGCGTGAATATAACAATGGGAGACCTTACATCCTGTTGAGTCACAGTCAAGGTTCACAAATGGTCTTGGAACTGTTGAAACATGGCATGACCGACAAGCAATTCGATCAAATGATTGCCGCCTATCTGATGGGATATGAAATCACAGAAAAAGAGCTGAAGAAATTCCCCAACAGGTTAAAACCTGCCACAGGTGAGTATGACAGAGGAGTTATCATATCCTACAACTCAGCCACTTCTGTCAATGCCAAATCACCACTATTAGCCAACAGCGTTGTCTGTATCAATCCTTTAAATTGGAAAACCGATTCATCCATTGCACCCGCTTCTTTACACAAAGGAATCATCCGATACGACAAAACCATCAAAGGGTACAAAACAACACCTCACTTCACAAGTGTTCAAATACAAGACAATACACTAATTTGTTTAGACGTGAGGCCAGACTTATGCTACAATGAAGAATTAAAAGAGCCCTTCCCTATGGGAAATTTGCATTTTGCCGACACCTGGTTATATGCAGAAAACATCAAAGAAAATATGCGAAAACGTAGCGGTTTACTAAAATAAATTTCATACATTTGCCTTGTTGTAAACTAGACCAGTATATATAATTAATTCTTTTGTAAAACCATTTATTTGTCGAATCCAATACACGAATATTATATGAAAAACTGGATGAATAAAATATTACTGACCATCATTGCCGCTTTAGGATTTAATTCGTCATTAACGGCAAATGATACGATTCTAAAGGACAACAATAAATCTGTCAGGCCTACACGTCCGATAAATACAAAACCACCAGAAATCGTTTGTATGTACGGTGTTCCCAGTTCAATGTTCAGACCAATTCAAACAGACAGTACACAAAAATCCGTTCCAAACGATATGGATACAACTCAAACAATAAAAAACGAGGAATTGAAAGATAACAAAGAATAAACAATAACCGCGCAACCAAAGATGTATAGTTTTTCTATTCTTGTCGCACTGATTATTGATAGAAAAATAGTACATTTGCATTGTAAACAATAATGTAAAAAAATATGAGTGCAAAAAAACTAATACCACTTATACTTTCAGCAATAAGTATATCAGCAAATGCATACGATTATTCATCGTATTCGGCAGCCTATAGTAATTCTGATTATCGAGAAGCCATCAACATGGGCTTAAAATTCTTTGGAGGACAGCGATGTGGCGACAGTCACAACTGGATGTTGGTCAACAATTCAGAGCTTCAAAAGAATAACGAAGTATCTTGTCACACCCAAGATGGCAAAGGTTCTGTCAATGGCGGAGGCAATGGCAGCTACGATTTAACAGGAGGATGGCATGACTGTGGAGACCACATTAAAGTGGGCACGACCATGGGTTATGCAGCTGTATCTCTTCTTATAGCATACGATGTATGGCCAGAAGCTTTCCAAGACAATTACGACGAAGCATACGGTTCATCCAATAATATTCCAGATGTGTTAGATGAAGTAAAATACGCAACCGACTATTTCATAAAATGCTTTCCAAACGACAATACGTTTGTCTATTATGTAGGTTTTGATGGCGATCACAATGTATGGATGACATCAGCCAGACAATCGAAGGAAAAAGTAGCAAATGGTGGTGACCCACGTCCCGTATGGACAGCGAGCGACAAAGGAGGTCCGCAAGCAGCCAACTATGCATCCGCATTGGCATTGATGTCGCTACATTACCCTGATGCAGACTATAAAGAACTGTGCAAGACATACGCCATCAAAGCATATAATTTTGCCAAAAGGAATAAATCTGCTCATGCAACCATTCCAACTTTTTATGCAAGTCCGAATTCAGAGTGGACAGATGAACTTGCGCTTGCTGCCATCCTACTATACAAACTGACAGGCGAAAGTCAATACAAGACTGAAGCATTAAACTACCTAAGTGGCAAATGGGAATCCAATTCGCCTTTGGCATGGGATACCGTATCTGACTTTGCTTATTACTACATTGCAAAAGATAATTCAAGTGCAAATAACGGACAAGGAGGATACTATGCAAGCTTCCTTGAAAAAAATGTATATAGATTACATTTACAAGATCCAGAAGAACCTACAAGCGACGGTTCAGAATGCACGAGCAACGGATTCCCTTATTACAGAAGCAAATGGGGCAGCAACAAACTAGCGCTAGGAGGTGCTGTTGCTGCAGCTTTATATGTAAAACTTGTTGAAGATGGTGATGTTAACACAACAAAAAATATCAATAAAGCGAAGAACTTCACCTACAGAATCGTTGATTACGTATTAGGAAAAAATGAGTTCAATCATACATTTCTACATGGATTTAAGGGTGATATGACGCACAAAATTCACCACCGTAATGCCATGGGACGAAACGATAATCCACCTACAGAGACAAAGAACTCTGCAGAGTACATGTTTGCTAGTGGAGGTTTGATTGGAGGTCCATCTGGATATGGCCAATTTAGCAATATTATTGAAGGTGGAAATGGTTTTAAAGAGACAGAAGGTGGATGCGATTACAATGCACCATTTGTAGCTGCCATTGCAAGTATTGTGGCAGAGAAAGACCCTGTTTCTGTAAATCTCAATGATGCAGAGGCAACTCTTACAGAGAATTCATACATCGTATATCCGACCTATTTTGAAGATTACATAATTGTCGATATGATAGAAAGAGCCTATAACCGTTCTGCTTCAGTTCAGTTATACTCTATCGATGGACAATTGATTCAAACAATTGATATCACGAATAAGATTTCAACCATAATAGAGACATCTTCACTTCCTACTGGATTCTACATTGTAAAGATTTCAGCAGACAATGATTCTGTCTTCTATAAAGTTGCCAAGAAGTAGAGACGCACAGCCGTGCGTCTCCACAGTACGGCCACACGTCTCCACAAGGGAAAAATTCAAAATTCACGAAATGAATTTATAGAACCCACAAAAAAATATTAAAATGGTAAAAAAACTTCTATTATTTCTATTGCTACCATTACTGATATTATGCGGTTATGGTTATTATCGTTACTATTTTGTTTTCGGTGAAGGTGTAAAAAGCGGTGTCTTGAATTATGTCGTAAAGAAAGGCTATATATTTAAGACATACGAAGGAAAGATGATTCAAAATGGATTTAAAAGCACACAAGCAGCAGGATCAATACAATCGAATGAATTTATTTTTTCCATTGAAAACGAAGAAGTTGCATTAAAACTCATGAACATGGGCGATCGTCAAGTTGATCTTACCTATCGTGAATATAAAAATCCTCTTCCTTGGAGAGGAAACAGTGAATTCGTCGTTGAAAATTTCATTGTAAAAGTGGAGAGTTTAACGCTTGACAAAAATGAAGAGATACTAAGAATCGGTGACTCCGAGTTCTTAACCCCAACAATTTTCCCAAAAGAAGCAACAGATCAAACCATTGCATGGACCACATCCAATCAGAACATTGTATCCGTTACTGACAAAGGAGAGATTAAAGCAAATGCAAAAGGGAAAGCTGTCATTTATGCAACAATAGGCTCTCTAACAAGTAGTTGTACCGTATATGTCAAAGATGCAACAGAAATGGCATCAGATGAGGAAGATTACAAGGAGAAATACAACAATTTGGTTAAAAGTTTACAAGAAAGAAACACCAACGCTCATAATTTAGATCCACAAGAATTATACGACAATAGTGGATATTAATTCACAATTATTAGCATATCAGAAAAATCAGGGGAGGATTCTTTCTTGTATTTTTCTGATTTTTTTTTTAATTTCGTGGCAAATTAATTATTTTTTTACAGCATTGAACACAAAAGAAATATCATTAGAGATTCGTAAACGTCTTCAGATAGATTCTGAGACGTCGGATGCACTTTTCTCCTCTTTTGTAAACGCTCTAAAAGAAGAGATGCTAAGTGGTAACTCATTATCAATTCCAAGTTTCGGCATATTCGAAGCCAGGAGGAAAAAGGAACGTATTTCAATAAATCCTGTAACGAAACAACGACTTCTTTCTCCACCTAAGCAGTCGCTAGCTTTTAAAATGAGTGCCATACTGAAAGATAAATTAAACCAATAACGTTTTGTTATGAACGAAAAGAAAAGTTTACAAGACATCTTAGGTCAAATAGCAGAAGAAACCGGAGCAACCAAAAAACTCACGGATAATTTTCTTCGTACTCTTTTTGAAATCACTGAAGAGGCATTACAAAAAGATGGAATAGCGAAGATTCCGAACTTAGGGACATTTAAAATCATTGCCATTGAAGAACGTAAAAGTGTGAATGTGCAGGATGGAACCGAAATGATTATTCCTGCCCATAAAAAGGTATCATTCACACCTGAAAAAAATCTAAAAGATGATATCAATAAACCTTATGCTCATTTGGAAACGTATGTTCTAAATGCTGACGGTCCTATTGATACTGATCCAGAGGATGACAACGATGATGACGAAGAGATGCTTACTTCAGCGACTTCTTCCGTCACCCCTGATGCTGTACAAAAAAATCAACCATTCGAAGATGACAATTCATCAAAAGACAGTCCTCTTCACCATGAAAATGAATCAACACCATTCACTTACACAACAATCTCTCAACCTATGGCAGACAATACAAACACTCCAGAGAATGTAAGCACAACAGAGGCTAACAACGAGATAAATAATCCTAGTACGCCAACACAGGTGGAACAAACTACAACCGCTGCTGAAACCAATCCTATACAGGCGGATCCTTCTCCAGTAACGGTTGACACCCATTCTACACAAGTAGAACCATCTTCTGTAACTGTAGATACAAATCCTATACAGACTGAACAACCTACTATAACTGCAGATACAAATCCTATACAAGTTGAACAACCTACTGTATCGGTTGATAATTCTTCGATTGTGGAATCAACCACAACGACTGTTCAAGATGGAACAACCGAAGTAACGAACAACAACGCAGAAGAGGTCGTTACGCCAACAGAATCAGCAACAGAAACAGCAGTAGAATCGACAACAGGAACAACGGTTCAACAAGGCATCACAGAGAATAAGAACACAAGTGATGAAAGTCCAAACGAACCAGTTGCAGACACAAAAGAAGTTGAGACAAAGACAGAAGAGGAAACTGCCGATAAGAAAGAAGAAGAGGAAAAACAAGCAGCAACAAGCAAGGATAAAAAGAACAAAAAAGACAAACCAAAGATAAAGAGTAAAGATAAAAAATCAGAAAAAGAATCCGGCAAAAACGCAAGTAAGATGTGGTTGCTTTGGGTTGTATTAGGCTGTATATTTATCGTAGGCTTGCTATTTCTCATAAAATATGTATTGGACAAAGATAGCAAACCAGAAGAGCAAGCCCCTACTACCGTTGTTGAGGATGGAAAAGGCAATGCAGATAAAACAACATCCACTACGACGAAAGGCAATCAGGAAGATGATATTGACGAATTTGAATCTGCACCAGAAACGACTTATGACAATCCTGAAGCATACATAAGCAGTGAGTCTGACAACAATTCAAGTTCAGAAGCATCAAATGAATCTAGCACATCAGAACAAACAGCCACACATACATTTGATTCGCAACTAATTGATTTCATGAAAGTCAATCATCCTGAATTAAACTTCCCTTCTCAAGTAAAAATCAGAGAAGAGTATGTTGTTAAAGAAGGAAGTCGTTTGGCTCAAATCTCAAGGAATGTATATAATGGCGTGTTTAATTTCTGGGGTTATATCTATTTCTTTAACAAGGATGTTTTGTCCAGTCCGAATGATGTAAAACCAGGAATGACGCTAAAAATTCCAGATATGGATGAAACATTTACCAACCCTTACTCTGAGAAATACAAGAAGATCGCAGATGAAGTAAATGGTATATTAAAATAAATAATGTTAAAAAGGATGTTAGCCGATTAAATTATGTTAAGGGTATAACATTTAAGACAATATTAAATTCAGAAACAAGTTTTTATTTCAAAAGATAAATAATTAACTAAATAAAAATAAAATGGACCAGATTGATATTAGATCATTGAATGAAAAGATTGAGCAAGAAAGCTCTTTTGTGGATATGCTCGTCATGGGAATGAACAAATCCATTGTCGGACAGAAGCATTTGGTTGAGTCATTGTTAATTGGACTATTAGCAGATGGTCACGTTCTTTTGGAAGGTGTTCCTGGATTAGCAAAAACATTAGCCATAAAGACGTTGGGAGAATTGATTGATGCAAAATACAGTCGTATTCAGTTCACACCAGACTTATTGCCTGCGGATGTGATCGGAACCATGATATATAGTCAGAAATCAGAAGAATTCAATATAAAGAAAGGTCCTATATTTGCTAACTTAGTCTTAGCAGATGAGATTAACCGTGCACCAGCCAAAGTACAAAGTGCATTATTGGAAGCCATGCAGGAAAGACAAGTAACCATCGGAGAAGAGTCTTTCAAGCTACCAAAACCTTTCTTGGTATTGGCAACGCAGAACCCAATCGAACAAGAAGGTACCTACCCTCTTCCTGAAGCTCAGTTGGACCGTTTCATGTTGAAGGTTCACATTTCTTATCCAAAGCCAGAAGAAGAGCAACAAATCATTTCACAAAACATAAACAAAGAAAAGGTTGAAATAAAGCCTATATTAAAGCCGGAAGACATCATTAAAGCGAGAAGTGTCGTTCAGGAAGTCTATATTGATGAAAAGATACGGAAATACATCGTGGATATTGTTAATGCAACACGTTATCCAGAACAATATAAATTGGAAAACCTAAAAGAGATGATCTCCTTTGGTGGTTCACCTCGTGCATCAATTAATCTTGCATTAGCAGCAAGAGCATACGCATTTATCAAACGCAGAGGATATGTTATTCCGGAAGATGTTCGTGCAATTGCCATGGATGTTCTTCGTCATCGTATTGGTTTGTCTTACGAAGCAGAAGCCAACAACATGACATCAGAAGATATTGTCAATGAAATCTTAAATGCAGTAGAAGTACCTTAATTTTCTTTTCATACCATAGGGAATACCGTTTCCCTATCTTTTTATTTAACCATAATGCAAATAGTAATTATGGAGATATTTCAAAAGGATTAGACAGATGAAAGATACAAATGAAATATTAAAAAAGGTACGAAAGATTGAAATAAAAACCAGAGGACTTTCTCGTAATATATTTGCCGGAGAGTATCATACTGCATTCAAAGGAAGAGGTATGACATTTTCTGAAGTGCGAGAATATCAATATGGAGATGACATCAGAAATATTGACTGGAATGTTACTGCACGATTCAACAAACCATACATAAAAGTATTTGAGGAGGAACGTGAGATGACCATGATGTTGGTTGTCGATGTTTCTGCCAGTGGTGAGTTTGGTACTGTCAATCAGATCAAGAGAGACATGTTGGCTGAAATTGCTGCAACTATTGCCTTTTCTGCCATCCAAAACAATGATAAAATCGGTGTGATCCTTTTTTCTGACCGAATAGAGAAATTTATTCCACCTCAAAAAGGAAAGAAACATGTATTGTATATCATCCGTGAATTATTAGGATTTGAACCCGTAAGTAAAAAAACTGATATTCAAGGGGCATTGCAATATTTAACCAACGCAATCAAGAAGAGATGTACTGCATTCATAATCTCCGATTTTATCAGTAGCGATTTCTCCAAATCATTGGTTATAGCTAACCGAAAACATGACATGGTAGCACTTCAGATTTATGATAAAAGAGAAATTGAATTACCTTCTGTTGGTCTGATTAAAGTCAAGGATGCAGAGAGCGACCAAGACATGTGGATTGACACGTCCGACAAAAAGATTCGAAATGCCTATCAAAAATATTGGTTAGACAGACAAGAAACGCTCAAACAAACATTCAATCAAAGTGGTGTTGACACAATCTCTATTGCAACAGACGAAGACTATGTGAAAGCCTTAATGAAGCTGTTCAGACATAGAGCTTAATTTTAGAATAGTTGTATGAAATCGATAAAAAAACATATCCTTTTATTCTTTTTATCATGTATAGGTGGTACTATTGCTGCGCAAACAATTGATGTTTCTGCTAAAATAGACTCCTCATCAATGTTAATTGGTGAACAAAGGCATATTCGGTTGGAAGTTATTCAGCCACAAAGTGCTGAAGTGAGATTCCCTATAATAGGGCATACGGACACATTGGTTCCAGGTGTGGAAATCTTGGCTATATCAAACCTAGATACCATACCTGCAGATGGTGTAAGACTTAAAATCTCGCAGGATATACTTATAACATCATTTGATACTGGAAAATATGTAATCCCGCCATTTAAATTCACAACTCGAACAAAAGAGTACGAATGTCCGAAAATCTATTTACAGGTATCTACAATTGAAGCAGATTTCGAAAAAGCTCAAATAACTGATATTGCAGAGAATTACGATCCAGGTGTCAACATCAAACGTATATTTCTCTACTTATCCATTCTTCTCATATTAGCTTGCCTGGGGTATATCGGATATATCCTTTACAACTATTATATGCGAATGAAAGCCATCCAGACGGAAACGGAAGAGAAGATTGATCCTAGATTACCTCACGAGGTCGCTTTAGAAGAATTGAATGAAATAAAAGAAGAGAAAGTTTGGAAAAAAGGTTTTACAAAACAATATTATACCAATATTACAGATACACTTCGTGAATATTTTGTAAAACGATTCAATATTTCAGCCAAAGAAATGACCTCTGCTGAAATCATTGATTCACTCAAATATAACAGCGATGCATCTCCTATCTTGGATAATATGAAACAAATCTTTTCTACATCTGACATGGTGAAATTTGCAAAACAAGAGCCATCTCAGGAAGAAAACGAATTAAGTATCTTAAATGCTTATCGCATTGTCAATGAGACGATTTTGATTCCTAAGGAAACTGTACCTGAGGGAAATACAGACAACAATGAGATAAACAATAAAAATCTAAAGACTGAACAATAATGGAAATAACGTTTCAAAATCCGTCTTATCTATATTTTCTACTATTGTTAATACCTTTAGCCGCATGGTATATCTATAGAAGAAAACGTACTACGGCCAATCTCCAGATGTCAAGCACAAACGCTTTTCAAGGTGTTGGTAAAAGTTATAAATATTATATTCTTCATCTTCCTTTTGTTCTACGCATGGGAGTCATAGCTCTCTTAATAATTGTTTTGGCCAGACCACAAGCATCAGACAATTGGTCGAACAAAGATGTTGAAGGTATTGATATTGTCATGGCGGTCGATGTATCAGGTAGTATGATTGCAGAGGATTTAAAACCCAACCGATTAGAAGCTGCCAAAGCTGTTGGAGCAGAGTTTATTGCTTCGCGTCCCAATGATAATATTGGCTTAGTGGTCTTTGCTGGAGAAAGTTTTACGCAAAGTCCGCTAACATCCGACAAGACAGCACTCATCGGATTGATGAATAGCATTTCAGACGATATGATCTCAGAGGATGGAACAGCCATTGGTATGGGATTAGCCAATGCAGTCAATCGTATCAAAGAGAGTCAGGCAAAATCAAAAGTCATCATTCTTCTTACGGATGGTTCAAACAACCGAGGTGAAATAGATCCGTTAACAGCTGCGGAATTAGCCAAAGCATATAATATAAGGGTCTATACAATTGGTGTTGGAACCAAAGGACAAGCGCCCTACCCTGTCCGTACAGTTTTCGGCATAAAGAGACAAATGGTACCTGTTGATATTGATGAAACAACATTGAAATCAATCGCAGAGAAAACCAATGGTCAATACTTCCGTGCAACAGATAATAAATCGCTGAAAGCTATATACGCAGAAATTGACCAGTTGGAGAAGACGAAAATACAAGTGACAGAATATAGCAAAAAAACAGAAGAGTATCTTCCGTATGCTATTGCAGCCTTGATTTTACTTCTATTTGAAATAATTCTTAGAACAACAGTCCTAAGACATATTCCATAAATAATTTCCCAAAAGAAAGGAGTTAGATATGCTATTCAGATTTGCAAATCCACAATATTTATATTTACTACTAATCATACCTATATTTATAGGTTGGTTTTTAGTTACACGTTTTTACAGACAGAGACAAATTAAGAAATTTGGTGATTACGAACTATTAAAGAACCTGATGCCTGGAGTTTCCAACTTCAGACAACATCTGAAATTTTATCTGTCCATATTAGCGTTAATTGGTATTATCTTCATCATGGCTCGACCACAATTCGGTTCAAAACTTGAAACTGTCAAGAAAAAAGGGTTGGAAGTGATGGTGTGTCTAGACATCTCCAATTCCATGTTAGCTGAGGATGTACAACCCAACCGTTTGGAGAAATCCAAACAGATGTTATACAAACTACTTGACGGACTTAACAATGACAAATTTGGTGTTATCATCTTTGCCGGACATCCTTATACGCAATTACCGATAACAACCGATTATCAATCAGCCAAAATATTCATTTCAACAATACAACCTAACATCATCCGTCAACAAGGAACTGCCATAGGCGCTGCATTAGAGATGGCCAGCAAAGCATTTTCAGAAGAAGACATCAGCAAAGGGCAAGCCATCATTGTCATAACAGATGGTGAAAACCATGAAGATGATGCAGTGAGTATGGCACAGCAAATTGCTGCAAAGGGAATTCAAGTGAACGTAATCGGAATAGGAAAACCTGAGGGCTCCCCTATTCCTGTATCTGGAACAAATAATTTCAAGAAAGACAAAGATGGCAATGTAGTCATCTCAAAGCTAAACGAAACCATGTGTCAAGAAATTGCCAGAGCAGGAAATGGCACATACATTCGAGCTGACAACACCAATAATGCAATGAAAGTCATTCAATCCGAATTGGATAAGGTAGCTCATGAGGATGTTGAATCAAAGGTATATTCAGATTACAACGAACAATTTCCTCCCATTGTTTTGATTGTTATAATCATCTTGGTCATAGAGTTAATCATCTTAGAAAGGAAAAATGGATTGTTCCGTAACTTTAAATTATTTGATTAAAAATGGAGAAGAAAGAAATTATACAAATCAGTGCAACAACCACTGTCATCATCATATTATTAATATTACTTTTCTCTAATAAAAGTTCGCTATCATTCAGACAGATTGGGGATTACATCAACCAAGGAAATGAGTTCTTTGACGAAAAGAAATATGACGATGCAAAGATCAAATATGTAGGAGCTCTTCAGATTGATTCGACTAACAGTGGTGCGCTCTACAACAATGCGAATGCAGATTATAGAAACGGTCGATATGAAATGGCTGATAAGACCTATGCCAATGCCGTACGTTCTACATTAAAATCAGATGCAAGCGAAGATTCAAAAGAATTGGTTTCCAGCATATACAAAAACAAAGGTAATGCTAACATGAAACGATTAACTCCTTTAGATTCAATCTTGATGACCAATGATTTAATTACAAAAATGGAGGCTGCAGGACAGAATGTAAATGAAATAAAACAACAATTCTATAATAATCTACAAGAGAACTTGAAAATCATTCAAACGCCCATCAAGGATTACAAGGAATCTCTTCGAAATGCGCCCGAAAATGATAGCACGCGTTTCAATCTTGCCATGGCTCAGGATTATGAGAAAAAAGTAGCACAGATACTACAGTCAATGACACCTCCTAGCAATGGTCAGAATAACCAGAACAATAATCAAAAAGACCAGAATCAAGATCAACAACAACAGCAACAACAAGATCAACAACAACAGCAGCAACAGCAACAAGAGGAGCAGCAATCGAAAGATCAGATGTCGAAAGAAAATGCTGAACAGATCTTGAATGCATTGGAACAAGAAGAAAAAGATCAACAGAAGAAACGAAAAATCGAACAAAAAGATTCTCGATATAAAACAGATAAAGATTGGTGATTTTTTCCACCCTACTTTATTTGTTAGATGATAATTAGTATTTTTGCATGGCAAAGAAAGAACTAAAATAAAATGAAGAAAATAGTTTGTGTATTATTCACGTTTATAATTGCAAGTGTCAGCCTATGGGCTGCTAACGAAGATGTTTCTATTAAAGCATCAGCGCCCAATGTTGTTGCCATCGGACAACAATTCAGATTGGAGTTTAACATAAAGAATGCCAAGCCAACAGATCTACAAACTCCTGAAATCAAAGATTTTGATATCTTGATGGGGCCTAGTACCAGTTCAGCCAAACAAGTTTCCATCATAAATGGAGCGATGACAACAACTGAAAATCTAACTTATACATATATATTAACACCTAAAAAAGAAGGTACATTTACTATTTCGCCAGCAAGATTCACATATAATGGAAAAACATTAATGTCAAATGCACTTACCATTAAAGTCGTTGCTCAAGGTTCTAACAGTGGAGGCGGACAATCCTCCAATGGATATAATAGCGGGAATCAAGGAGAAAACGTGACTGGTGTATCTGATACCGATCTCTTCTGCGTAGCCGAATACAACAAGAAGAAAGTGTATGAAGGAGAACAGTTGGTTACCACCATAAAACTATATCACAAAGGAAATGTATCGGGCATAGATAATGTCAAATTCCCAGAATATAATGGATTCATCGCACAAGAAGTAAACATAAAAGATGAAGAAAGAAATGCCGGAATTGAAACATACAATGGTGCTCGTTATTACGTATATATTTTGAAAAAAGCGATTCTCTTCCCTCAAAGAGCAAACAATATTGATATCGAAAATGGTAAGATAACGGTAATTGCACAGGTTCAAAAACGTTCGTCCAACAGAAGAAGAAGTATATTTGACATGGACGATTTCTTTGGAACCACCTATAACGTAAAAAAAGAACTCACCATCAAAGGCACGAAAATTGAAGTTATGCCTTTGCCTTCGCAAGGGAAACCAGACAATTTCAATGGTACCGTTGGATCCTATAGAATCGAGACATCTATCAATTCAACTGAAGTAAAAGCCAATGATGCCATCAACCTAAAGGTTAAGATTTCAGGAACTGGTAATATTAAATATGTAAAAGAACCGGAGATAAAGTTCCCTAACGATTTTGAAATTTATGATCCAAAAGTAAATTCCAAAGTAAGCACATCTGGAAACATAGTCAGCGGAACAAAAGAAATTGAGTACCTGGCCATTCCACGTTATGCAGGAGTATATGAAATTCCAGCAGCAGACTTTTCATTCTTTGATCCTAAAACAAAGAGATATGTATCTTTGAAAACACAAGCCTATACAATCAACGTGGCGAAAGGCGAAAATAACGCAACAGAAAACACAACGGTTGTTTCAAATTTTGGCAACAAAGAAAATGTAAAATACCTCGGTAAAGATATTCATTTCATTAATAAAAAGAATACGAGTCTAAGTGCATATAACACACCGTTCTTCGGCTCCACCTCTTTTTATTTATGGTTTATTATTCCTCTTTGCATATTTATCACCTTGTTTATCTTATACAGAAAACAACTGAAGGAAAACGCAAATATCATCTTGGTGAAAAATAAAAGAGCAAATAAACAAGCCACAAAAAGACTGAAAAAAGCACAACAGCATTTGGTTGCTAACGAGAAAGAACAATTCTATGAGGAAGTGTTAAAAGCCCTATGGGGATATACAAGCGACAAATTAAATATTCCTATCGCTGAATTAGACAAAGACAATATTGAATC
Source organism: uncultured Bacteroidales bacterium (assembly GCA_902766045.1). Taxonomy (GTDB): domain Bacteria; phylum Bacteroidota; class Bacteroidia; order Bacteroidales; family Paludibacteraceae; genus UBA1181. Next base: position 37,360 of record CACXCA010000004.1, read on the forward strand.
TAAATTAGCTGAACATAAAATTGATCCAACAGTTATAAGCAACTTCATGAATGTATTGCAGACATGCGAATTCGCACGCTTCGCACCAACAAATGGTCAGGAGGCAATGGATGAGCTTTACACTAAAGCTGTTGATTTGATCAGCACAATAGAAGAACAGATTAAAATTTAATCATATAACCGAACTAAAATGAAACGTATATTTATATTTTTTCTTTCGATACTTCCTATAATATGCTTCGCATCAGAATCTAAACGATTTGCAGAAGCAAATGACTTATATTCTTTAGGAAAATTTAAAGAAGCCGACAGTTTATATCAAGTCGTTTTACAAGAAGAAGGTTCCTCTGCCGCCTTGTATTATAACTTAGGCAATGCAAAATATAAACAAGGTGAAATCGCACCTGCCATTCTCAACTACGAAAGAGCACTCAAACTTGACCCCAACAATGAAGATATTCTTTTCAATCTTGAGATGGCAAAACAGCAAACGACGGATAAAATCGAGCAATTAGATAACTTTTTCATCTCTGATTGGAATAAATCTATCCAGAATACATTTAGCTCCGACGGTTGGGCTAAATTATCTATCTTCTGTTTCATCTTTACGTTAATATGTGTCTCAATCTATTTCTTTGGTAAGATTGGTTGGCTACGTAAAGTCTCTTTCTTTACAAGTATTTTCACAATTCTTATGTGTATCATTTCATTCCACTATGCAAAGAATCAGAAGAATATATTAATCTCTCATGATTATGCAATCATTTTTGCTCCTTCGGTAACAGGAAAAGGCTCGCCAGACAATGGAGGCACAGATCTATTTTTACTACATGAAGGTACTAAAGTGAAGATAAAAAGTAAATTAAACGGTTGGGTGGAGATTCAAATCGCCGATGGTAATGTTGGATGGATACCTGAGAAATGTATTGAAATCATATAATCCCTTCTTGTAGAGACGCACGGCCGTGCGTCTCTTCTATATCAAACCCAAACAATCAAAATTCAGGAAATGAATTTATAGTCCCCACTATTATTTCATAATCAGCATAAAAAAGCATAACCGAAGGTATGCTTTTTTATTATATGTGATTTAATTAGAATTTGAATCCAACAAATACACAGTAAATTCACTGTTTACACAAAAAAATATAATTTACGGGATGACAACCTTCTTTGATTCCTTTCGGTTAGAGACGCACGGCCGTATGTCTCTACAAGGGGAAATTTCAAATTTCATGAAATGAATTTTGCCATCACTATTATTTCATAATCGGCATAAAAAAAAGCATACCCGAAGGTATGCTTTTTAATTGTATGTGATTTAATTAGAATTTGAATCCAACAAATACACGGAAGTTATTCAAATTTTGCTTGTAATTACCAAAAATTGAATTAGCCCAATCATTTAATGCATCTTCTGCATTATCATCGTTCTTACCCCAATCTTGGTATTTCAATTTTGCGATGTTATATTCAACACCAGCTTGGAATACTTTGAATCTAAATGCAGCACCAATGTAATTAGACATACCTAAAGCAAAATCAGTATCTTCAGTTTCAACTACTGTTTCTGGATTGTTACCAAATGCAGGAGTAGTAACTTTAGAATCATGTCCTGTAACAGCAAGACTAGGAATAATGTTCCAATACAAATCAGCAGCCATTTTGTCATTGATGTAGAAAGTACCGATAACACCAGGACCAAACATCTCAAATTTAACAAGATTAGACTTTACTTCAGTGTAATCAGTCTTATCTCCAAAATGTGCGATTGACAAATCCAACCAGCGAGCATCGATAGCGATACCGAACTTTCCTGGATTAGCTACATACCAACGATTATCCAATGAAAGACCGAATGCAGGAGAATAGCTGTTAGTATTACCATCAATCTTGATTACTGAACCATAATCAACAGTTCCATAGCTACTGCCACCAAAACCTACGCCTAACTTTAACCCAAAACCATTGTCATCACCTTGTTCTTGTGCAAATGCATTCATTGCAAAAAATGCAGCTACAACTAATAATAATTTCTTCATTTTAAAATTTTTTTTTTTTGAATCCTTAAATTCTTTTTCTAAACCGACAGGACTCTTTAATCGATTTCAGAAAACACTACATAAAAAAACGTTGCAAATATACAAACTATATGTTAAAATAATAGTAAATAATCATCCATTTTTCATACTCACAACATAATTTATTGACTATAATCAATATATATATTAAACTATTTTTAGAATATTTTTAAATTTTTCCAAAATAAGAACACGAATAGCACGTCAATAGTATATAATTGCACTAATTCATTCCATTCTAATTTTCTCTTCTTGACATTTCTCACACCCTATATATATATCCATATGACAACAAAGTAAAAATTCTACAATTCAAAATGACAGGAGAATGGAATAAACAATATCATTTTATTACTACACTTTTTTACATCTATATAATTATACAAAACAAAAAAGATTGTATCTTTGCGTTGATTAAGAATAGAAAATAAAGAAATTAATATAATATGAGTTATTTAAAAATTCCTAAAAATTACAAGCCGTTATTAGATATGCGGCAAACAGAACTTGGAATCAAGAAAGTAAAGGATTTTTTTCAAGGAAGTTTATCCGCGGAGTTAAGACTACGTAGAGTAACCGCCCCTCTATTCGTATTAAAGGGACAAGGTATCAATGATGATTTGAACGGTGTAGAACGTGCTGTCACATTTCCAATAAAAGACCTGGGAGATCAACGTGCCGAAGTCGTACATTCATTAGCAAAGTGGAAAAGACTTATGCTATCTGAATACGGAATTGAACCGGGCTATGGATTATATACGGATATGAACGCTATCCGCTCGGATGAGTCTCTAGGCAACCTTCATTCTCTATACGTAGATCAATGGGACTGGGAAAGAACCATCACAAAAGAAGATCGCACAATCGACTTCTTGAAAGATATCGTTTCCAGAATATACTCTGTAATGGTTCGCACGGAATACGTAGTATATGAGATGTATCCAAACATCAAGCCAGAACTACCACAGAAAATAACGTTTATTCATGCAGAAAAACTTCGCCAACTCTACCCTGATAAAACACCAAAAGAAAGAGAAAACATCATCACAAAAAAATATGGTGCTGTCTTTATTATGGGTGTAGGTGGTCCATTAGGTGACGGCGAGAAACATGATGGACGTGCTCCTGACTATGATGACTGGACAACAATAGGTGAAGATGGCCTACCAGGACTGAATGGTGATATATTAGTATGGAACAACATACTTGAACAAGCAATGGAGCTCTCTTCTATGGGTATTCGTGTTGACAAAGAAGCATTGCTTCGTCAGCTGAAAATGACGGGACAAGAAGAACGTGAAAAGTTGTATTTCCACAAACGTTTAATTGACGGAACACTTCCTTTAAGCATCGGAGGTGGTATAGGTCAATCTCGTCTATGTATGTTCTTCCTCAGAAAAGCTCACGTAGGTGAAATTCAAGCTAGTATCTGGCCTGAAGACATGAGAAAAACATGCAAAGAGAACAACATTCCTCTAATCTAAGAGTATTCATTTAACATAGCATAAACCTTTCGTATAGGAAGGTTTATCTTTTTATATATAAGTTATGAGAAGAAAAGTCATCCTTTATACCATTGCATTTATGTTATTACCAACGCTTGGTTGGTCTCAATTCCATGATGCAAACATCCAGAAGTTTGGTTTTGTTTCATACATGATTGATCATTATTATGTTGACACAACCAACATGAACAAACTAACAGAAACGGCTATCAAAAGCATGCTTTCTAGTCTCGACCCCCACTCTTCCTATATATCAAAGGAGAACTTGAAACGTGAAAACGAACCTTTGGAAGGCAGTTTCGAAGGTGTGGGTGTTGTATTCCAAATGATGGAAGACACCTTATTGGTCATTCAAACCATATCGGGTGGTCCTTCCGAGAAAGTGGGCATCATGGCAGGCGACCGATTCATCTATGTCAACGACACAACCATTGCCGGTGTGAAAATGCAGAACATAGATATTCAAAAGAGAATCCGTGGACCTAAAGGTACTGTCGTTAATATCAAAGTATTACGTCGTGGTGTAAAAGAACTGATAGACTTCAACATCACCCGTGACAAAATACCTTTGTACAGCGTAGATGCATCTTATATGATCGACAAAAAGACTGGTTACATAAAGATTGACCGTTTTTCTAGTACAACGGTTGAAGAATTCAACAAAGCTCTTTCTAAATTGAAAGCACAGAAAATGAAAAACCTAATCATCGACCTTCAAGACAATGGCGGTGGATTCATGTCTGCAGCAATCAATATCATCGATAATTTCCTTGACAAAGGAAATCTAATCGTTTACCAAGAAGGTAGAGCACAACCTCGTGACGAATACAAAGCTACTGGTGATGCCAATAATTTCGATGGAAAAATCGTCATCTTAGTTGACGAAGGTTCTGCTTCTGCTAGTGAAATTGTCACTGGTGCCATACAAGATTGGGATCGTGGTGTCGTAGTAGGTCGTCGCACATTCGGTAAAGGCTTAGTTCAGAAAATGCTTGATCTTCCTGATGGTTCTCAAATCAGACTAACGACAGCTCGTTATTATACACCTTCGGGTCGTTGCATCCAACGTCCATACAAGGATAACATCAAAGAATATCGTAACGATATCATTGAACGTTATAATCATGGCGAATTGATGCACGAAGACAGCATATCATTCCCTGACTCTCTAAAATACAACACATTAAAACTAAAAAGAACCGTTTATGGAGGTGGTGGAATCATGCCAGACATCTTTGTGCCATTGGATACACTCAAATACACTAAATATCATCGTAATTTAGTTGCTAAAGGTGCTTTCAATACATTCATCATGAAATACTTGGAAAAGAACCGCAGTCAATTAGAAGCGAAATATCCTACCAATAATCAAAGCGAGAAAATTAAGAACGCTTCATTCCAAAAATTCCTTTCTGAATTTGAAATCACAGATGCGGACATTGACCAACTTGTTGAAATTGGACAAAAAGAGAAAGTAGAATTAGACAAGGAGCAATTGGAGAAGTCAAAAGCGCTTATGAAGAAACAGATAAAAGCAAATATTGCAAGAGACATCTGGACTTCTAATGAATATTTCCAGATCATGAATACTGAAAATGATATTTACAACAAAGCATTAGAGATTCTATCATCTGACAAATCGTATGAAGATGCACTTCATAAAAAGAAGAAATAAGCAAACGCTTATTCTTCCGTAACAGATGATTCTAATACAAGAGGGGTGTGCCAAGATGCAGAGATTAATTCTCTCTCATTTTATGGCGCACTCCTTTCCTATTAAATAAAAATTGAACTAACCTCTATACCTTATATAAACATTCTTTTCTTCCCTACCAAGACCCATATTATCACAGGGATTCCCAGTACGGCTGTAACAGCATTTAAAGGTAACACATACCCGTTAGAAGGCAACTGACAAATTATATCACATAGCAACATCATATTTCCTCCCAACAACAATGTACAAGGTATCACTTTGGAATGTTTGGATGTATTCATAATCATCCTGGCAATATGAGGAACGGCAATTCCAACGAAACCGACCGGTCCCGTAAAAGCAGTTGTAACGCCTGTCAGAACAACGGTTGCCACCATAATCAGCACTCTGCATCGAAACACAGAAACACCCATTGTTGAAGCATAATCATCCCCCAACAACATCAGATCCAATTGTTTTCGTACAAACCAAACCACAATCAATCCTGCCAAGACAAGAGGTGTCATCACGAGCAACTGATTGCGTCCAATCATAGACAAGGAGCCCAATGTCCAGTTTATAAACAACTTTACCGAATCAGGATCACTAATATTCTGCAACACACTGATGACTGCACTAGCAAGAGTACCTAACATCATACCGACAATCAACAATGTAACCGACTCCTTAATCCGAAAAGACACCAATAAAATAATAAGAAATAGCGACAAGGCCCCCAACATAGCAAATAACACGACACCCCATTGCATCCAGAACCCCACCAAAGTGATTCCTAGCACAGACAAAAGCAATAAAAAAATGGCTGCGCCCAATGTCGCACCCGAGCTGATACCCAGCACATACGGACCTGCCAAAGGATTACGAAAAGAGGTCTGCATCAACAGACCAGAAACAGACAAGGAGACCCCCACCAAAACAGCAGCAAAGGCTTTAGGCAGACGGACCTCATAAAAGATCTTCGCATAAACAGTTGAATCTCCTCTTGCAATATTAAAAAATTCATTCATCGGTATATCAACACTACCCCATCGAAGATCCAACAAGAAAACGATAACCATCAACACTGTCAATACAGCATAGATGAACCCAGAACTATCACCTCTTTTACTTCCCAACATAATCACCTCACTTTATCTAAATAAACCGATTCATACCCAGGCATCAAATGCGGGTGTAAAACAGAGACAACATCGGCAAGTACAACATCAGGATGCGCCACCGCCGATTCATAAAAGTCAGTCACATACACATTAGAGCGTTGCTTCGATCTCTTATTAAAATGATAGATATTACCTGTTTGATAAGATTTGAGAACCGAAAGACGAGAATCTATATTCATCAGATATTTTGTCTGACAATTCATCCAAACATCCACATTTTGATAATGGGTCATCAACCACTCCAATCCACAGGTGACAGTCGAAACCATCGAATCAGCCAAACAGAAATAAGCATTCGCATCTTGATAGATTGAAGACATATATCCTTTTCCTCCCGTCAGATACCACGTATCGCCGAACGCTCCCGCAGCAAATAACGATGGACGCACACTATCAGTTGCTGCCAGGCTCTTCCACTTTAAATAGTTTTTTTCAATATCCAGAAACAAAGAATCGCCCATTTCTAATTTGTCAAATAAAACAGCAAAGGCTTTGATCCACTCAGCTCTACCCAATGCATCCGGCTCATTCCACTCCTGACAGACCAACACAGGCCAATCATGAATCGGTATCTTCTCACGTTCATCAGACACAAACATTAATTCAGGAGAAACCAACAATAGTTTTTCCATATCAACATTAAAACCATCTCCCATCTCAACCACATCATTCTTCTGAATAATTGAAAGAGTAGAATCCGAATAAATATATTCCTCATTAAACATACCACGCAAAGCAGACAAGCAACCTAACATACGAATGAACTCTAAATGAGTAGAAGAACTTAATGTAATCCGTGACAAAGGAATCTCCAATACAGGCACTGAATGCACCTTCAGCTTCTTGTCTTTTCTCACCAAACAAAAATTATCGACAGATGAATTTGCTGAATCCGAGTTCATCACACGAAGGAGATAACCAGTACTATCAGGCAAAGAATAAAGTGAAAACTTTCGAGAATATTTCAAATCGATTTCAGTTGCACACTTTATGAGCGAATCAATATTCTGTTCTTTGTTTTTCTCTTCTTTATGACTTGCACACGAAGCAACGAAGAAAAAACCTACAATGAGTATAAAAAATTGTTTCATCTGTAAAAATATAATAACACAAAATTATAAAAATTCATAATAAGATTTTTCTTTCCATTATTTTAACTTATTTTTGCATAATAAAAATCTATAACCGATAAAGTGATGGGTACAACCAAAACAAGAGCAATATTTATAGACGTAGCACGTAAACTGTTCGCTGAAAAGGGAATGGAGAATACTACTATGAATGATATAGCATCCAAAGCGAACAAAGGTAGGCGCACACTTTATACATACTTCAAAAGCAAGGATGATATCTATTATGCTGTGATTGAGAGCGAATTGTTTCAGTTAGCTCATAAATTACAAGCAGAGATGCAAAAGAACATGAATCCTGCCGAGAAACTCATAAACTACATCTATGTCCGAATGGACATCTTTCACGAAGCAGTGATGCGAAACGGTAACCTTCGTGCAAGTTTCTTCCGTAACATTCATGTCGTTGAAAAAAGCCGACACAGACTAGATATCACCGAAATGAAAATGCTAGAGTCCATTCTAATTGACGGAAATCAACAGGGATATTTCAACGTAAAAAACCCTAAATTGGCGGCTATGATCATTCAATGTTCCCTTAAAGGATGCGAAGTCCCATTCATTCGTGGAGACCTCAGACCTTTCTCATACCCAGAGAACAGGAAACACATTACCGATTTTATATTAAGTGGAATGTTGGAGTGTACCGACATGAGCAATAAAAAATAATGTATAAACCATTATTGAAAAACAAAAAAATTAATAGTCAGCGAATTACAAATATTTCACTGCATACACGATATTTTTTCGCAAATGTGTTTGTATTTTAAAAAATAAAGTGATACCTTTGCATCGCATTTGAGAAACAAGCCAAGTGTTACGGCCCCGTAGCTCAACTGTATAGAGCATTTGACTACGGATCAAAAGGTTGTGGGTTAGAATCCCGCCGGGGTCACTAAAGGAGAGAAACAATGTTTCCCTCCTTTTTTTATCACCATACACCTGATAGAAAAAAGACATTCAGATATTATACAAAAGCAAGGAAAATGTTTTTTCATTTACCTATATTTGCAAAAAAAAGTTTTTATTCAAATAACATCGCATGAAGCACAAAAGCAACAGATGAAAAAATCATAAAAACGACCATGACCAATAGAGATTTTGAAATACTATATAAAAATGTGTGCGTAGAAACGTGCAACAAAGAATTAAATGCCGCATTTAATCATTTAAAAGAACTAATCACAGAAACCAATAATTCATTTTGGGAGGAGCAACGTGGCGAATTAGAAAACACATATTTAAATATGCTAAAATATGCGACCGATGCCATCCAAGACCCCAATCAAGAATCCATCTATAAAAACATACAGATTCAATTGTTAGAGTTAGCCGATACCGTTCGGAATCAATTCTTCACAAAGAACTCCAACAATATCGTATATCAACACAAAAGAACGTCTCCCCTTCTCCACTTCTCATGGCCTGAGACATTCAACATACAAGAACACCATACACAACTGTTTCATGTACTATGGCTAACAGAGAAGTATGACAAAGAGTTCTCCAATCACATCAAAGATCTTTTAGCAGACCCTTCGATAGACGAAGGTTGCAAATGCACATACATAGCAGCAATCATGCTAGGATTGATTCGGACATTTGACGAAGAGAAATTTCATTTGTTACTAGATAAAATCGATGATCCTATAAAATCCATCAAACAACGGGCTCTCATCGGCATCATTTTTTGCACAAACATTCATTCAGCAAGAATCAACATCTACTCAAAACTGAGCAGTAGAATGCAATACATGTTTGACAATGAAGATATAGCAGAAAACTTACAAAAGACGATCATTCAAATTCTTCTCAGCAAAGAAACAGACAAAATCACAAAGAAGATGAATGACACGCTTCCTGATTTAATAAAAAACAGTTCTTTAAAAGAGCTAAAGAAGAACAAAATAAACATAGAAGACCTCATCAACGAAGGGAATGAGATGTCCATCATAAATCCGAAATGGGACTCTATCATGGAAAACTCAGGCGTCTCCGATAAGATGATGGAATTATCCAATCTTCAAATGGAAGGAGGCGATATTTTCATGAGCACATTCGCCTCACTAAAGAACTTTGCCTTCTTCAACACGATAGAGAACTGGTTTCTCCCTTTCTTCCACCAAACGATTGCCAAGAAATATGAACTAAACGACTCTGATTTCGCTCAACAGCTGACGGGTCTATTAAACGAAAGCGTATTTCTTTGCAATTCAGACAAATATTCAATGATCTATTCCATTAATGAAATGCCCAATCAATACAAAGAGATGATCAAAAACACATTTCAAATGGAAAAAGATCAGTTGGGAGAACTTAAAAACGCCAATCTGCCAACCGCATATTCGGAGGAAAACAATATCGCACGAATGTACATTCAAGACTTGTTCAGATTCTACAATCTATATTTCTTCAAAAAAGATTTTAGCAATCCGTTCCTCTCCATAAAGAATTTCAATGATAATATACTGATACAAAACAATCCAAAATCAAAAGAGATCAAACTTGCCATCATTGATTTTTTCATAAAGAAGGAGTATTATCAACAGGCTATCCAACTGCTCACCACGTTATCAGAGAAGCAGCCGACACAAATCGATTATCTACAAAAAATTGCGTTCTGTTATCAACAACAAGGAGATTACGACAACGCCATCACATATTATCAAAAAGCAGAAACATTACAATCTGGCACGTTATGGAATTTAAAGCGATTAGCTTATTGCCTTAAATGCAACAAGAAATACGAAGATAGCTTGTTCTATTATCAACAATGCGAGACATTGTCGCCCGATGATCTAAACATACAATCCAACATAGGCTATTGTCTGATCAACCTACAACGCTACCAAGAGGCGCTAAAGATTTTCTTTAAAATCGAATACTTAGCACCAGAAAACAACAATGCTGCCAAAGCCATCGGATGGTGCTCATTTGTATGCAACAAATTAGAGCAAGCCGAAAAATATTATTTAAAATCAGCAGAAGATAAAAGGAACGAAACAGACTGGATGAACATTGGTCACATACAACTATGTCTGAATAAAAAAGACGAAGCGATTCAATACTACAAAAAAGCATATTTAAAAATCGATTCTGACCCCAAAAAGTTCAGTCAATTATTCAACGAAGACAAAATATATTTAACACAAAACGGAATAGAAGAAAAGAACATTCCTTTATACAAGGACTATATACTATATAAAATATCACAAACAGAGGCGTAACAAAATGTCTTGTCATGAATAGACATCAATAAGAAGATCGCACATGAAATTTTGACGGGATAAATAGCCTGCAAACACGATTTTCCAGTCCAATTCATCTGCAGAAATATTCAAATTGACAAATTCAGAGGTGTTATAATATCATTTTGATACGATTAAGGTATATTTAAAAACAAAATCACGACCACAACAATCTAAATCTATAATTTTAACACAATTCAACTTTCATATTGTCAAAAAAAATGTAAAATTTAAGAGTAAAATATTTGGCTAAATGAAATAGATTTTCCAAATTTGCGTAAGAATTTCAAAAAAATTGTTAAGGCTAAAAAATAAATTAATAAAATGATGTCCAAATTACTCATTTGCAAACGATTGAAGAGCATAAAAGCCCTTACTTTCGTGTATCTTGTAAAGAGGACATATATATAAAAAGAGATTGGAAGCTGTATCAAAAGAGATACAGCTTCCATTTTTTGTTGGAAAACAATAATAACAAACAAATAAAATAGAAATGAGTTCAGAGATTTTCATTGTTGCATTTGTCACTGCTATCATCATGGTAATAGCAGCAGTGGTGATTGGCAAATTATTAGCGCCAACATCGACCAATGCGCAAAAAGGAGAACCGTATGAGTGTGGTATTCCTACGAAGGGGACATCATGGATGCAGTTCAAAGTTGGTTACTATCTCTTTGCCATCCTATTCTTGATATTTGACGTAGAAACAGTTTTACTGTTTCCATGGGCAAGCATCATGAAGTCATTAGGATCAATAGGATTAGTAAGCGTGCTGTTCTTCCTATTCATCCTCGTTCTCGGTTTAGCTTATGCATGGAAGAAAGGAGCGTTAGAATGGAAGTAAAAAACATCAAGGTAAAAAGCATGAAGCAAGAAGACTTCAATGATACTGAGTACTTAGAGCAGTATGTTGAAGAGCTTCGTAATAATGGTGTGGGAGTAAGCATAGGTGTTTTAGACGACTTCATAAATTGGAGCCGTTCTCATTCCGTATGGCCACTCACCTTTGCAACTGCATGTTGCGGTATTGAATTCATGTGTGTAGGTGCAGCAAGAACAGACTTTGCTCGATTTGGATGGGAAGTAACAAGAAACTCACCTCGACAAGCTGACGTGATATTTGTAGCAGGAACCATTGTTCATAAAATGGCACCTGTATTAAAACGTCTGTATGATCAAATGGCAGAGCCTAAGTATGTGATTGCAGTGGGTGGATGTGCCATCAGTGGTGGTCCGTTCAAAGACTCATATCATGTAGTTCAAGGTGTTGACAAGATCATACCTGTGGACGTATATGTACCTGGCTGTCCTCCAAGACCAGATGCCATGCTATATGGCATGATGCAACTAGAAAGGAAAATCAAGGTGGAGAAGTTCTTCAAACTTCCTTGCAGAAAAAAAGAAAGTGAAGAGATAGTTCAAGAAAATAACCCATCAGAAATAAAGTAGGAAATGAAAAAGACAAAAGACATTATTTCATCCGTTGCTTCGGGTCTCACCGTAGAGGAGCAACAATACCCTACCATTACCGTCGAGCCAAAACAATGGAGAAAATTAGCAGAAAAATTAAAAGCTAATGGATTAGACGTTTTATTGAATCTGACGGGTATCGACTACAAAGATTGTTTAGGTGTCATCTACCATTTAACATCTTCTATTGAAAAGAATACAATGGTAGTTGTCAAAGTCAAGACTCCTGATTATGAAGACATAGCAATTCCTTCTGTCTATGATTTATGGGAATCAGCTAATTTATATGAAAGGGAAGCTTATGATTTTTATGGCATAAAATTCGTCAATCATCCTGATCTCCGTCGTATATTCTTACGTGCTGATTGGAACGGATATCCATTTAGAAAAGATTATGATGCAAATCCAGCTCTCAATCCTATTCCTCTTGTCAATCAAACGGTTGATGACATGGAAGACATGCCAACTCTATCTTTTGACAAAGAAGGAAAACTGATAACAAAGCATCATCAGTTATTTGAGAATGGAGAATACGTGGTAAACATAGGTCCTCAGCACCCTGCCACCCACGGAGTACTTCACCTTCGCGTCTCTTTAGACGGTGAAATCATCAAAAAAGTAGATCCAAATTTTGGATATATCCACCGTGGTATTGAAAAAATGTGTGAATCGAAGACCTATCCACAAATACTTCAACTAACAGAACGTTTGGATTATCTTTCAGGAACCATGAATCGTCATGCTTTCTGTCTATGCTGTGAGAAAGCACTAGGATTAGAGATTCCAAAACGTGCAGAAGCAGTCAGAATCATATTTGATGAATTAACACGTATCGCATCTCACCTATTAGGTTGGGGTTGTATGTGTATGGATATGGGATCCATCACTGCATTCATCTATGGTATGCGTGACCGAGAAAAGATCATGGACATTTTTGAGGAGACTGGAGGTGGACGACTGATGGTTGGATACAATGTCATTGGAGGATTAGCAAATGACATACATCCAAAATTCATTGACCAAGTGAAAGAATTCATTCCATATATGCGAAAGATGTTAAAAGAGTATCATATACTCTTCACTAACAATCCTATTGCCAAAGGACGTATGGAAAAGATGGGTATTCTTTCTATGGACAAAGCCGTTTCATTAGGTGTGACAGGGCCATCAGGACGAGCATCTGGATGGGCTTGTGATGTTCGAAAAATTGAGCCATACGCAGGATACGACAAGATCGATTTCGAACAGGTTCTTTTTGAGACAGGCGACACATTCGATCGATATCTCATTCGTTTGAAAGAAATCGAGCAATCACTTAAGATTATCGAGCAATTGATTAATAATTTACCAGACGATGGATTCAAAGCAAAAACCCCAGCAATCATCAAACTCCCTGCAGGTGAATACTACCAACGTGTAGAAAATGCTCGTGGTGATTTTGGAGTATATATTAATAGCACGGGTGACAAGAATCCATACAGAGTAAAGTTCAGATCACCTTGTATGACGTTGATTTCCGCTCTAGATCCATTGTGTCAGAACGAAAAGATAGCCGATTTGATTATGATCGGTGCATCTTTGGACTACGTTATTCCGTGTGCAGATAGATAAATTGTCATATAGTAAAAAGCAAAATAAAAATGAGTTTAGAATTAGAAAATGTAGTAAAATTAGCACACGATGGGCTCACCTCTTCCCTACCCGGATGGGCTGCAGCCGCTATCGAGTACGTTCTCGTCGGAGTGTTGTTGTTAGCACTCTATTGTGTGCTTGCATTGATTCTGATTTTCTTGGAACGTAAGATATGTGCACGTTTCCAATGTCGTCTTGGACCTAATCGTGTAGGACCATGGGGTTCATTGCAGTTGATAGCCGACATGGTAAAGATATTATTAAAAGAGATCGTTAAAATCAGCAAATCAGATAAGCTATTGTATTATGTAGCCATATTCCTAGCAATCATCGGCTCATTCTGCACATTCGGTGCACTACAATTTGGCAAAGGATTAGCATGTATTGATTTCAACGTCGGAATATTCTATATTCTTGCCATTTCCTCACTAGGTGTTATCGGTATATTGTTAGCTGGATGGTCTAGTAACAACAAATATACTTTGATTGGTGCCATGCGTAGTGGAGCTCAATTGATCAGCTATGAATTATCTGCAGGTATTTCCATCCTGACCATGGTGATCTTAGCAGGTTCATTAAACATATCAGACATCATCAACGGTCAAGAGAATGCTTGGTTTATATTTCAAGCACCACTCCCTGCTCTCATCGCATTTATTATCTATTTAATTGCAGGACATGCAGAGACCAACCGTGGACCATTCGACTTACCTGAAGCAGAATCAGAATTAACAGCAGGATACCACACAGAATACTCCGGTATCCAATATGGTTTTTTCTATCTAGCTGAATATCTTAATATGTTTATTATTGCCGGAGTGGCCACTACCGTATTTTTAGGAGGTTGGCAACCATTCCATATTCATGCTGATTGGGCAAGTGGATTTAATCATGTGATGGATTATATTCCAAGTTACATTTGGTTCTTAGGAAAAGCCTTTTCATTGGTATTACTTAGTTTATGGGTAAGATGGACATTCCCACGATTAAGAATTGACCAATTGCTTCACTTGGAATGGAAAATATTAATGCCAATCAGTTTGCTAAATATGCTTGTGATGGCAGTATGGGTATTAATTTTCTAAAATTAAAAAGAAATGATACAATACATAAAAGATTTATTTTCTGGCATCTGGAATCTATTGCAAGGAATGAAAATCACTATGATTAATTTCATTCGCAAACCGATTACGGAATGTTATCCAGAAAATCGTGGCACAAAAGTATATGCAGAAAGGTTCAGAGGAGAACTTACTATGCCACACAATGCCAACAACGAACATAAATGTACAGGTTGTGGTATATGTCAAATGAATTGTCCTAATGGTACTATCACAGTTAAAACTAAACAAATAACTACAGATGATGGGAAGACGAAGAAGATACTAGATCAATATCTATATGATTTAGGTAGTTGTACATTCTGTGGACTCTGTACCATGGGTTGTCCTCAAAAAGCAATTGTCTGGAGTAACAACTTTGAACATTCCGTTTATAGAAGAGCAACTTTGGTTAAGCAATTAAACAAAGAAGGTTCAAAATTAGAAGAGAAGAAGGTTGTTGCACCACAGCAAGAGGAAAAGAAAGTTATTAATTCTAACACTAATCAACAACAATAATATGGAATTCTTAACAGCAAGTAATATCATTTTTGTCATCTTATCTGTCACAATTCTATTCTTTGGAGTTATGATGGTGACTGAGACAAAAATTTTACGGTCAGCAACATACCTTTTCTTTGTATTATTCGGTGTTGCAGGATTATATTTACAGATGAATTACGAATTTTTAGCAGCCGTTCAATTGTCTGTATATGCAGGTGGTATTGTAGTGCTCTTTATATTTGCCATACTTCTAATAAAAAACTTAGGCGAAGAAAAGGAGAAAAATTCAAAACAGAAATCCATCATGGGAGCCATTGCGGCTTTCAGTGGATTAGCACTCTGTTTAATCACTATATTCAAATACAAGTTTGTTACTGCAGACTTCTCGCGTGCAACAGAAATCACTTCCAATCTCAACATGCAACAGATTGGAAACACATTAATGGGAACCGAGAAATATCAGTACTTGTTACCTTTTGAGGCATCTAGTATTTTATTATTAGCATGCATCATAGGAGGCTTAGTTGTTGCACAAATTAATAAGGAGGATAGAAAATGAGTATGCCATTAGAATGTTATTTAGTCGTTAGCACACTCCTATTTTTCATAGGTGTGTATGGTTTCATTGTTCGCAAAAGCCTTATCAGCATCTTGATGTCAATAGAATTGATTTTGAATGCAGTCAACATCAATTTCGTTGCATTCAATAGATTTTTATATCCAGATCAATTGGAAGGTTTTATTTATAGTCTCTTTGTCATCGTGATTGCAGCAGCAGAGACCGCAGTAGCAATATCCATCATCATCAACGTTTATCGCGCAAAGAAGAACATTGATGTGAAAAGTATTAACCAATTAAAGAATTAATAAGAAATGGAAGCGTTAATATCATCTATACAGCCTTTTGCTCCCTATGTCTTATTGTTACCGTTCTTGATGTTTATCTTTTTAGGTTTAACATCATTCAGAATTTCCGGAAAGACAGCAGGTATCATAGGAACCGCAGGCTTCTCAATTGTTGCTATCATTTGTTATTACATAGCAATTCAGTACTTTTTTAACGGAGGTGAAGTTGATGGCGTCTATCAGCCAATAACTCTTTTCAATCTTGAATGGTTACGGATATCCGACACGTTAGTCATCAGCATTGGTTTCTATTTGGATCCAATATCAGCTATGATGCTGATTGTCATCTCAACCGTTTCTTTGATGGTACATATCTATAGCTTCGGCTATATGTTCGAGCACGGTCATTACGATGAAGGAATGCAACGTTACTATGCTGTATTGTCTTTATTCAGTTTTGCCATGTTAGGACTTGTATTAGGAACCAATATTTTCCAAACATACATATTTTGGGAATTGGTGGGTGTATCCTCCTTCTTGCTAATTGGTTACTACTACACAAAACCTGCAGCAGTGAGTGCTTGTAAAAAAGCTTTCATCGTCACTCGTTTTGCTGATATGTTCTTCTTGATAGGTATCTTGATCCTATCATATTACACTCAAACATTTGATTTCAACACACTCAACGCAGACAATGCAGCATTGGTACACGAAAAGATGTCCGACATCATGCTTTGCGGACTTCCATTAACCTCTGTCGCAATGTTCCTCATCTTCTTAGGTGGTGCTGGAAAATCTGCAATGTTCCCATTCCACATTTGGTTGCCAGATGCAATGGAAGGTCCAACTCCTTCTTCCGCATTAATCCACGCGGCTACCATGGTTGTTGCCGGTGTTTATTTAGTTGCCAGACTCTTCCCTATTTACTCTTTTGAAGCACCAAATGTATTAGACACGATCGCTTACATCGGTGCATTTACCGCTCTGTTCTCTGCTGTAATAGCCTGTGCACAGACCGATATCAAACGAGTACTTGCATTCTCAACCATCTCACAAATTGCGTATATGATGGTTGCTTTAGGTGTAGCTCGCATCGGCGAGGGTGAAGCTTCTCTCGGTTATACCGCATCTATGTGGCATTTGTTTACGCACGCAATGTTTAAAGCCATGCTGTTCTTATGCTGTGGCTGTATCATTCACTGTGTAGAAAGCAATGAAATGAGTAAAATGGGTGGATTATGGAAATATATGAAATTAACCTGCATCTGTTTTGCTATTGGTTGCTTAGCAATTGCAGGAATACCTCCATTCTCTGGATTCTTCTCCAAAGGTGAGATTCTTTCAGCATGTTTTGAAAACGGATACACTGCAATCTATATCTGCATGACATTCGTTGCTGGACTTACAGCATTCTATATGTTCCGTTTGTTCTACCATATCTTCTTCTACGAAGATCCTGATTATGGACAACACAAGCCTCACGATCAAGACTGGAAGATGTCTCTTCCATTAATCGTATTTGCTGTTTATACATGTATCTGCGGATTCTTCAAATTTGGAGATTTAGTTACGGCAGACCTCTCAGCTATAGAGATTCACACCAACTGGACAGTAGAAGGTATCAGTTTGACAGTTGCTGCAATAGGAATAGCAATTGCGACAGTTTTCTATTACAAGAAGAACAATATTCCTGCAACAATCATGAGTAAATGTAGCGGTTTCTGCCATGCAGCATCCAGACGATTCTATATTGACGAAGTATGGTATTATATAACACGAAGCATCATCTTTAAAATCATTTGCAATGCTATTGCATGGTTTGATCGTCACATCATTGATGGTTTCATGAATCTATTGGGTTGGATTACCAATGAAGTATCCGACGACACAAAAGATGTTCAAGATGGAAATGTACAAAGCTATGCTTGGATATTCATCATGGGTGTTATCATCATCACAGCTTTAACATTATATCTATAACAGAATAAATAATACAACAATGAATATATTATCAGCCTTTGTAATTATTCCTCTCATAATGATGGCAATGTTATTTTGCATCAATGGAGAAAAGAAAAGTTTGATTAGGACTGTCATGTCAATTGGAGGACTAGCTCTTTTAGGAGTGTCCGCCTATCTTACTATCACCTATCTTCAGCTAAGAGAGGCAGGAGTGGACGATGAGTTTGTATTTACCAACTCTGTCATCTGGTATGAATCACTTAATATCCACTATTCAGTTGGTGTGGATGGTGTTTCTGTTGCCATGTTACTTCTTTCTTCGATTGTTGTGATCACAGGCGTTTTCGTATCCTACGCTATTGAGACGAAAGTGAAAGAGTATTTCTTATGGTTCTTGATGCTTTCCATCGGTGTGTATGGATTCTTCATATCCTTGGATTTGTTCACCATGTTCCTTTTCTACGAGGTAGCATTGATTCCGATGTACCTTTTGATTGGTCTTTGGGGAAGTGGAAAGAAAGAATATTCTGCCATGAAACTAACCTTGATGTTGATGGGTGGTTCTGCCTTCCTGATGGTTGGTATCCTAGGTGTGTATTACAACTCAGTACCAGAAGGACAAAATCCTACGTTTAACCTTCAAGAGATATCTCAGAATGTTATTGCATTAGCAAACAGTGGTGCAGATATGGATTGGGAATATATATTCTTCCCATTAACCTTTGTAGGCTTTGGTGTCTTGGGTGCTATGTTCCCTTTTCATACATGGTCGCCAGATGGTCACGCATCAGCTCCAACTGCAGTATCCATGTTACATGCAGGTGTACTAATGAAATTAGGAGGTTATGGTTGCTTCCGTGTAGCCATGTATTTAATGCCTCATGCTGCCAATGATTTAGCTTGGATATTTATTGTATTGACAGGTATAAGTGTTGTCTATGGTGCATTCAGTGCTTGCGTTCAAAACGACTTGAAATACATCAATGCATACTCTTCTGTTAGTCACTGTGGAATGGTTTTATTCGCATTGTTGATGATGAATAAGACAGCCATGACAGGTGCTATTCTACAAATGGTATCTCACGGATTGATGACAGCCTTGTTCTTTGCACTAATCGGTATGATTTATGGTCGTACACACACAAGAGACATTCGCGAAATGGGCGGTTTAATGAAGATCATGCCAATCCTTTGTGTATGTTATGTAATCGCAGGTATGGCCTCTCTCGGTTTACCAGGATTAAGCGGATTTGTTGCTGAGATGACTATCTTTGTCGGTGCATTTCAACATCCAGATCTATTCCACCGTGTATTTGTAATTTTAGGTTGTAGTTCAATTGTCATCACAGCTGTTTATATTTTAAGAGTTGTTGGCAAGATCTTGTTCGGTCCAATTCAAAACGAACATCATGCAACATTGACAGATGCCATTTGGTATGAGAAAATTGCAGTATTTGCCTTGATATTTGCCATTGCTGCCATTGGATTGTCTCCTTTCTGGTTATCTACAATGATTGGAGGAGGAATAGAGAACTTAATTAAAGTATTCTGATTGATTGTCTGATAATTGATAAAACTATAGTAGAATATGGATTATAGTAATTTTCTAATAATGAACCACGAAATTTCTTTAGTAGTGGTGATGATTTTAGTCTTGCTGGCTGATCTTTTCATCAGCAACAAGAAAAGATTTCAGTATTTAGCAATTGGCTTATTTGCCATTCACACATATCTAAGTTTTCGTTGGAACATTGGTGATGCTGAATCTTTTGGTGGAATGTATATAACTTCAGACATTCACTGCTTTGTTAAGAACTTCTTAAACATTGGTACCTTCCTTGTGTTTTTATTCGCTTTTGAATGGAACAAGACAAAGAATCTGAGTCATTGTGGCGAATTTTATTTCATCACGCTCTCCACTTTGTTTGGAATGTATCTGATGATCTCTAGTGGCGATTTCCTTCTATTCTATATCGGTTTGGAAACAGCTTCTATTCCAATGGCTACATTGGTTGCCTTTAATAAGAAAGAGCAAGACTCTCCTGAAGCAGCTGCTAAATATGTTCTCACTGCAGCATTCTCTTCTGGTGTCATGTTGTTCGGTATTTCATTAATCTATGGAACATGTGGTTCTTTGTATTTCTTTGACGTGATGGAGAATTTCACTCCTTCTCCACTCCATATCATGGCAACTATCTTTTTCATGGCTGGTTTAGGCTTTAAGATTTCGTTAGTTCCATTCCACTTATGGACTGCAGACACATACCAAGGTGCGCCAACACCTGTCACAGCTTTCCTTTCTGTCATTTCAAAAGGAGCAGCTGCTTTCGCAATGTTCTGCATCATCGTCAAAGCATTTGCTAATTACCCTGAAGCGTGGGAAAGATTCTTATGGTGGATTATTGTTATCACCATCACTGTCGGTAACCTATTCGCTATCCGCCAAAAGAATTTGAAACGATTCTTAGCTTTCTCATCTATTTCACAAGCTGGATATATTATGTTAGGTGTCTATGCCGCTACACCTCAAGGTATGGCTGCAACGGTCTTCTACCTATTCATCTATATGTTTACCAACCTAGCTGCCTTCGGTGTTATTTCTAGCATTGAAAACAAAACGGGTAAATTGATGATGAATGATTACAATGGTCTTTATGACACCAACCCTAAACTAGCTTTCGTCATGATGTTAGCTATGTTCTCTCTAGGTGGTATTCCAGTATTTGCAGGATTCTTCAGTAAATTCTTCATCTTTGCATCTGCTATGCAACTGGGAGAATATGTACTGGTATTCATTGCTTTGCTGAACACCGTAATCTCTTTGTTCTACTATCTGCTAGTTGTCAAGGCTATGTTCATCAACAAATCAGAAACACCTATCGCAAAATTCAAAAGTGATCCTATGACTCGTTTAGGATTAATCGTTTGTACGTTAGGTATCCTGGTGTTAGGTTTAATCAGTCCTATCTATGAATATATCCAAAGCATCAGTTTCGGAATGTAAAAAGATCTTTACTTCAAAATAATGGGAAAGGCTGAATGAAAATTCAGCCTTTTCTCTTATCTGACACATTGTATTTCGTTTTAATCTGTTCAACCACTCTTATCAATAAAACTACTTTAATCTCTACCGAATCTTATTTGAGCCTCACAAAACACTATCGACCAACCTGCCAAGTAATTCTTTCCCATAATAAAAAATCACAAAGGGAATAAGATCTTTCCACCTCTTAATAGTAGTTATTTTCACCTATAAAAATCCATATAAATGGTTATTTCGATTGACATAAAAGACAGATACTTTTGCGCCCGAAAAATAAAATTAAAACACAAACATCATGGAAAAAGAAATAAGCAAAGTATCTTTTATGTGGGTAGTCATCATGGTAGGTTTTGCCATGCATATGTTAGCTGACTTATTACCTATCTTTTGGGGAGAGAATATCACAATGCCGGATGCAACAGGTGAGGCATCTGTCGGTATGATGGCTTTCATGATTTTCCTCTCATTCTTTATGCCAATGTGCGGACTGCTATGCATGCAGTATCGTTCAAACAAGGCTATGCGTATCATCAATTTTGTGCTTGCCACTATTATGATGGTTTTCAACATCTTGCACGCATCAGAACTCATCATGGAGTTTAGTCCAGTTCAATTGATGATTCATCCAGTAATGATAATCGCAGGCATATACTTATTTATCTTCTCACGACGTGAAATGAAGCAGCTATATAAATAAACACCGACACACGCATGATTGCCATCATCATAACCTTGATAATTCCTTTTTTAGGTACAACATTAGGTGCAGCCTTTGTCTTCTTCATGAAGAAAGAGATACCCGAGTTGTCACAAAAAGCATTATTAGGTTTTGCATCGGGTGTGATGGTGGCTGCTGCTGTGTGGTCTCTTATTCTTCCTGCTATAGAACGAGGGAACATTTGGGTTGTCACGTTCGCTCTTTTAGGTGGTTTTGCATTCTTGTTTCTGATAGATTTAATCACGCCGCATATTCATCCTAAGGGAGAACAAGAAGGTCCAAAAAGTAAGTTATCACGTACTACCATGTTGGCACTGGCAGTAACCATTCACAACTTTCCTGAAGGAATGGCTGTTGGTGTAACGATTGCAGGGGCTACCTCTTCCCAATTCAGTATGACAGAAGCCTTAGCTCTCTCGGTAGGAATAGCCATTCAAAACATTCCAGAAGGTGCTATTATTTCAATGCCTCTTCGCAGTGCAGGCAATAGCCGAATCAAAGCCTTTGGAATTGGCACACTAAGTGGTGTAGTAGAGCCGATCGGCAGCATTCTTGTGATATTGTTAGCTTCAATGGTTACAGCAGCCATGCCTTATCTGCTAAGTTTCGCCGCCGGTGCTATGCTCTACGTCGTCATAGAGGAACTCATTCCTGAAGCCTCTCAAGGAAAACATTCTAACCTTGGAACAATAGGTTTTGCCTTGGGATTTGCCATGATGATGGTGTTGGATCAAATTCCCCTTACATTTTTTGAGGGTTCATAGTCCGTAAATAAATAAAATACAAATGACAATTTTTCATACAAAAATGATGAGATTACAACAAGCAAACAAACAATTTTTATTGATGATGCTGGCAGGATTAACAATTACAAGTTCTTTCGCACAAGAAGTAATTGACGTGGTTCCTGACATTGAACTGGAAGAAATAACTGTCGAAGGACGTAATGAAATACGTGAGATGCGAGAAGCCTCAATGCCCATCTCTGTCATTTCCGTCAAACAATTAGAAGGCACGACCTCCAATATCAACGATGCCTTATCTCGCACAACAGGTATAACCGTACGCAACACGGGAGGTGTAGGTAGTGCTTCTAGAATTTCAGTACGCGGACTTGAAGGAAAGCGAATGGGTATCTACATCGACGAAGCTGCCATCGGACAACTTAGTGATTATATGTCATTGAATGATGTTCCAACCGATATGATTGAACGTATTGAAGTCTATAAAGGCATCGTACCTTATCGTTTTGGTGGCTCAGCATTAGGCGGTGCGGTGAATGTCGTCACCAAAGAATATCCTCCAGTATATCTGGATGCAAGTTATGAGATAGCTTCCTTCAATACACATAAACTAAACTCTGCATTCAAACGCAACAACCAAAAGACAGGATTGCAATTCGGATTGGGTGGTGTCCTCACCTATTCCGACAACAGTTATGAGATGCAACTACCCAACTTGGACAATCAGGTGGTGAAACGAGACCATGATCGTTTTAAAAAGGCTATGGTCGGTGGATCACTCAAAGCAACCAAATGGTACTTCGACGAAGTAAAAATGGAACTTATTTATACTGCCACCAACGCAGAGATACAAGGTATCGATTTTGATATTCGCGAAGCTTACACGCACGGTCAAGCTGGCATAGCCGCTCTCACATTAAAACGAAACAATTTCCTAACGGATGGCCTCGACTTCGATTTCAGCTCCTGCTACAGCTATGGACAAAACGGTCTTTACGATGCAGCTCCCTATCGTTATGGCTGGGACGGCACGCGTTACAATGCAGTTTCTGCCTATGGAGGCGAACAAGGAAACTATGCGTCTGACTCCGACAACAGAACACACGATTTCACTTCAAAGTTGAACTTAAATTATATTTTGAATAAACATAACGCATTCAATCTAAACCTTTATGCCACACATACAAGACAAAAACCTAAGAATGAACTCATGGATCTTTCTTTCGGTTATCAAACTAACTTTCCAAGTCAAATGACTAGCTTCACAGTGGGATTCTCATATGACTTGACATTATTCGACAACAAATTCATGAGTGCCACCACCATCAAAAATTTCAACTTCTCATCCGACACTAAAGTATTGGAGCAAACATTCATCAACAGTCCGAAGGAGATAAGTCTCAATCAAAACTACTGGGGTGGCAGTGAGTCTTTACGATATAAAATAAACAATCGATTACTAGCTAAAGCTTCATTCAGCTCAGAAGTAAGAATACCAACTTCGGAAGAATTGGTGGGTAACGGCTATTCTATACTTCCTGCCACAGATCTAGAGCCAGAACGATGCAATGGTCTCAATGCCGGACTATTATATCACCGTAACAATAAATATGGATTCATAGAAATAGAGGCCAATTACTTCTTCAACATCCTTCATAATATGATTCGTTATCAAGCAGATATGATTCCTTCCATGGCTCGTTATGCTAATTTCGGAACAGTACGTTCAAATGGTGCTGAATTCGAATTCAAAGGAGACGTGGCACCTATTCTTTATCTCTATGGCAACTTCACGTTCCAAGACCTTCGTGATCGTAGAGAGACAGAGACTGGTTCTTCCACCCCAAACCCTACCTACGATATGCGTATGCCTAATATTCCTTACTTGCTAGCCAACTTCGGAATAGAGTTACACAAGGAAAATCTGTTCGGTGGTAAGAATCAAAATAGCCGTTTCCTTGTAGATGCTTCATATATCCACGAATACTTCTATGATTTTGAAATGAGCAAGTACCAAGAGAGGAAGATTCCAACATCATTCACTATTGATACGGGAATAGAGCATAGTTTCTTAAATGACACATGGACACTCTCATTCAAAGTGAAGAATCTGACCGACCAAACGGTTTACTCAGACCTTAATCGTCCACTTCCAGGAAGAAACTTTGCATTCAAAGTAAGATATGTAATGAAATAATCAAATATAAATCACAATCAGATGAAAACTAAGTATTTATTTTTAGCTGTAGCATTCGCTAGTTTATTTTCAGCATGTAAAAAAGAGGATGAAAATGATGCTCAATCAGCCTCCGGAAAGATTCTTTTCTCAACTACCGTCACCAATCCTTCCGGTGATAGCGGAAGTGGTTATTTACAAGCCATAAGTAATTTCGGTGGTGGCGTTAATTATGACAATAGGAATGCCATACCACTCGGATTCGGTTCTTATCCTTGTGTCTGCCCAAGTGGAAACATCTACGTCTTCCCTGATTACATGGGCGGCACAGAGTTGAAATTGAAACGATATATTCTGAATGGTTCACAACAACTTGAACTTCAAGGTGCTATGACACTTCCTGCCAATTCAAGTGCAGCCATCGTGGTTGAAGCAAATGCAGATAAAGCATACGTTTGTTGTCAAAGCTTGGATCTAATCATTGCATTCAACCCCAAAACCATGACCGAGCTATCACGAATCGATGTCTCTTCACTTCGCAATGAAGGAGTATCGGCTTATCCAGGTGCTTTGTATGTACGTGATAATATTCTTTACGTTGCCTTGGAACAATACAACTCACAATGGATGCCTACGGAGAATGCGATTGAAATAGCTCTTTACAATGTATCAGATGATAGTTTCATCAAAAGAATCCGTAACACATCGCTTGGTATTTGCGGACCAACTCGTCCAATTGACAATCAGTCCATCTTCGAGGATGAAAACGGAGATATCTACATCAACTGTGTAGGCTCATTCGGATACATTCCTGGACTGGATGCTGGTATTGCCCGTATCAAAAAAGGAGAGACTGAATTTGATCCAAGTTATACGTTCAATCTAACGAAGACAAAAGTCGATGGACTTAAATGCGATTACCTCAATATCCTTGCAAAGTGTCAATACACATCCAATGGTATTCTTTATGCCTATGGTTATGCAATAGGTCTTGATCCTGAAAACACCAATACATACACTGCACGTACGGGTGCTCCTGTGATTGTTGATCTTTACAATAAAACGGTAAAGGTGATCGATGGACTTCCCCACTCTAACGGACATGGTATCGCCATGGGCATACACAAGGGCAAGATTGTGTATGGATCAGCCAATGAGGAATACAATGGATTTTGCACGTATGATCCTAATACAGGAAATATAGAAACAAGAGTAATAACAGTTACGGGATTCCCTTCGTTCTTCTATAGTTTTGAGAAATAAGAGGGGATTCCCTCTTATTTTTTTATACATAAGTTGCAACCTGGTTGCAGAACTCCTTTTATACTTTTGTATCATAATCAAAAACAATGAATATGATTGCAAAACATAACGATAAAATCAAAGGAGCCTATCACGACTCCAAGGATATTTACGATGGAGTCTTAACGCAAGGAAATATCTTTTCCAAGGCATATATAAAATTCTTTTGGGGTGGTACCGACGATGTAGCTATCACACAAAAAATGTTGTCGTTCATCCCAGATGAATTTTCTGGTACAATTCTGGATGTTCCGTGTGGCACGGCAGTTTTCACCAGCACAAAATGGAAGGGGCTTACAGCTGCAAAAATTATTTGCCTTGATTATAGTGAAGACATGTTGCGACAAGCACGTCAGAGATTGGATGGGAAGAGTCATATAACCCTATGTCAAGGAGACGTGGGTGCATTACCATTCGAAAGCCAAAGCATAGATGTTGTGATGAGCATGAATGGGTTTCATGCGTTTCCCGATAAGATAAAGGCCTTTGATGAGACCTGTCGAGTACTAAAGACGGGAGGTCAATTCATTTCCTGTTTCTATATCCGAGGTAAATTACGCCGAACGGACTGGCTGGTGAATCACGTACTAGCCCCAAAAGGTTGGTTCACATCTCCTTTTCATACAGAAGAGGAAGTGAAGAAGATTCTCGAAGAACGATATTCAGAAGTAGAGATCCATACGGATAATGCAATACTTTGGTGCGTATGTAAGAAATAAAATCATTAATGAGGACTTTGTGAGCAATAAGTCCATAAAAGAATCTTCGCAGACGAATGATCAATGATTTCTTTTGCTTTTTTGAATCCATTGGAAGTGATTGTAATACAACCAGAACAAGAGGCTCCATTCAACGGCAAGCATTTGCGTGGAATGAATGACAGGTAATCAAGAAAATACGAATCATGTATCAGTAATCCACGTTGTTGTGCGTTATTATTACTTGAATCGATACCTATGACTCCACGACTTCGTTTTTCGCCTAAGATCTTGCCATATTTATTTTTCAGAACAATAAATCTTCCTAAAGACGAACAGTTACTTCCCTGTTGGTTACTAAAAATTGGAGTACACGCGGTGTTTCCCTTTCCTGCACCATGCATACAAAAGTCTGCAAATTCAATTTCTTCAGTCATAAAATTCCAAATGAAGAACCTTGGCGTTCCCGATGGCAAGGAATAATCCACCAGAAAACAATAACAAGTGTCGTAACCATTTTTAACGGCATACGTTTTTAACGCATCCGCCTTCTCTCTTGCCAAACGATAAACCGTACTTCCACTTTGAGGCGGAACACGTTTATAATGACGAATAATAGCAAGACATCCCAATAGTAAAACAAAAAAGGCAAGAGAACCTAGGAGTATTCGAATGATGTTTCTTTTCATTGTTTCTCTATATTTACATGTAACAAGGAAATGAGTATCGTACATATTATCGTCCAAATTCATTTTCCATAGACCATAGAATATTCCATAGGTTATCTTCTTCCATGTATATAGTATCATTATTCTTGTCGCGCCACAACCATTTTTTCTTTTTATAACTATATACAATCATATCCTCGTTCAAACAATCAGCCACTGGTACATATCCCATCGATTTACAATCCACGCCGAGCTTTTCTATTGGATTAAGCACTTCGGAAATAGTCATGAACCGAAATATATTCACCATAACATTTGCCACATAATTATCATCATCGTTAGTACACATTGTCACCATCCGTCGAAGCATTTCCGGAGCTTTAATTCCATAGGCATTCTCCACTTCTAACACCTTCTCTTCGTCAACTTCACATGACTGCAATTTTTCAGCAAATTGTTCAAAAGGATCCTCTTCCTCCTCATCATCCCATACATTCTCATCATCATCTTCCAAATCAACATCATCTACCTCTTCGTCTTTTTCATCATCCTCATCCTCCATGCCTTGTTTATTGTTTTCTTCTTTTTCCCATAATTCCTTAACTTTATCATAGTACATTTGAGCTTTTTGTAGATCCTGTTCTACACCAAGACCATTTGCATAACAATCACCCAAGGTATTTAACACTTCTTCTGAGCTGTTCGCATCTACACATTCTTTCAATAATCTAACGGCTTCTGAATAGTTTTGTTCCACTCCTAAGCCCTTATAATACAGAAGAGCAAGACGCTCCTTAATAATCGGGAAAGAAGATGCCACCATTTTATACCATTTAACAGCTTGCTCATAATCTTGCTTAAATCCATAAAGTCCCACTTCATACCGCTGTCCTAAGGTTAATTGAGCTAACTGGAATCCTAATTCCGCACTCTTGATATAGAACTCCATTGATTTTTGGTAATCTTGCTTGACGCCCCTTCCACAATCATATTGAGCAGCAATATTGTAATAAGCATTTCCAAGATAGACATTTGCCATTTCATGTCCCTTTTCAAGAGCCACAGTTAAGTACTTTACGGCAGTAGTATAAGATTGTTTTGTAAATGCTTCAATTCCTTTCGTAAATAAGACATCTTTATCCGCACTCAAATCTATATCAGACTCATCATCAAAGATATCAGGATCTACTACTTGATATTTATAATATGAAAGTTGCTGTTCAATATCTTTAAATTTACAACCATTTTCAATCGCCTTTTTAAAATATTCCACAGCTTTTTGAGGGTCTCTTTCAACACCGATTTCCTCCCCATAACATCTACCTAAATAGTAATAAGCCTCTGCATTCTGCTGTTCGGCTGCCGCTGTAAATAATTCCGCAGCTTTCTCATGATCTTCATCAACATTCAACCGACCGGTCAAATAGATATAACCTAAAGAGAGCTGAGCATGAGCAGAGCCCTTCTCTGCTGCTTTCGTATAGTATTCTACCGCCTTGTCATAATCAGGCTCAACAACTGTAGAATTTTCGTAACATTGTCCCAAGTAATACAATGCTTCAACTTCACCATTCTCATCACCTGCTTTTTCCATCCATTCAAAGGCATATTCCTTGTTTTCCTCTGTACCTATACCGTGGTGATAACATTTAGCAATTTCCACTCTTGCCTTACCTTGACCATTCTTAGCCGCTACTAAATACCATTCGAAAGCTTTCTTCATATTGCATTCAGTACCTTGTGCCAACGCATAACATTGGGCAAGTGCATATTGAGCCAACACATACCCTTTCTCTGCCGCTTGAGAATAGATACTCATTGCTTTTTTCCTATCCTCTTTCACACCAAAGCCCGTATAATAACAAAGTCCTAATTTATATAGTGATTCAACATGATTCTGTTCTGCTGCCTCCTTCAAACACTCAAAAGCCTTTTCCATGTAATGAACAGCCTCATTATGCAAATTCATAATCTTTTCATCCTCAACTACCTTTTCTTTCAATTCAACATCACCTTGCGTATTCTTATCCATATCAAAATTCAAGCCAAAGCTGCAATCCATTTGATTCTGCGAATTAAAATACCCATTGAAAGCTGACTCTTTCGCCATCCTGATATCTTCTTCAGACAACCCTTCAAAATTAAAATTTGATTGTTCCATAATTATGCTTTACTGACTTTATTGATTTGCTATTATACCTTTATTTAGTTTGAGAATATCCCTCTTTTTTCAGCAACTCGACCAAACGTTGTCTGTGATCGCCCTGAATAATGATTTCACCATCTTTCACAGCACCTCCTACTCCACATCTCTGTTTCAATAGTTTACATAGAGCTTGAATATCTTCATCAGAACCAACAAATCCTTTGATGAGCGTCACCGTTTTTCCTCCTCGTCCGGCTCGCTCCATGTTCAACCGGAGTTTCTGCTGATTCTTAGGAAGCGTTTCAACCGCAGACTCATCTTCCTCATATACATAGTTAGGATTGGTTGAATAAACAACGCCCTCTTTTTTCTTTGAATGTATTTTCTGTTCATTCACTGTTTCTTCATCTGCATGATCCACACCGCCCAAAGCAGCAAGTTTTTCTTTCCAATCTGACATCATATCACTAATTATTAATTACGGAAGAGACGTACGGCCGTGCGTCTTTACTAGGGGGGATTTTTAAAAATTCGCAAAATGAATTTATAGTCCATCCTCCTATTTTTTTGAGTAGTAAATGTACAATTTTTAAATTAATTATTCGCTTTTACATCAAGAAAGAATTTCTTTTCTTCTGATAATCCATAGAGTCTATTCTTATTTTTCTATATTTGTACTTATTTCTAAGTCATCGAAAATGAAAAATTTCAAATTTTATAAACTTGGTGCAATAATCTGTTTTATAAGCCAAACCTTTGTTTCATGCCAAAAACCAACCACTCAGGATATGCAACAAACAAATAGTAGTACAGTCAACGCATTCGTCGATTCTCTATACAATAAAATGTCAATGGAGGAAAAGATTGCCCAATTACATGGCATTCACCTTGATCAGTTTTTTGATGAGAACAATCAACTTGACACTCTGAAATGTGCACAAATGATTCCTAATGGGATTGGTCATTTCTCTCAATTCGCAGTTACCCAAAGGAAAACAGCTAACGAACTACGAGACATGGTTGCTCAAATGCAAAAGTGGCTTGCTACGCACACACGCAATAGCATTCCTGCTCTTTTTCACGAAGAAGTTCTCAGTGGCATTGCCACCTACGACGCGACTATCTATCCTCAACAGATCGGCATGGCATGCTCATTCAACCCTGAATTAGCTTTACTCAAGACAAGACAAACCGCAACCGATTTACGAAAGATCGGTGGTGCTTTAGCATTATCCCCCATGGTGGATGTCATTCGACATCCTTCTTTCAACCGATTGGAAGAGTCATACGGTGAAGATGCTTATTTATCATCTGTAATGGCAGTAGCTTTTGTGAAAGGGTTGCAACATGATAACTTACAAGAAGGTGTAGCAGCCTGCACAAAACACTTTTTAGGTTACGGCGGTGGAGGAAACGCACCTGAGAAGGAACTGATGGAAGAGATTCTCATGCCTCATGAGACCTGCATTCGACTAGCTCAAAGTCAGGTGATCATGACAGGATACCACTCCATCAACGACACCCCATGTGTTGCGAACTCATACATACAAAAGACGATTCTACGAGATTATCTACATTTCACCGGTTTAACCGTAAGTGATTATACATCTATCAATCAGATTCCATTTGTCTCTGACAGCCTACAAAAAGCTGTCATGGCTATCAAAGCTGGCAATGATGTTGACTTCCCTGATGGTGATTGCTATAAATTCCTTACAGAAGCTGTAAAGCAAGGTCTTGTGGATGAAAACACAATAGAAGCATCCGTCAAACGTGTTTTGAAACTCAAATATGACTTGGGGTTATTCAACAAAGAAATACCTCTATACGCAGAAGGAACGATTGACTTAGATTGTCCAGAAGGAAGGAATCTATCTTATACGCTCGCCACACAATCTGTCGTTCTACTGGAAAACAATGGAACGCTTCCTCTCAAACCTTCTAAGATATTACTAACGGGTCCTAATGCCAATAGTATGTGGTCAATGCTTGGCGATTACTCCTACCCTTCCATGCGTTATTTCTGGCAATTGGAAATAGAAGACGATGCTCATCCGCATATCGTCACATTAAAAGAAGGATTAAAAAACAGATTACCACAAAACTTCACATTAGATTATAGCAGAGGTTGTGATTGGACAGAAAAAGTTGAAACCATCATTGAGGACGGAGGAGACGAGCGTGCATCGTATATGAGGTCGATTCAGAATCGTATGATTGATAGCGGAGAGAAAGCAGATGCAAAAGAAGCCTTGAAGAAAGCAAAAGATTGTGACGTGATCATTGCCGCTATGGGAGAGAACGTAATCCTTTGTGGTGAAAACAGAGACCGTACCTCGTTGCGACTACCAGGAAAGCAAGAAGAATATGTAGAGTCACTTATCCAAACTGGCAAACCTGTCATTCTCATTGTTTTCGGTGGACGTGCGCAAATCATCTCATCACTAGCAAAAAGATGTGCCGCAGTCATTCAAGCATGGTATCCAGGAGAAGAAGGTGGAAATGCACTTGCCGATATACTATATGGCAATCTATCGCCTTCAGGTAAACTATGTATCAGTTATCCTTCCGAAGAAATCAAAGACAAAGCAGTATGCTATAACTACAAAGAAAAAGAAAACAGGATAGCTTATCCTTTTGGATATGGATTGACTTATACAACGTTCCGATATGCTAATCTACAAGCAGAGACACAAGCTGATACGCATGAGGATGCAATACACGTCAGTTGTGAAATCACCAATACAGGAGAGAGAAAAGCTGATGAGATAGTTCAACTCTATCTTTCGCCGAAAGAAACGAAAAACCTCCGACCTATTCAATTACAAGGATTTAAAAGAGTATCGCTCAACCCTGGTGAAACTAACACCGTGGAATTCTCCATCTCTCCTCAACAATTTGGATACTACAATAACCATCAATGGAACATTGACAAAGGGATATATACAATTAAGATTGGGGCTTCTTCTGAAAAAATTCTATTACAAAGCGATATAGAACTTACAGGAGAATCATATACTATTCCCCTACGAACAGAGTATTTTTCAAAATAAATTTTTTCTCGTCAACAAAGATCAGGCTAACAATCGACGAACCTCCTTCACAACATAGTCACGTATAGCGACTTCAGGAGGATTATGCCATCCTGGCATGAAATGGCGATGAGTATAATGCTGACGGAACCAATGAGCCGACATACGAGTCATGAAATCATAACGACCAAATAGACCTACTGTTAACTCATCCTCTTCCTTTGTTAAATCATCAAATTCGGTCTTTTCCATTTCCTTATATTGCTGACACATTCTTTTGTCAACATGCCATATTTGAATTCCATTCTCACGAACAGACTTATATTTATTATCACCTTGAAACAAGTACATGTATGTCATACCGAGACTAGGGTTCAGTAAGATTTTAGGAATTCCTCTATATTTTTGAGCCATAAAACCGCCCAAGCTATGACCAATTAATAGATCAATCGAATGTTCTTTCAAGAAAGAATCGATTTGAGGGAAAGCAATCTGAGGATCAATCGACAAATCGGGTGCCCACACCTTCATGTCAGGCAGATATTTTCTTAAATAATCCACTATATCAGACTTCCCACTAGAAGCCATACCATGAAGAAAAAGAATCTCTTTCATAACACTTTTTTATGGTGGGTTCATAAATTCATTTCGTGTAATTCTGTAGGGACGTGGCGTGCCGCGTCCGTTTGTGGCGTGTTGCGTCCGTTATTGTGGTGTACAGCATCCATTGTTACGTAATCAACAGATAAACGGCAATGCACCGAAAGAAAATCAAAATGCGCCGAAACGTTTATCAACCCATGATTTATATTAACTTTATATAGGGTGAATGTATAGGACTCACCTCTCTTAGATGATTAACGAATTCTCAATTTCTGTCCGATATAAATATTATCCTTTTTAAGATTATTCAACCGTTTTATTTTATCGACAGGAATTTTATACATACGTGAAATAGACGATAGAGTCTGACCTTTTTTTACCACATGGTATTTACCACCACTCACTGCACCCTTTCCTTTAAAATAAGGATCGGCAGAAGCAGGCAAAACCTTTACTCGAGTCAATACATTGAAAGAATCAGCCTTATAAGCCACAATAGAATCTTTCATTTCAATGAATTTATCGATTTCGACCTGAGGCAAACATAGCGTATATGTCTCACCATTACCAGGAATGATATCTCTACGATATTGAGGGTTCAAACTACGTAAAACATCGATATTCACATTCATCACTTCGGCAATCTGAGCCAAGTGCAAACGTTCATTTAAACGAATGGTATCACAAATGACTGGTAACTCAACACGAGCCGGACAAATACCATGTTCTTTATAATAAGTCATAGCATACGTGGCTGCAATAAACGCAGGCACATACCCTCTTGTCTCTTTAGGCAAATACGGATATATTGCCCAATAATCACGTTTCCCGTTCGATCTTTTTATCGCTTTATTCACATTACCCGGACCGCAGTTATAAGCAGCGATTACAAGAGCCCAATCATTATAGATACGATATAAGTCTTTCAAATAACGAACAGCAGCGTATGTAGATTTGATCGGGTCGCGACGTTCATCTATCAAACTGTTACCTTGCAAGCCATAGATCTTACCTGTACCATACATGAATTGCCACAAACCAGAAGCACCAGCAACAGAAAAAGCGCGAGGATTCAGAGCGGATTCAATCACTGGAAGATATTTCAATTCCATTGGCATATTAGCAGCATCCAAAGCCTGTTCGAATATTGGGAAATAGTACATTCCGACACCTAACATATACTCCATCTGTTTTCTACGACGGATGGTATATAGTTCAATATATTTTTTGACAATAGGATTATAAACCAACTCAAATAATGCAGGAATCTTTTGCAGACGTCTCATCGTCAGGTCATCATCAATCTGAGGCGCAATACTATCAGAAGTACAATCAGAAACCAACACTGTATTATGGTACATTCCAAGTAAGGAATTTAAATTTTTCTCCAACGCTTCAGGATAATCTCTTTCAGCCATTTCAATTATCGAATCAGGAGCTGCTGTCAAGAAAGAATCTGCAGTCAGCGCATCTTCAATAAAAGCATCCGTTAATGATAATGAATCACTAGAGTCATCCGCATACAAAAAAGAACAAAAACAACTTGTAACAAAAATAAAAAATAAACGTTTCATTTTAATTTATTTAAAATGGATACTACATTGTATTCCAACAAACGAATTCTGTCGTGCATCGAATGCACCACCCATACCATTTATACCATCCAAACCATAGGTATTAATGACAGGTTCTATACGCATCGATAAATCATCCGTTACAGAAAAATCATACAGATGTGCATCCACAAAAGCATCGACAACACTCACCAAATATAAAGCGACCAAACCAAAGGTACTTAAATCACGTGCGCGACGATATCGATTGGTCTTAGTCTTTAATGTAGATTGTAACCATGATTGAGTACCATCATATTGAGGATAGAAGATCAAATAACTGTTGGTTTCAGGATCTGTATCCAAAATATCATGGTAAGCATCATGATAATCATTATACATTCTACCATTCCAGCCTATAAGATAGGTGAATGTCATCATTCCCCCATATAAGATAGGCAGTTTCCAATAACTTCTATTATAAATCTGTCCTAATCCAGGACAAACAATAGCATACCATGTTGCTTTTTTAGGATCTGGCTTAAAATAATCCTTACCCATTACTGTTGAATTCACCTCAGAACTCTTCTTACCTGATTGATTCTGATTCGAAGATTCCAAGATATAAAATTCAGGTGTGTCGGACACTAATGTATCAGACATCAAAGAATCAGATTTTTCAACTGGGATTTCGTCTATCGCCCCTGCTGAAAAACCTGAAACAAATGATAACAGTATAACGAATAATATGCGAAAATATTTAGCCAAATGAAATACTATATTTTAAACAACACATCAATTCAACTTATCAAATATTTCTAATATTTTGGCAAACTCATCATCATTCTTAAAAGAGATGGTTATTTTACCTTTTCCTTTTTCATTGCATGCCAGATCCACCTTTGATAGGAACAAAGAAGAAAGACGATCTCTCAACATCACATAGTCATCCCGTAAACTTGGCGTTGATTTGGTTCCATGACTTTCTTTACCAATATTACGAACTAACTCTTCCACTTTACGTACCGAAAGTCCATCTTTTAATATTGAATTATAGATAGATAATTGATCCATGGAATTTTCAGCACTAAGCAAAGCTCTCGCATGCCCCATTTCAATCTTCTTATCTCGTAATCCCATCTGGATTTCAGCAGGCAAACGAAGTAAACGAATATAATTAGAAATAGTAGCTCTCTTTTTCCCTACTCGTTCACTCAACTGTTCTTGTGTATAATCACATTTATCCATCAAGTTCTGATATGAAAGAGCTATTTCTATCGCATTCAGATCCTCTCGTTGAATATTTTCAACCAAAGCCATCTCCATCACCTGCTCATCCGTCACATCTCTTACATATGCAGGAATCTTTTTCAACCCAGCTTTCTGCGAAGCTCTGAATCGACGTTCTCCCGCAATAATCTGATATTTGTGATCATTTATCTTACGAAGAGTAATCGGTTGAATCACACCAATTTGTTTTATTGATTCTGCCAACTCCTCCAATGATTCCTCATCAAATTCACGACGGGGCTGATCTGGATTAGCTTCAATTTCTGCTATCTCTATCTCATTAATTGAAGAGGCACCCTCCACTTTTACATCATCATCCTTTATGCCAAACAGAGCATTTACACCGCCTCCTTTTTTCAAAGAAGAGGTATCAATATCCATATCATCTAAACCGCTACTTAAGCCTCCGAATTTCTTTGCCATAAGTCAGTTTTTCCTATTAATTATTATCCTTATTATTCTCCAATAATTCTTGAGCTAATTGCATATAACAAACAGCTCCTTTTGACTCTGCATCATATGTGATGACTGGTTTATGAAAACTTGGTGCTTCACTCAATTTGATATTTCTTGGGATTATAGTATTAAACACCATATCATCAAAATGAGAACGAACATCTTCAACAACTTGGTTGTTCAATTTCGTTCGTGCATCATACATCGTCAAAACAAATCCTTCTATCTCTAGATTAGGATTCAACTTGCTTTTTACCAGTTTTATCGTATTCAACAACTTTGAGATTCCTTCCAATGCATAAAACTCACACTGAACAGGAATAATAACAGAATCTGTCACTGTCAATGCATTTAACGTGATAAGTCCTAAAGATGGTGAACAATCAATAAATATAAAATCATACTCATCCCGTAACTTATTCAAAGCATTCTTCATGTACATTTCACGATTCTCCATAGAAACCAATTCCACTTCTGCGCCCACCAGATTGATATGCGAAGGAATAATCTTTAAATTATCCAACTCCGTATCCAATACCGCTTCATGAGGATCTATTGTACCCAACAAACATTCATATACTGTTTTATCTGGGTGTTCCAAACGACGAACATCATATCCAAACGAAGAAGATGCATTAGCCTGAGGGTCTGCATCTACTATCAATACCCTTTTCTCTAATACGGCCAATGAAGCAGCCAGATTAACTGTCGTGGTAGTCTTGCCTACGCCTCCCTTTTGATTTGCTAATGAAATAATCTTTCCCATAAAGAATCTTTTTTAATTGTTCCACAAAGATACGTTTTTTTTTTACTCCACGAAAAAATGTTCCACGCTCTCCTCTCGCAACTTTGTATAAATAACTGATTTTCACACAAAGCAAAACTTATCAACGTTTTTTTGTTAATAACTCCACCTTTTTTGTTAATAGAGTCACTTCTTTCAGTCCCGATACCGCTTCAAAATCTCACCGTATGCATCAATACGTCTGTCTCGCAAAAATGGCCATATCCGACGCACATCCTCCGAACGTTTCATAGAGACCTCCACCACCTTCACCTCTTCATCATGATTAGAGAACTGAAGCAAGATCTCACCTTGCGGACCTGCCACAAAACTATTTCCCCAGAAGCTAATTCCATTCGTCACTCCCGAAGGGTCTTCCTCATATCCAACCCGATTGACAGAAACAACAGGCAATCCATTCGCCACTGCATGTCCTCTCTGCGAAATGATCCATGCATTCAATTGTCGATTCTTCTCATCATCTGTATCGGTACTCTCCCATCCTATTGCGGTTGGATAAATCAAAATCTCAGCTCCAGCCAAAGCCATCAATCGAGCTGCCTCTGGATACCATTGATCCCAACAAACCAACACACCCAACTTACCTACAGATGTCTCTATCGGATTGAATCCTAAGTCACCCGGTGTGAAATAGAACTTCTCATAATAAGCAGGATCATCTGGTATATGCATCTTGCGATATTTACCCGCTATGCTTCCATCTTTTTCAATCACCACTGCTGTATTATGATACAATCCCACCGCTCTTTTTTCAAACAATGATAGCACGATTACAACACCCAACTCTTTTGCTAATTTTCCAAAGCTTTCCGTCGATGGACCTGGAATAGGTTCTGCCAAATCAAACTGATTGACATCTTCTTCTTGACAAAAATACAGAGCATTATGCAACTCTTGCAAAACAACCAATTGTGCTCCTTGTTCTGCACATTCACGAATTTTTTTCTGCAATCGTTCAATATTATCTCGTATATCTCCTGTGTTATGTTGTTGTATCAATCCAACTTTCATACTTCTTATTTTTTAGACGGGTTCTGTAAATTCATTTCGTATTTTTTATGTTTTCCATGTAGAGACGCACGGCCGTGCGTCTCTACAATTATTTCAAGACTCCTATAGGCAACTGCATCGTAACACAATGCAATGAACCATGCTGACGAATCAAGGAAGTGCAATCTATCCCCACTACTTCATGATTAGGAAATTCTTTCTGTAAAATAGATTGTGCCACCCGATCTTGTGGACAATTATAGAATGGCATCAATACTGCTTGATTGATTATCAAGAAGTTGGCATACGTTGCTGGCAATCTGAAATCATCCTCAAAGCGAGGTTCCGGCATTGGTAATGGTACCAACCGATAAGGTTCTCCATTCAATTGCGTAAAAGTCTTCAACTCTTCTTCCATCGCCTTTAGTTCTGCATAATGTTCATCATTCTCATCTGTACATTGTACATAGGCAATCGTATCTTCTCCACAAAAGCGAGCCAACGTATCGATATGGCTATCTGTATCATCGCCTGCCAAATATCCATGATTTAACCATAATATTCGTTTCAATCCGAACACATCCTTCAGAAAATTTTCCACCTCCTCTTTCTGCAGATGTTCATTGCGGTTTTTAGACAAGAGACACTCCGCAGTTGTCAACAACGTACCACACCCGTCCGATTCCACACTGCCTCCTTCCAGCACGTAATGAAGGAAGTTGAAATATCCTGTATTGGATGAAAACGAATCCTGTCCATACAATCCTCGAGTAATCTGATTATCAAGATTGGAAGCAAATTTTAGTCCCCAACCATTGAATTGGAAATCATACAAACAAGGTTCACCGTCAACAAAAACAGTTATAGGTCCATGATCACGTGCCCATGTGTCATTGGTCTCAAGTCGTTTGAAAATCACCTTGTCTTCGATATCATAAAGTAAACTGCGAACCTTCATCTCATCTTGACAAACGACAAGCAATCTCTCATGTTTAACAATCTCATGAGCAATAGACACATAACAAGCTGTCACATCATCCAATATATAATTCCAGTCTGTATTCTCATGTGGCCATGTCAACATCACTCCACTCTGTGGAAACCATTCTGCTGGGAAAACAATAGGATTCATTTGTTTCTTCATACTATATATTTTTCATTCACGGATTTCAGATTATCAAATCATTTACATCATCCTTGATTCTACAAAAGTAATCAAATAGCATACATTACACAAATGTTTATTGCCTTCATGTGCGTTTTTTACATAATTTACCACATGGATATAAATTATTATCCAATTATCTTCCCCGCCATCCGTCGTCCTGCGTCGTAGGCTTGTTGCAAGTCGTCTTCCCAATGCTCATCGCGATACTTCCGCTTCTCTTCTTCCGAGAATCCTGCTAACTCATAATTTGCGTAGTTCTTGACTTGATAGGTGTTGTAGGCAATCAGTTTTTCGGGTTCTCCGAGTGCCTGGGTGATGCAATATTCCATCGAACCGTAGCCGTTACAGTTGTTGTACTCTTGGGTGCCGTTCTGTGTTTCAATCAACACTACGGGCATACGTTTGGGCGCAGTGTTGCTATAATCGTTGTACGAAAGCCAAGGGAATGCCAAACGCTCTAAGAAAGCTCGCATTTGGCCGGTGACCTCCCCGAAATAGTTGGGCGATCCAAGCACAAGTCCGTCGGCTTCCGCTATCTCATTCAATATTGGTGTGAGGCCATCCTTAAACTTACAGATATTCTCCGCCTTCCCTTTGATTTTACAGGCCATACACGACATACAACCCTTGTAGTCGATCTCATAGAGACGATAATTCTTCACTTCAATCTCTTCATTTATTGAGTTCGCTCCTTCTGCAAACTTCTTTAGCATGGATGCGGTGTTGAACGTCTTGCGCGGTCCACCGTCGATAATGATGATTCTCTTCATAAAATTAATTTTGTTTTTCCAAATATATCAAATTATTGTCAATGTTAAAGGATTTTGTCCCTGAAAATCTGCTTGTTGCCATACTTTTCTGACGTAGAAAATGATGATTAGAAAGTTAAATCGTGTTAATTTTTAGATATATCGCTTACGATATAAATACTA
Source organism: uncultured Bacteroidales bacterium (assembly GCA_902766045.1). Lineage (GTDB taxonomy): Bacteria > Bacteroidota > Bacteroidia > Bacteroidales > Paludibacteraceae > UBA1181. Next base: position 78,038 of record CACXCA010000004.1, read on the forward strand.
TTTCATAATTTTGTGTCGTGTACGATATATCTCGCTGATGTGAGTTGTTTTGTACAGATATGTTAAACTTAAAAATTCGAATGATATGGGTATATATGATTTTACGGTGCTCAACACCAAGAAGGAGCCAGTTAGTCTGGCGGAATACAAAGGAAAGGTTCTTTTAGTTGTCAACACGGCTACAGGTTGCGGATTCACGCCGCAGTATGAAGGGCTGGAGGCGTTGTACAAGAAGTATGAGGGACAAGGTTTTGTTGTATTGGATTTTCCATGCAACCAGTTTGCGGGACAAGCGCCTGGTACGGAAGAGGAGATTGTGAACTTTTGCCAGCTGAAATATGATGTCACCTTCCCTCAGTTCGCTAAGATCAAAGTGAACGGTAACGAAGCCGATCCGCTGTATAAATGGCTTAAAAAGCAAAAAGGCGGTTTGCTGGGCAGTGCCATTAAATGGAACTTCACAAAGTTCCTCATCGACCGTGAAGGTAACGTGATCGAACGTTATGCACCTACCACCAAACCGGAAGATATTGAAAAGGATATTCTTAAATTGCTCTAGATATGTACGAACAGCTTAAGTTAGACAACCAGCTTTGCTTCCGTCTCTATTCGGCGGCGCACCTTACCATGAAGGCCTATCAGCCCTATTTCGCACCGATAGGCATCACCTATCCGCAGTATCTTGTGTTGCTCGTGCTGTGGGAACAGGACCATCAGCCGGTATGCGACATCGCCAAGCGACTGATGCTCGACACGAACACGGTAACGCCTCTGTTGCAACGCATGGAAAAAGCGGGACTCGTCATCCGTCAGCGCGGGGAGCAGGACACGCGTCAGCGGATTGTGTCGTTGACAGACAAGGGTATAGATCTTCGCGACAAGGTGGCCGATGTGCCCAAGTGCTTGGGTGAGAGCATCATGGAACAGGTTGGCTCGGCAGACGAATTGAAGGCGATCATCCCGTTGCTCGACCAGCTTATTGAGGGACTGAAGAAGATTGAAAGTAAATGTCAAAATTGTTAACATCATAAAACAGGTCATTATGGCACAAACGTGTGAAAATTGTAAATTTCGTGAGCATTACGAAAAGAAACCCAAATCGGTATTAGGTCGTTTTTGGCGGTGGCATATCAACTTCTGTCCGGGGTGGAAAGCCTATTTCACTTCGCTTCCTGCCGAGAAACAGGAAGAACTACGTTCGAAGTATCAGTTTAATAAATACCAGGATAACGAATAGATTTTGCAAACCAAATTATAAAAACATGAATATCGATACAATAATTCCAGTCAACAAGAAGCACTTGCTGTTGATGCAGGTGCTCTGCTGGTTGGGTCCGGGGGTGAAGATACTGACCACAGGCATACAATCCCTATTACAAGTAAAATTGGCGAACCCAGAAAGAGTCTGGTGGCTTCTTTTGATAGCGGTGGCGGTTGCCGCACTTTTTTCTCTGATGTTCAATGGGTTTATAAAGCGATACACAGCCCGCATATTGAATTTCCCGGAACAGAAGAAATCCCTGTTCGCCTTTTTTGACCTACGAGGCTATCTTCTCATCTTCTTCATGATGGGACTTGGCATCAGTCTGAAATTTATACCCGGCATTCCGAAAGAGTTTTTTGCTGCATTCTACCCCGGACTCGGTGTAGCGCTATCCATTGCAGGCCTGCGCTATTTTGTGAGTTGGTGGAAGGCGGCGTAGTGTTGAACCTTCAATAAAATCACAAATTTCACCTCATCTTCCTAAACATCGCCTTCATCATCTCCTTGTCCATTGGTTGCATGGTGTTGAGTTTGAGCGATTTCACCATTTTGAGTGTGCCTTGCTTGTATTTCTGGAAATGGTCGGTTTTCAGGTGGGCTTGATAGACGGCGTCGTTGGCATAGATTTCGAGGATGCGGATCTGGCACGAGTCGGCTGGGTCCTGCATCGGAAACAGACAGATAACGCCTGGCTCACGCTCCACCGACAGACGGTCAACCTCGGTGGCATACGCAAGATACTCGCTCAAATATTCGGGATAAACCTCGATTTCGGCAATGCGGACAATCATATCGCCGTAAGGCTTAGCTTCGGTGGTAAGAGAGCCGTCAGAAAGTCCGAACAGACGTTCTGCGTTTTGATACAGAAACATATCCTTGTATGCCGCAAGGTCGGGCTCTTCGGTAAGATACTTTTTCATACGCTCGAGACCTGCTGTCAGCACTTGCGGGGCAACATACGGATAGTCGGACCCGTAGAGAATATGCTCGGGCGTGGTGATTGTCAGCATCATACGGATAACCTCGGGCGA
>CACXCA010000005.1 GCA_902766045.1 uncultured Bacteroidales bacterium
ACTACAGCTGTATCGTGTGATTCATATACATGGTATGGTGAGGAATATACTGCAAGCGGTGATTATGAGAAGACATTTACAACTCTAACGGGCTGTGACTCTATTGTAACATTACATCTGTTTATCGCACCATCTTATAGAGAAGATACTACGGCAATTGCGAATAAGTCATTTATATGGTATGGAGAAACTTATGATGCAAGTGGTGATTATACAAAAGAGTTTAAAACACAATACGGATGTGATTCTATTGTCACCTTGCATTTAACGATACGTCCAACCTTGCATATCACGGTTGTAGGAAATAAGGATACAAAAACATATTGTGGTTCTTCGTTGTCTGTTAGTGGATATTCAGTTATGGCAGAAGGAGAAGCAATTGGATTATATGACGAAACTAAGATACATTATATAGGTGATTCTGTTGCAACGGGTCTGAAGGCTGGTACCTATGCAATGAATCTGGTTGTCGATGATTTCTCTTATGATGATGATGCCTTAGATGTAGATTTCATTATCGAAGATGGATCATTGACAATCGATAAGATACTTGAGCCGATAGAAATCACGGCAGAAAGTAATTCAAAGATATACGATGGTACACCGTTGACAGATGATCAGTATAGTTATACGACAGAATCAACAATTGATGGAGATGTGTTGGTAGCTAAGACGGAAGGAACGATCACACATGTGGGAATTGCGGATAATGACATCGTTGAATATAAGATGATGCGAGGCGAAGAGGATGTTACGGATTGTTATAATTATAGTCTTGTAAAAGGTACGTTAGAGATCACGCAGCGAAATTTAACATTGACGTCGCCAACAGATTCTAAGGCATATGACAAGACCCCATTGGTAAATGATCAGATCGTGGCAGATGGATTTGCTGAAGGTGATGGTGCTACTTATTATGTAACGGGATCTCAGACGGAGGTCGGCTCTTCAGCTAATACGTTCTCATATATCTTTAACGAGGGAGTGTTAGAAGAAGACTATAAAGTTACTGTAGTAGAAGGCACATTGACGGTAACTTATCCAGATCCTGTTGTTGTGAAGATTGTTGGAGATTCAGCGTCTTATATTTATGATGGAAAGGAAAAGACAGTTCAAGGTTTCCAAGTTGAGATTGTAAATAGTACTAGCTATACGATAGAGGATTTCGATTTCTCACCTGATACTTCGATAAGCGCGGTAGATGCTGGTGTTTATCACATGAATTTAACGTCGGCTGTAGCTGTCAATAAGAATCCAAATTACTTGTCTGTCATATTCAATGTGGTGGATGGAAAATTGACAATATCTCCTGTTGCAACACCAATTGATATCAAATCAAATAGTGTTGAGAAGATGTATGATGGTATGCCATTGGAGGATTCAGGTTACACCTATACACAAGGTGTATTGTTAGACGGAGATTCATTGGTGGTTGATGTACAAGGAAGCATAACAAATGCAGGCTTCGTTGTAAATGAAATCGTATCCTATAAGGTGATAAATGAGGAAAGAGAAGTCACTCAGAATTATACATTCGGGAAGATCACAGAAGGACAATTGGTTGTTCTTAAGAGGAATCTGAATTTCACATCAGCATCAGACAAGAAAGTATATGATGGCTTCGCATTGGAAAATGATAATGTAACTATTTCCGGTGATGGATTTGCTCCGAATGAGGGTGTGACATTTGAGGTGACTGGTTCGCAAACAGAGATTGGTTCTAGTGTGAACTTCTTCACCTATCAATTTAATGATAACACGTTGGCGGACAACTATAATGTTATTGTAAAAGAGGGTAGATTATTAGTCTTCTCTAACACGTCTGTTAATGTTACGATTACAGAACATGCCGATACATTTGTCTATGATGGAACTGTACATGTTGTAAAGGGATATGATTTCTATTCAAGTGTTGATTTCTATACAGAGGAGGATTTCAGATTTGTTGGTCGAAACGAACTTGAGGTGACGAATGCAGGTGAATATACAATGAATCTGAAGAAAGAAGATTTCGTAAATGTGAATTATAATTTCACGGATGTAGAATTTGAAATCATCCATAATACCACACTTGTTAAACCGTTGAAGGGTGTGAATGTCACTATTGTTGGACATACGGATACCTTTATGTATAATGGTATGGAGCAATATGTGGGTGGCTATGATGTGATAACGAATAATGTGCTTTATACGAAAGAGGATATCTCCTATGCAGGTGTTGATACGGTCAGAGGAACGGATGCTGGTACATACGGAATGAATCTACAGGAGAGTAGCTTCGCCAATATCAATCCAAACTTTGAAGATGTGACATTTGAGGTGTTTAGTAATGACTTGGTTATCCTTCCTCTTCAAAATGTCGTTGTTGTGATTACTGAACATTCAGACACATTAATCTATAATGGAAAGACGCAACAGGTTTCTGGTTATGATTTTGCATGTAACTCAGATCTTTATAAAGAATCGTTCATTCAATTTAATGGAGACTCTGTCGCACGTGGATTGAATGTCGGTTCCTATTCAATGAGTTTGACTGAGAATGACTTTAAGAATATAAGCGAAAACTTCACAGACGTAAGATTTGTTGTTGTGAAGGGAACCTTTATGATTACACCGATAGAGTACATTGTGGTAAACATAAAGGAGCATGGTGGAACACATACTTACACAGGAGAGAATCAACAAGTCGTAGGATATGATATTGAATCGACTTCTTCCTTGTATAAAAAAGGTGATTATAAGTTCTCTGGCGTTGATACTGTGAATGGAATCAATGTGGGTGATTATGAGATGCAATTAAGGGCCTCAGATTTCGAGAATATCAGTGGAAATTTTGCCAATGTGAAATTCGTCATTGTTGATGATACATTGCATATCGTACCGATTGAAGATGTGGTGGTTACAATTACAGAGCATTCCGATACATTTGTCTATAATGGTGAGATGAGATATGCTGCAGGATATGATTTTGTTGCAAACACGCCATATTATCATGAGTATGATTTCGACTTCATTGGTGTTGACACGGTATATGGACAGGAGGCTGGTCATTATGGTATGGGATTGAAAGAGACGGATTTTGTCAATAGAAATCGCAACTTTACGAATGTCACCTTTGATATTGTTCATGATACATTGGTGATTAAACCATTGGATGGTGTGGAAGTCATCATAACAGAGCATGGTGATACCGTTCTTTATGATGGTAAAGAACATATTGTGTGGGGATATGTATTCCATAGTAATGATAAACTATATGTGCCAGAGAATGCTACATTAACTACTTCTGATAGTGTGAGTGGAATCAATGCGGGTTCTTATTCGATGAATCTGTCGGCAGATGATTTTAAGAATAATAATCCGAACTTTACGAATGTGAAATTCACCATACGTCATCATTATCTTGTGATTGTGCCGATTGAAAATGTGAATGTCACGATAAAAGAACATGCAGATACATTTATTTATAATGGTTCTGTACAGTCTGTTTCAGGATATGATATTATCCCTGATAATCCATTGTTTGTGAGTGATAATCTAACATTCAAGGGAGACTCTGTTGTTAGTGCTATTTCGGCAGGTAAATATACGATGGATTTATCGCCATCAGATTTCCTTCCTGCAACCAATAATTTCAAGAATATACATTTCTCTGTAGAGCATGACACGATGGTGGTTTTGCCAAAGAAGGGTGTGGTAGTACATGTTACAGAACATGCTGATACCTTCTTCTATGACGGAGAAGAGAAAATGGTTGGTGGCTATGATTTAGACATCGAGGATCCTTTATATACTGAATCTGACATCTTGTTTACAGGAGTTGATACAGTTCGTGGTACTGCTGTAGGTAAATATGGTATGGGACTTCAACCATCAGATTTTGAAAATATCAATCCAGATTTTGATTCGGTTCAGTTCGTAATCACACATGACTCAATGGTGATTGATCCGATGGTGGAGGTTACGGTTATGTTATCAATGAAGGGTGATACGTTAGTGTATAATGGACAAGAACAATTTGTGTCTGGATATAAGATAGTCTCTATCAGCAATCCGATATTGAAAGCTGACGAGATCATCTATACAGGAGAGGCTGAAGATACTATAGTACGTCGTAAGGATGTAGGTAAATCAGAGATGCCAATAAATGTAGAATTATTCAAATCGACGAACCCTAATATTACAGACATAAGATTCTTATTGGTACATAAGCCGTTAGTGATTTTGCCAAAACCTGGTGTCGTAGTTACGATAACAGAAAACAGTGATGTGGTTATGTATGATGGACAGACTCATACGGTAAGTGGATATACGGTACAGACAAATGATGAACTATATAGTGAGAAGGATTTCAAATTTACTGGTTCTGCTACTATTTCGTCTAAGGATGTAGGTTCTTATTCAATGAACCTGATTACATCAGACTTTGTCAATAAGAATAATAACTTCAAGGATGTAACCTTTGTTATTGAACGTGGTAGTTTGACAGTTACTCCGCTTGAAGGTGTGGTTGTGACGATTACAGGTAAAAAGGATACTGTGGAGTACAATGGAATGATGCATTCTATCAAAGGTTCATATCGCACATGTGATAATCCGTTGTATGATGTATATGAGGATGTAAATGTCTTGTCATCCAACAAACAGGCGACGGGTATTCAGTCCGGTATTTATTATATGGGATTGCAACCAAGTGATTACGAGAACATCAATCCGAATTTCAAAGATGTGAAATTTGTTGTTGAAGATGGTTCATTACAGATTGATAAGGTAAAGCAACCTATTATTATCACAGCTAATAGTAGTTATAAGTTATATGATGGTAAACCATTGAAGAATGATGGATTTACCTATACGTCAGAACGTTTGGATCAGATTGGAGACCGTATTAAGGCTGTTATCGAGGGCGAAATAACAAATGTAGGTACTATCAATAATGAGATTGTCTCTTATAAGATCATAAACAGAAATGGAGAGAATGTGACGAACAATTATGAGAAGATTATATTAAATGATGGTTGGTTGCAGATCAATCCACGTACCATTACGCTTACTTCAGCATCAGCTGAAAAAGAGTATGATGGTAAACCATTGGTTTGTGATTCTGTAATTGTCTCAGGTGAAGGATTGGCCGAGTTGGATCGTATCATCTTCCATGTTGATGGAGAACAGTTTAATGTTGGAGAAAGTTCGAATACCTTCACATACGAGTTGGTGGGCTCTCCATTCTTGTTGAATAATTATAATATCAATGTGGTTGAGGGTACGTTACGTGTGACGCCTAATTCAACACCGATCGATATAACGGCTGCAAGTGATAAGAAGTATTATGATAAGTTGCCATTGGAGAATCCAACATATACATTTACAGAAGATGTATTGGCGGAAGGAGATACATTGTATGTTGTTGTTTCAGGTTCTATCACCGAGGTGGGCGTTACGGACAATGTCATCACGGAATATTATATTCTTAGGGATGGAGTTGATGTGACAGACAACTATACTATAGGCAAAATTATCAATGGTGTCCTTGAAGTATTATATTCAGAACGACTCTATACAATCTATGGTGGTAAGGGAGAGATTGTCTTCCAAGATGTGAAAGCTCCAGTTAGAGTGTTTGACACATGGGGACGTGTTTTGTATCCTGAAATATCTCCATCTTGTCCGGAATTTAATCCAGGAGAATACTATTCGATGAGTGTAGCTAAACAAGGTGTATATTATGTACGCGTATTAGGTGAGACGGTTAAAGTGGTAGTGAAATAAACAGGTTGATTTTAGAGCAATCAGTTGGGTTCTTCAAGGTTAATTTTGAAAGGACTTTTTAACGCAAAATAGTTGCTTTTATCAATATTATTATCTATATTGGTAGTTCTAAAATAGATGAATATGGATCACATGAAGATTTGGAAAATTGCATTACACTGTAGGGTAAATATATTGATGTCTGTAGTGCTTATCTTGGCAATAAGTACAGGATGCACAGAGAAAAAGAAGCGATGTTACAGTGTGACGTTATGTGAAGAATGGCCGGTTGTCGATGAATCTATAACTTCGAATTATGAGATGGAGGGGGATTCGTCTTACTATGTGTTGGAGAAATCATCTCGATTTTCCAGCCATTGGAATAAGGTGACGTATGTCTCGTCGGGAGAGGAGCGTTCGTTCAATTCCATCCTCACGCTACCTAAAAGCTCGTCTTTGTCGTTGAAGAATATTATGTGGAACAGTTTTGCTTCCAAAGTTAGATCGTGGGTATATACAGAAGATAAGGATGGCGCAGTTGATAATGTCAAAGCGTATGACATAGATGGTAATTTGCTATATACGCAGTATTATAGTCAGAAGGAATACGAGAAAGGTGATTTGAAGAAATGTGTTATAACATACGTGGATGCCGATGGTGACACAATTCAATCGTATGATAAAGGAGCCTCTAGAGCTATTGTTCACTTAAATGATAAAGGATATCGAGATATTGTTTATTTCCAAAATGCACAGGGTGAGAGATGCCGAAACCAGTATGGCTTCGCGAATTTCAAAATAGGATATGACCGTAAGGGTAGTGTATCTGTTCCTTCTGGCTCGTACGATGGTGTGAACTCACATACTTATATTCTCTTGGACAATGAGAATAAAGAAAAAGTTTCGGTAAATATGGATTTCTTGCGTCAAATTAAGAAACCATATCCTATATGTAATATAGAAATAGATGGTGATGTGAAAACGGAACGTTCTGTTTCAGATTCTGTTACGTATGTTACAACCTCTTTTGAAAAAGATGAGACTTCTATTCCGATAGATGACAAAACCTATAAAATTGTTAGTACGTATGATGCAAAAGGTCATTTGTTAAAACGTGCATGTCAGAATAAAAATGGTGAGAATGTTTCCTCCATGCTGGTTACCGTATATACGTATGATGAGTATGGTTTTTTGGTGTTGACCGAATTGCTTTCATCTGATGAAAAACGTCCTGTTAATGGTCCTCTGGGTTGGCAAAAACGTGAGTATAAATATGATGACAACCATTTCCTGAGTGAGATTATCTATTATGATCCATCAGGCTATATTGTTATGACACCGCATGAATCTTATTATGCATTATACCAGGATTATGATGACTATGGACGATTGCTCATGGTTTCTTGTTTGGGACGTAGTTTAAATAGATTTAAAGATGTTTTGAGGAGGAATATATATGATTATTATAATGATTATTTTCCTCAGAAGGAATTGTTTTATGATTATGAAGCGGGTAGTTATCCCATATATCAGACACACTATTCATATTACAAAAATGGGGATGAGTATTACGTAGGTCATTCTTATTCATTGGAAGGAAAGAATGTTCCAGCATTTGATAATCTGTTTGAGAAGGTGGTGATGTATGATAAACAAGGGAATCGTATTGTTCGATATTTAGATGATAAAGAAAATATTCTCAAGAGTGATTCATTTATGAATGAATCAGAGGCTTTTTCGTTAAAGGATCAAATAAAGGGTGAAAAACATCCTCGTTACTGTGTGATAAATACTAATCGCTGGCGATTTGAGGGATATATGCTGAATGGCGAACCTCATGGCGAAGGATGTATTGAATGGACCGAGTCGGGTGAGGTTTTGGTAGGCAACTTCCATGGATGGAATTTGATATCTTATTTTCAAAAGGTTAATTGAGTTAGGTTATGTGTAATAAGTTGAAATATGTTTTGTTGTTTTTTGTGGGACTATGCTATAGCCAGATGTCTGCAAAAGAGGTGTTGTGGACCGATGTGGTGAAGACAAAACCCTCCACCTATGTGGTTAAGGATGATACTATTTTATTAAAGGATAAAAAGGCTGTGGCATGGCTTGCCTCTGTCAGCAATGGATTAAATGGACAAGAAGCATCGACATTTGAAGGGAAAGTGGTTCGTTTGATGCAGGATGTAGATATGGATGAATATGGATTCCGTTCTTTCATCTCTACTTTTAATGGTGTGTTTGATGGTTGTAATCATGTGATTGCCAATTTGAATGATTCATCTAATACGTTTTGCCGTATCAATGAAGGCGTAATCAAGAATCTGGAAAGAAGAGGTAAAGTGGCTGGTGTTTATATTAAGGATGTTGATTATCAGTCATGTGCATGTATTGCTGCAGATAATATGGGAACGATAGAAAATTGTCGGGTTCATTACACTGAGATGTCTTTTATCTCCTCCATGCAGATTACGGTGGGTGTGATAGCTGCTAATAATTATGGAACAATTGAACGATGCTATACGGAAGGACATTGGATTGTGTCTGGTGCTTTTTCTGACAAATCATATTTAGGGGGCATCACTGCGTATAATAGTGGTATTATTCGAAATTGTAAAAACAGTGCTATTATCGATGGGTATTGTAAAGCAACAGGAGGTATTGCTGCGGTCAATCAGGGATATATGGCCAATTGTGCCAATACGGGAGAATTGAGAAGTGGTACTCTCATGGGTGGCTTGTGCGGTGTGTTTCAGGGAACCAACAGTATGATAGAGAATTGTTATAGTACTGCATCTCAGAATGGAAATGGACTGGTAGGAACGCAGAACGGTGGTATCCTAAGAAACTGTTATTCAGCTTCAAAAAATAATGCTATTGGGAAGATTACCAATTCTACTATGAACGAGTACATTTATGTATGTGCAGATTCGGTAGCATCGGTGGAGAAGAATGTATATACATTCAGTGGTGTTGGACGCTATTGTCAGACAACGGATAGTGTGTTTGGTAAGGTTGCAATGCCTGATGTCTTGAATATGTGGAGCACGTTGCAAGATAATGATGACTATTCTCGTTGGACAGAGGATCGTGTAGGAATCAATAAAGGATACCCTATATTCACATGGGAATTGGATGATAATATGTATGAAAAACCATATGAACTTTGGGTGAATGTTGTAAAAGAGAGACCTGAGACCTATGTAGAAGACGGGGATGTGATATACATTGGAGATGAACGTGCATTTGCATGGATGGCTTCAGTGACGAATGGACTGAATGGATGTAAACAAGATGTTTATGGCAACAAGACTATTTATTTGTTGTCTGACGTGAACATGGCTCAATATGAGTGGACTCCGTTGAAGAATTTTGCAGGTGTATTTAAAGGGAATGATCATGTTGTGAAAGGTATCTTTATTGAAGATACCCTTTCGAATGTTGGTTGTATGGTAGCTAACAGTGGCGTGATACAGGATTTGAAGTTGCAGAACACCTCTATTTATGTCTATACCGGCATGAATGTGAAAGGTGCTATGTTAGTTGCAGATAACAAAGGAAAGATAGAAAACTGCGAAACGGATGGAGATATTAGGATGGATGGCTATTCTGCTGACTGTAGCGCATTGCGTCTGGGTGGTATTGTCGGTGTGAATACAGGTTCTATCGTTAGTAGTGCATCGTATGGTAAAGTATATTTGAAATATGAAAGTCTCGGTTCCTATCCAACTGCGGAAAATATTGTAGGTGGAGTGGTGGCCGACAATCAAGGTACAGTCAATACATGTATTAACAATGCTGAAGTTGATGGAATGTGTTACAGTATTGGTGGAATTGCAGGAAGAATCAGCGGAAAGGGTAAGGTCTTGAATTGTGCAAACAAAGGGTATGTGACCAAGTTGACATCGCCTAATACAACTGTTGTGGGAGGTTTAGTTGGTTATATGCGCGATAATGCGACTATATACAACTCATATAATAGTGTATGGGTGGATGGATGCTCGTTGGTGGGTGTCCAGTTTTCAGGAAAGATCGGTAATTGCTATAAGGTAGCTAGTCCAGTTGCTATAGGTGAATCATCTGTGAATGCATTTGAACATATATATTCATGTGCAGATAGCACTTCCTCTACACAGAATGTCAACTACACATTCACGGGTAATGGACGAAAGTGTACACTTGCTGAACCCGTATATCAAACCACTAGTTTTGTCGAAGCATTGAATGCATGGGTGAAAGAACAGGGAAATCCTGATTACTTGTCATGGGGAATAGATCTTAAAAAGAAAAACAACGGATATCCAACATTGATTGAAACGGTGAAGAAGGATACAACCTTCTATGTTTGTCCAGATGTTGAGTATTATGGTAAAGTATATACATCTGAGGATGATTCTGTAGTTCAGGCTGTTACTTGGAATGATACGTTATATGAAAACGCAAGAATCATTTTGAAGGTGAAGTTTGATGGGCTTACGATTGTACATAGAAGTTCATTCGTGGTAGGTGAGGTGTTGAATCTGGCCGTCTCAACAGCATTCCCAAGTACATACTGGAAATTAGAAGATGGAACAAGTTATGCAGGCGTGGTATATCCTATGCCTGTGGATATCTCCTTTATTGACGGGAAGAAGATTACGGTGACAGTATCTAAAAGTGGTTGTTCTCATGAATTGACAGACTCGTTGGTGGCAAAACGATTAGAGTATGATACATTGATATATGTATGTCCGGAGATTGATTACTATGGTAGAGAGTTCACGGAAGAGGATGATGGGACCATACAGGTCATAAATTGGAATCGAGAAAAAATTAAAGCAAGGATCGTTCTAAAAGCAAATTTCTCTAAAGTTAAGTATAAGGCTCCGTCGTCATTCTGTATTGATGACACTGTATCACTACGTCTTTCAGGTGCCGACAGCTATATATGGAAGTTGGATTCAGATACATTATATGTGGATGGAAAGATGCATAAGAAGGACCGTTATGACTGGGTTATGACATCACAGGATGTTGGAATGACGATAGATGTGGCGGCGGTACTTAATGGATGCGAGCATCATTTCTATGATACAATCCGGACGAAGTCAGAACCTGACATTGTCTATATGGAGGGCTGGGGAGATGTCCTAGCTATTAACAATTCACAAAATAAATATATATCCTTCCAATGGTATTTCAATGGAGGAATGATGGAAGATCAGGTGGAGCAGTATTTATATCAGCCAGAAGGATTGTATTCTGGTACATATACAGCGGTGGCATATAAGGCAGATGGAACAGAAGAGAATCTTTGTTCAATTGTGATTGCAGGTAGTAATGGAAAGGAGAGAAGCATGCAGTTGCAGCCGACACTTATTAAAACGTTTGATGCACCATCTTTGATTGGTGATTATGATGTTGAATCTATACAAATGATCTCAGTTGTTGACAGTAAAGGTAACACGGTATGTCAGGGTAGAGACATGGAGTCTATTGATTTCTCTGGCTTACAAGATGGATTGTATATAATTTGTATAAGGATGTGTGATGATACTATATTTACCTCTAAATTTTCTATAAAAAGATGAAGAAGATAGTATATGTAATTAGTTTTGCTGCTCTCTTCATCTTGAATGTAGCAGCATTGCAAGCTCAGGTGAGAGGATCTCAGTTACGAGTTGATGCAGGTGTTGGCATGAATACACTGTTTTATGAACCTTCCATAGGTGAACGTACCAATGGATTAGGCGGAAGATTAGGGCTTACCTATTCTTACTATTTTAAAGAACGTCTAGGTATTGGTATAGGAGCATACGGTAATTTGTTTAATTCAAAGTATTCATTGACAGGACATGATTTTTATGATGGTAGTTATACGACCGATGAAGCGAATTATGGTTATCAATATAGTAAGTCTTCCTATTTGAGACTATCTGAACAACAACGTATGATATCTGTTTCTATTCCGGTATCGTTGAAGTATCGTTTTGAAATTGGATGGAAGTGGGATATGCGCTTAAATGCAGGAGTTGCAGTGGAAATTCCTGTGGCTAGACGCTATTATTCGGATGGAGATTTATCGCTTAGTGCGTATTATAAAGAGTTAAATATTCGTTTCCATGATATGCCTAATCATGGCTTGTTTACAGATTCATACCGTGAAGATGGCGCATTTAAATCAGCCAATATAGGAGTGTCTCCATTTGTTGAGATAGGCTTCTCTCATCGCGTAACAGAACAGGTGCGTTTTTATTTGGGCTTATATGCTTCGTATGGAGTAATGAATTATCTGAGAAATAATCCAAATCCTGTATTCTATGATGGAGATGATGTTAATTCCAGACCTCAGAATGTGTTCGCTTCTGATGTGACGGAGGAAATGCATCCATTTTGTGCAGGATTAAGTATTGGTTTTATTCATCTCTTCCAAAAGGATGATAGGGGAGATCTTGTGATGACTGCTCAGTTTATGGAACCTATCATACCATACGAATATAAGGTGGAAGAAGAGGAATTGGAAAAGGCTGAAGAAGAGGTTGTGGCTGTAAAGGTTGATACTACATGTGAGGATGTGGTGGCAATTAATTATAAGTGGTTGGCTGATTCAACTGCAAAGGCTGATGGTTTGGATATTGCCATAAATGGATATACGAAACCGAGCACGAAACCAACAACTAAGCCAAGTACAGTTCCGAGCACAAAACCAAGTTCATCGACTGTTCGTCACTCTCAAACGCCGTCTTCGTATAGAAATACAACTCCTAAACGTTCTGAGAAACCTAAGAACACGAATTCGACAGTTACTAAGCCGAATACACAAAATACGAATCAGACAACTCCTGCTTTGGAGGTAACAGAAAAGTGGGAAGAAACGAAGGTTGATCCAGTGAAATTACAGAAGGCAGAACAGGTTCTCCTCGCAGAAGAAAAAGAGGTTCGTCCAGTTAATAAGATAGGTCAGACGACAGTTCATAAGAAAAAGATATACATGAATTGTGGAAAAGGACCTAAAGCCGCCTTGTCGTTTACTGAACCAGGAGATGAGGAGTTGACAGAAAGCAAGTTGAGAGCACTTAAACAATTGGCGGCTTATTTGAAATCACATCCACAAGAAACAGTTACCTTCAGTGTTGAAGGTGAAGAATCTGTCAGTCGCTTCGTTCAACAGAAGAATCAATCTTATTTTGAGAAGATAAAGAAACAGTTGATTCAATATGGTGTAAAAGAGAATCAGGTGATAATGGGAGACGAAGGCAAATGAGATGGAGCAAAAGGAGATTGATAGGATATATAAAAAAGTTCGAGATGCAATAGACCAATTCGGCCTTATTGAAGAGGGCGATAAGATACTTGTGGGACTTTCGGGAGGGAAGGATTCTCTGGCGATGCTCGATTTTTTAAGTAGAAAAAGACAAGCGCCCTATCCAAAGTTTGATATGGTGGCTGTTCATGTCTCGATGAGTAATATTCCGTATCAATCAGATATTGAATATCTTCGTGCGTATGCAAATGCTTTGCAGGTGGAGTTCGTTCATGATATAACCAGTTTTGATCCTACTACGGATACTAGAAATACGCCCTGTTTTTTATGTTCATGGACAAGACGAAAACGAATGTTTGCTTTGGCAAAAGAGTTGGGCTGTAACAAGATGGCTTTGGGACATCATTTGGATGATATGATTCAGACGTTATTGATGAATATGACTTTTCAAGGGTCATATAGCACAATGCCACCATTGTTGAAGATGGATAAATTTGACATGTGTATTATCCGCCCGTTATCTTTAGTAGAGGAAAAGGACCTGATACAATATGCCTTGCATAAAGGCTATAAGAAACAACCACACAATTGTCTGTATGAGACAGATTCAAATAGAACATCCATACGAGAAGTATTAGATAAGATGATTCAACTAAATCCTCATGCAAAGAGTTCTTTGTTGAGGTCGATGATGAATGTACAAGATAATTATCTGCCTAAGAGTGTCAAATAGTTTTGTTGTGTATTTATGGACGAGTACATGAAGAATCGAATGATTCATTGAAGGATTTTTAGTTTTCGTAAATAACTTTGTCATATCAATTAGAAAAAACTAAATTTGCATTGATTATATTTATGAATGAATTGATATGGATTTTGCTGTTAAAAATTTAGGAGAATGTAAGATTAAATCTCCATTAAAATTATCAAAAGTAAAAGGAGACGGAATTTATGATTTCGTGGAAGATGGGGAACGTGTTCTATACTCTTCCTCATTACAAGAGGTGATGACAGCCATTAAGAATGGTGTTGAATTAAGATCATTTGAAAAACCAGGACCCAAAGAATATATTTATTTTGAACCGGCTAAAACAAAGGTTGCTATTGTTACCTGTGGAGGGTTATGTCCTGGGTTAAATAATGTGATCCGAGGCTTGGTGTGTCACCTATGGAACCGATATGGCGTGAGAAATATCGTAGGTGTACAATATGGATATGCGGGATTGAACCCTGCTAATCAGTTGCCTTTCATTAGTCTAGATCCAGACTTGGTGGATGATATTCATAAGGATGGAGGGTCTATGTTGGCTTCGTCTAGAGGTAATCAGCCAAGTGATGTTATCGTAGATACATTAGAAAAAAATAATATTAATATTCTCTTCTGTGTAGGTGGTGATGGGACCTTGAGAGGCGCTCATGATATTTGTCAGGAGATAGAACGGAGAGGGTTGAAAATCAGTGTTGCGGGTGTTCCCAAGACGATTGATAATGATATTAGTTATATTGATAAGTCGTTCGGATTTGAGTCAGCATTTACATCAGCACAAAATATTATCTTGAATGCTCATTATGAAGCAAAGGGTGCTCAGAACGGTGTGGCATTGATAAAACTAATGGGACGTGATTCAGGATTTATTGCAGCTAATGTGGCATTGGCTGTTCCTGATGTGAATTTCTGTTTGATTCCAGAGATGAATTTCGACTTGGAGAATGAGAGTCAGACTGGTTTCTTGAACTGCTTGGAGAGACGTTTGATGAGCAAGAAACATGCTGTTGTTGTGGTCGCTGAAGGTGCTGGACAACAGTTTATGACAGGAGAACGTAAAGTGGATGCTTCAGGTAATGTTTTACATGAGGATATCGGTATCTTTATGAAGAATCAGATTATTGACTTCTTTAACAAGAAAAAAGTTCCGATTAGCGTTAAATATTTCGATCCTAGTTATATTATCCGTAGTATTCCGGCGAATGCGAATGATAGTAAGTTCTGTGAACAGTTGACACAGAATGCTGTCCATGCTGCTATGGCAGGACGTACAGATTTCGTAGTAGGAAACTGGAATAACTCATTCACATTATTGCCAATTACAGCAGCTACATCGCAACGTAAGAAAGTAAATTTGGAGAGTGAATTTTGGTGGAGTGTTGTTGAGGCAACTGGACAGCCAATGGAAATGAGAGAAAAGAAGTAGAATAGAGATTATTTATAGGAATAAAGAGAACCCCGAATGTTTTTAACATTCGGGGTTCTCTTCGTAATGGTAGAGACGCACGGCCGTGCGTCTCTATCCCTATATTGTCAAACCCTTTACGTCTTATGAAAGAAAATTTGAGGGTGTATCAAATTGTTTTGATACACCCTCTTTCCTTTTATGCAGGGTTAGTTTTATCTAATCAGTGTGACAGAACCCTTCCGTTCTCCATTCTTGTGTACTTCTTTGAAATCACTTTCCCATGTGACTACATAACCATATACTCCGAATGGTGCAGGTTCTCCGTTGTAGGTACCGTCCCATTCATCCTCTTTAGTGAATCCTTCAAACATGATGGTTCCTTCACGGTTGTATATGATGAAGTGGAAGCTAGTCATAAATTCAGTTCCTAAGAATCGGAATACATCGTTCAAACCATCGTCATTAGGAGAGAAGGCATTTGGTGCCCAGAAGTTCTTCCATACCCAGATTGTTGAGTCTCCAACGTATTCACAACCTTTTTCATCAATAGCCAATGCAGTTACTACAAATGAGTCGCGTACAGATGGATTAGGGTATCGATACGTTGCTTCTACACCTTGTACTTCAGTATTATAATCGTCTCCCGTATTCCAATACCACTTAGCGTGACGAGGATATATACCTTTCATTGTGATGACAGGATTCTCTTCTACGATGATGCTTGGAGTGACAGAGAACTCGATAGGTAAGAATGTCAGCGTATCTACTGTCATTGTATCTGAACTTGTACATCCGTTAGCATCAGTACCAACCACGGTGACCGCTGTTTCTTGGTCAATCACTGCATATATATGGTCGGACATGTTACCTGAGATTTCTCCATTCTTAGGAACACTGCTCCATTCATAAGAGATAGCGTCACCATGAGCGGAGATATCCACACGGGTGTCGGTGCCAGGACAGCCTTCGATAGCATTTTGTTTCATCCATACATGAGGACGTTTGTTAACTCTTACCTTTACATCTTTTCTGCTTTCACATCCGCTTTCTGATGTACCTATGACGGTAAAGACATTATCTTCTTCTATGTTTTGTATCAAAATTCTACCTTCTTTCTCGTTGTTCCATTTGTATGTTGCTGCACCTTCAGCGAGCAATACGGCGGCATCACCTTGACATACTATAGAGTCTCCGGTTACACGAATGTTTGGTTTTACGTGAGCTGTTACGTGAATCTCCATCTCGGTCGTACATGCACCTTTTGTTCCTGAAAGTGTGATACGAGTGTTGCCTTCAGGCATAAAGATAAGTGAGTCGCCTGTGACATTCTTGTTGTTGAAGTTCCATGTATAATGCTCTGCGCCATGAGCATATAGTTTTGCAGGATTTCCAACACATACAACATCGATACCAGTATAATTGATACTTGGACTCTCTTTCAATGTAAGCAGTTTATACTTAGTACTTTCACAACCATTTTTGTCTATAGCTTTTGTAAAGATATAGGTGGAAGTGTTTACTTCAGTTGCAATGGTTTCACCGTCTCTACTGATCGCATCATCCATTGTGTTAGTACCGAATCCCCAGTAGTAATTTTCTCCATCACCTTTAGCTGTAAGTTGGACATAGAATCCACGGCAGACACTATCTTCACCTAGGATTTCAAAGTTTGGAGAAGGATTGATGGTAACAGGAACATTGATAGTGGTTTGACATCCATTCAAGTCTGTACCCGTCAATGTGAATTTACTATTTGCTTTAGGATAAACTTCCAAATGATCGGTGTTGTTTCCTGTACTCCACTTGTATGAGGCAGCTCCGTAAGCTGTCAGATCCAACTTGTGACCTTCGCAGATGTTTGTAACACCTTGGAAGGTAACATTCGGTTTTGGAAGAACGCTAATAGGAATGCTTAACTTGGTTGAACAGTGGTTGGCAGTACCTTCAACAATATATGTTTTATTGTTTGTTGGATTATCTGTCATGGTACCTGTTGTGTTCTCATTGTCATGAGACCATTTGTAGGTTGCAGCACCCACCACATTAAACTTAGCCAAATCGCCTGCACATACTTCGCTTGGACCTGTATAGGTTAGGATAGGGTATGGATAGCACTTGATGTTATGTATCTTTGTTGATACACATCCTTTCGCACTGATTGCTTCTACAGTGAATGATGTCGCATTGTTGATGATAGGAGTGATAGCGTCTGAAATAGCTCCGTTACTCCATGTGTATCGAACTGCATCACCATCTTCAATGTACAGATTTACTGCATCACCTTGACATGCGTAGGTTGGTCCTTGAATCTTAAAGGATGGCAAAGAATCTATGTGGATAGTGTAAGATTGGGTGTTCTTACATCCGTTTATATCCTTACCAGTGACGGTATATGTTTTGGTCTCTGTCGGTCTGTCAGTAATGATACTTGCTTTAGAACCAGTACTCCATTCGTAGTTCATTGCACCGGACGCTGTTAACTGAATGGCTGAATTGAGACAAACTGACGACGGACCAGAAATCCAAATATTTGGCAATTGAACGACATCAACTTGGAATGAAATAGAGCTTTCGCATCCAGAATGATTACCTACTACGTTATATGTAGTTAAATTCGTTGGTTTATCCTTCAATGTGAATGTGCTTCCTTCGTAAGTCTTATCTTTCCAAGTATATCTATCAGCACCTTGGATGGCAATATTGATGGAATCGCCAGCACAGACTTGTTTTGGTGCATTATAAACTAGTTCAGGATAATCTATATTGCGGATAGTGTGAGTTTTGGTATTTACACATCCGTATGCATCTGTACCAGTTACGGTAAAGTTTTGATCCTTCGTGATAACTGGATAGACGTTGGCATCTCTTTCTCCTGTACTCCATGCATATTCTGAAGCTCCGTCTGCTTTTAGGTGAGCTACGCTACCATTACAGATACTATCATCACCCGTGATGGTGATAGTTGGTAATGCATGTACAATGACTTCGAATGGTTCTGTCGTGAAATGACATTTATGTTCATCTGTACCGGTTACTCTATAATATACCTTTTGTGCGGTAGTGGTGGCTTCAGAAAGGGTACTTCCTGTTGCACCATTGCTCCATTCATAAGATTTTGCACCACTAGCGGATAGATTGATGTTCTTTCCAAGACAAATATCACGATCACCGGTAATCCAAACATATGGCTTAGGAAGGATTGAAACAGTGAATTGTTCTTTTGTCTCACAACCATTCTTTGATCCGATGACGTAGAATGTCTTGCTGTTCAACATGTTTTCTTCAGAATAGGTTTCGCCAGTTGAACCATCCTGCCATGTATATGTTGAAGCTCCACTTGCGGTGACAGTGAGATTGTCGCCTTCGCAAATGCTTTCTGGAGCATTGGTTGTGACTACAGGATAATCTTTCTTATACACCGTCTTTGTCTTCGTTGTTTTACATCCACTTAAGTTTTCACCAATTACAGTATAGGTGGTTGTTTGGTTGATGATAGGATTGATTGTATCCTTCAACTCACCTGTATTGGTCCATGTGTATGTTGTCGCATCTCCTTTGACATACAATGTGGCAGCGTTACCTACACAGACATCGTTATCTCCGTAGATCTCAAATTCTGGAAGATTATTAACTTTCAGAGTAAATTCATTACTCCAGTTAGAACATTTGTTAGCATCTGTACCATATACCTTATAAGTAGTACTTTCAGATGGCTTCTCCGTACGATCTGTTGTTGTTACACCATCGCTCCATACGTAACTTACACCACCATTTGCAGTTAGGACGGATTGTTCAACGCCTTTACAAATTTCTTCTTTGTTTGTTGAGATCCAAATATTAGGCAATGGCATTACTTGGACAGCTACTTCTTCCTGACTTGTACATGTTCCAATCTTACCAATAATTACGTATGTGGTATCTTTAACTGGTTTGTCAACAAATTTACCATTAGGAATTACTGCTCCGTATTCATCTGTATATGAATTAGCACCTGTAATACTAATAGTAGCTTCGTCTCCATCACACACATAGTTCGGAGCTGTAATCTTCAAGTTCGGAACCTCTTTTGTTGTAATGGTAAAGTCTGCTTTGTTTTCACAACCATTGAGATCTTCTACCTCAACAGTGAATGTGCTCTTTTCACGAATGATTGAAGTAATCTGTGGTACGGATTCACCACTATTCCATGAGTATGACTTAATAATCTTTGAGTTGCTTACTGCAGTAAGGGTAACCTCACTGTTTTCGCAGACAGCATCTACACTTAAGATTTTTACATCAGGCAATGGGTTGACAACTACTTCAAATTCAGCTGTGTTCTTACATCCGTTTTCATCTTGACCAGTAACATAATATGTTGTGGTCTCAGTAGGTTTTGCAGTGATGTCGTCTGTAGTGGCGAATACCTCAGCATTTTTATCATCAGTTAATGCCCATTTGTATTTGCCAGCAACACCTTCAGTGGCGTTTAAGATAATGCTGTCGTTCATACAAATTTCATTGTCTGGATCATTTGTGCTGATTAGTATAGAAGGAAGAGTCCATACGCCAACATTTATTACTTCTGTAGTGGAACATCCGTTTGTTGTACCTGTCACAACGAAACTTCTGTCGTCAGTCATTTTTTCTCTTATTGTTGAACCAATAACAGTATTATTCGTTGAATAGATATCGAATATGTTCTTTATGTCCACATTCTCCCAGACGAAGCTACTTGCACCAACAACAGATACTACAGCTGTGTCGTTTTGACATACATGTTCAGGTGCTTTGATATCCAGTACAGGGAATGGCTTAGTCGTAACTAGAACAGTATCCGTGTTCTCACACTGATTGATGTCAACACCTTTTGCAACAATGTATTTCTGACCTTCTACAATCGTTGTTAAATCTTCACCTGTTGCTTCTGTTTTCCAAGTGTCAGTTTTTTCTTTTGCAGTGTACCATGTATAATCGAGTGCACTACCTGTTACTGATTTAGAGATCTCTGTGCCGTTGCAGATGATAGATGTACGATCACCCTTTATTGTCACATTTGGTAGAGGGTTCACTTTAACTTTGAATGATCTGTCAGACATACAATCATGTTCGTCCTTCGCTCTTGCAGTGAAGGTGTATGTTGTTACGGCAGAAGGTATCTCTTGGTAAACATCGCCAGTGTAGTTCTTACCAATCCATTCGTATGTATATTTATCTGTTCCATTGGCTGTGGCTTTTATGGACAACTCTTTGTTGAGACAGATAGAACTTGTTCCGTCTAATGAGAAGTCAGGTAATGGCCATATACCAATGTTGATAGGAAGTGATGTCGAACATCCGTCTGTTGTACCGATGACAGTAAATGTTTTCTGAGAGTTCAATTTTTCTGTTCTTGTGGCATCGGTTGATTGATTATCAGTCCATTCCCATTCATCAGCTCCGCTCAGATTGATAGTGATATTCTGTCCTTTACATACGAAGTCGTATTTCGTATTCGTCTCGTAGGTTGGAGTAGGGTATTCCTTTACTCCTACAGTGATGTCACCTTCGCTTACACAAGTATTCATGTCGGTGGCAACAACGTGGAAGGTGACAGATTTCTCATCCATGCTATTTGGCGTAACTTTCGTCGTGATGGTTGAGGAAGAACCGATGACGGTGGAATTGCCTTTTATAGTCCACTCATAATAACTTGCTGAACCATTGGCTACGAGAGTAGCTTCTGTTCCACGACACACATCTGCAACAGGAGGAATGGTTAAAGTAGGATGATCATAAACAATGATGCTTTGAGTGGCAGTGTTTTTACATCCATTGACGTCTTCTCCTCTAACTGAGTAGGTTTTAGTGCCGCTGGTGGTTGGTTTCACGGTTACTTTGTCCGTGGTTTTTCCAGAAGGGATGATCCATTCATATTTTCCACTTACTCCATTGATAGCTGTCAGCTTGACTGATTTGCCTAAACAAATATCAGGTTTGCTAGCTTCAATCTGAATATCAGGCAATGACCAGATGTTGATGGTTGTATCAATTCTTCTTGTACAACCTTTTGTGTCAGTACCTTCAACCCAAATGTTAGTTGTTTCCTCCAAGTCGTTTAATGTGATTTGAGAAGAAGAACTATTGTTGAACCATTTGTAGTAGTTGGTGCCGCTGACAGTTAATGTTTTGTCTTCACCGAAGCATACATAATCACCTCCGTCGATATCTAATGCTACATTAGGAAGAGGATTAACTTTTACAGTAGCCTTCTTGGTTGTCTTACAACCTTCTGTTGACATACCGATTACTATATATTGTTTTGTATCGTCGATTACTTCTGTCAAACGAACGTCGCTCTTGAATCCTTCACCCCAATCATATGATAGTCCATTGTTGCTTGCCGTGATTTGTGCTTCATCGCCGGCACATATTGGGCTGTTGGTGACAAGATTGAATGCAGGATCAGCATATACAGATACGGTAACCTCTTTGCTGCCTACGCAACCCTTCTCATCAGTCCCTTCTATTATATATTTCGTAGGAGTTGAAATAGCTCCTGTTGTGTAAGTGGCTTTTGATGAAAGAGTCGTCGTGCTATTGTTCTTGTGCCATCTATATTTCGTAATAGTTGATGCACTTGAAGCACTAAGAATAGCTTTGTCCTTTTTACAAACGGTTGTGTCTTTTGCTAAGATAGTTGGCAATGTCCATACACCCACGTTGAAATCTTGTGTAGTAGTACATTGTGATACCTTATCAGTAACGTCAACTGTAAAGTTGGTACTTTGCTTGATAGTACGTGAGATGGATGCGTTTGTCTCGTTAACATCATGATTCCATAGATAATCACATGTCATAGCAGAACCATCTGGATAGGTGGCGCTTGCCGTGATAGTGATGTCGGAGTTCTTACAAACTGCCATTGGATTATCGATGGTTACGACAGGGTAATCATACTTCTTAATGAAAATCTCTTTAGATGTAGAGTCGCAACCAAAGCTGTTCCATGCTCTAACAGTGAAGGATGTATCGCTTGTAATCTTTGGCATGTAGATTTGTGAACGAGACACGATATTACCATACTTGTCTTTCCATTCGTATGACAATGCATCATTTGAAGCTTCCAGTGTGGCAATTGTACCTTCACAGTAACCTTCTTTATGACTAACAGTGAATTTAGGAAGTTCATTGATGTTAACAGTGATCTTGTCTTTGTTTATACAGCCGTTGATATCCTTACCCCATACTTGAACCTCTTTTTGCGTACGTAAATTTATCAACTCAATCCAGTCGGTCTCCTCGTAATTATCTTCACTGTCCCAACTGTATGATACACCACCCTCAGCAATGATTCTTACACTAGAACCTTTACATATAGACTTGCTAGGAGAATCTTGAATCTTGATGTTTGGAGATGCAGATACTTTTACGGTAACCGTTTCTTCGGACTTACATCCGTTCATGGTTGCAGTTACATAGTATGTCTGGTCTTTGTAAAGATTTCCAGTAGATACTTCACGTTTGGATGAGAGTACTGTGCCAGCTGAATTGCCCACGTACCATTTATAGCTGGCAGACTCATTCTTTCCTTTCATTGTTCCGCTCAATCCTTCACATACGTATGGAGGAATTTCAAGCATCATGTTAGGATATGGTTTGGTGCCTATATTTATGGTTCTTTTATCTACACAAGTAGTGGTAGGATCCATCGCATATACTGTGATATTTGTTGGCTCATCTATTTGATAGTTATAACTGAATAAGGATTGATAACCCTTGTCTTCCCAGTTGTATGTCAACTTCTTGTTATTAGTCTTCACAGTTGCTTCTTTTCCTTCACACACTTTTGAACTTGATGTTAGTGTGAATTCAGGAAGAGAGTTGACAACGACTGTTGTACTGTCAGCATTCTTACATCCATATTCATCTGTTACAACCACTTTGTATTCTGTTGTTTCTGTTGGTGATTGAGAGATGGATCGTTCGTTGCCAATTGTGTTTTTAGTCTTGTTGTTAATCCATTGATAGTTTGCTAATCCTTGGGTCGCCTCCAATGTGAATGGAGAGCCAAAACAGATAGCTGCATCGCCTGCGATGGATACAAATGGCAAATCACGGGTGGTGGCAGATAATGTCTGGCTTGTCGTACATCTTACCTCATCGCTGCCATATTGCTTATATACGTATGTTGCATTGGCAGTGAAGTTTTCAAATGTAGTTGCAATCTTTTGTGTGATTTGCTCTGGGTGAAGTGCTTCCGTTATATTTCTGCCTGCAGCATTTCTCCATTCAATTATAGCGTTGGCAATCGGTTGGATGGATAGGGTAGCATTGTCGCCTTTGCAGACTTCCACATTGTTTTTGTCAACTACGATGGTAGGATACTCTTTTGCACGTACATAGAATGTATATGTGGAGTCGCAAGAGTGTTGGTTGATAGCTGTGACGGAAACTTCAACGTCATTGTCGATATCGTTGATTTCAACATAATCACCATGTCTCTCTACACCATTGATAAACCACTTATATGATACATTGTCATTGTTATTGACGTTAGCATATAGGGCTGTACTTCCGCCATGACATACCACTGTGTCTCCAGAAATGCTGAACTTAGGTTTTTCGTGGATATAGACGTTAACTTCATCCTTGTTTTCACATCCGTTAGCATCCTTACCCCAAACAAACACTTTAGTTTCTTGGTTCATGTTTTCTGATGAATAACTATTATCATCTTCGTAATCTCCGTCATTCTTATTCCATCGATATGATTCACCACCAGAGGCTGTCAGTATGAGGGTACTTGTACGACATACGGCTGTATTGCCTTCTTCAATCTTGATGGTTGGCAATGGATTGAAGCTAACTGTAACTTCTTTGGTTTGAGTACATCCATTGTTCGTTCCTTTGACTGAGAAAGTCTTTACGTCGGTAATGTTATCTGTGACATACGTATTTTCTTTCAGAGTTTCATCGCCATTCCATATATATGTCGTTGTTCCAGAAGTGATTGCATCTGATACAACAAGGGTGGCCGGTGTGTTATAACATACAGGGCTGTTGCTTTGGATGGATAGATCTGGATTTGGCTTCCATACTAGATTATGAAGAACTGGTTCTGACTCACATCCGTTACCATCTTTTGCTTTAATCTCAAATGATTTCTGTCCTGTTTGGGTGATTTCAGGAGTTTCGTATGTGTTCTTGTTTGAGAAGTCTCCTGATCCCCAGTTGTATTGCAATTGTTTATTGCTTGCTGTCAAAATGGCTGTTCCACCATCACAGACGGCACCACCCATATTGTCTGTTACTGTGAATGTAGGTATTGTATCCACATTGACATCATGGAATGCTGAATCAGAACATCCGAAGTGATCTTTTGCGATAACCTTGTAGGTGGTGTATGTAAGCGGTGTAACTGTGAATAGTTCATCATTCTGTGATGATTGGTTGCCTGACGTTGTGTCAGTCCATACATAGTTGTAAGGTCCTGTAGTACCGGTTGCTGCAGCTGTCAGTGTTATGCTTTCTCCTGAACACAAAGAGCTTGCGCCAGAGATAGTTACTGTTGGAATCGGTTTCACAGGAATTGTTACTTCTGCGTCAGAGCGACAAACCAATGTGCTGGTGAATGTCTCAGTTCCTTTTGTATTACTAATTAGATAAGAACTATATCCGGCAAATGAGAATGTCTCATCATCGGTCAGTTTCTTACTGATAGGCCATTCTTGAGTTAAGTCTAACAATTCACGGTTATACTCAATTGAGTCTGTGTTTGATATAGTTGAACCGTTTATAGAGAGACGTATCTTTGCCTCATTGTTCATACATACGTATTCTGGAGCCTCAGTGATTGATATGACAGGTTTGTCTTTAACCATTATGTAGAAATGCTTAGTAGCTTCGCATGAAGATGAAGCGGTAGCTACAACATTATATGTGGCATCTTCCGTTACATTTTCTACAAGAATGGATTTAGTATTGCTTTGTCCATTCGACCATGAAAGAGATGAGGCATTTAAATCGCCAGCATTCATCTGAAGTGTGACATTCTCACCATAACATACGCCAACGTTCTCGTTGTCCAACTCAAACGTAGGTGTTGTTGCACGATATATACCGATTGGTTGTGAAACGTTGGAACAAGTATAATTTGGATTTGTGTATGTGGTTGTTCCTTTCACGATATAGTACGATGTTACATTTCCACTGTTTGGTGTCACCTCAAAGGAATTGTCTTGAACAACAGTATGAGTCGAATCGGTTTTCCATTTAGAACCTGACTGCCATTCATACGTACTATTGCTTGGACCTTCTATAGAGATCTCTGCAGTGTTTTCACCTACGCAGATGAAGGCTGGACCAGATAATGTAAAGACTGGTAGCTCATGGACAGATATCCGAGCTGTTTCAGAATGTGAACAAGTGAACGATTTGTTATTGATTGTCACCTTCTTTTTAGCTGACACTTCATACTCGTATGGTACTACATTTGCTGCTTTCACTGATGATTCTTTCCATCTTGTTGAAGTGGATGATGTTTTGTCAGGCCATGTATAGGTATAAGTGCCTGCAGCATTCTTAATTTCAATTTCAGCCGTATCTTTATAGCAAATGTCTGCGCTGTAATCTAATTCGAATTCTGGATTTGTAATAACTTGTACACTCTTTTCAGCGGTGTATGTACATCCGTTTTGGTCTGATACAGTGACTCTAAATGTGGTGTCTTTTGTTATCTGAACAACAGAAGAGGTTGCTGTTCTGTCAGGATTCACATCACCCCAATTATAGGATGTAGGTGTAGAACTACCACTCACTTTTTTCGTTGTCAATGTAATATTATTTCCTTCGCAGGCTGCAGCATCACCATTCAGTTGAATCTTTGGTAATGGATTCACATTGACGTAATAAGAAGCATTGTTCGAACAATTATTGTTGTCGGTTACTTTAACGGTATAGTAGCCATCGTCTGTGCTCTTAGCTTTATTTATTGAATATTGACTTGTTGTAACGGAAGTGGAGGTGCCGTCTGTCGTTTGTCCTTTCCACCATTCGTATGATTCAAATCCCTCATTTGCGTTAAGAGTTATGTCGTCATCAATACATAGAGAAGATTCTCCATTTGCTGCGTAACCGTTGATAGTTACCTCAGGTAATGGATTAACTGTTATAGTAAACGTAGCTTCGTTTTTACATCCGTTTTCTGTTGCCTCTACGGTGTATCTTGTAGTTGTCTTAGGTGAGAGTGTACGTGTCGCTCCTGTGTTTTGTGATGTGTATTCACCCTCTTCCGTGTCTGACAACCATCTGAAGGTTGGTGAGTTGTTGGCCTCAGTGGCTAATGTTACCTGTTTTGAACCATTAAGACAGATGGTCGCATCAGATACTACGATGACTGGTTTGTCTTTCTTGTTAACAGTGAATGGTGCGGATGTTGCAGAACATCCGTCTTTCGTGGTACCTTTTACAGTGAATTCAGTTTCGCCATTGATGATTGGTTGTATGTTGTCTCCAATCTCACCTGTGCTCCATTCATAGGTGCCTAGTTCGCCAGCTCCTTTCGCAGTGAGATTTGCAGCTGAACCAACACAGACAGGAGAGACTCCTTCAATTGTAATTTCTGGTGTCTTAGATACAGAAACAGTGAAAGGGTCTGACAACTTGCTTTGGCATCCGTGATCGTCTTCTACCTTTACTTGGAAGGTATAAGTGCCAGTTGTTTCGCTTAATGCACTCGTTGTAACAGTTTCTTCATTCGTGTTTGTGGAATAATTTTCTCCTATCCATGTGTACTTATAAGGACTTTTTCCTTCTGATGCTACAGCTTTCAATCTTGCAGTTCCTTTATCACATGTCAGTTTATCACCTTCAATGTTGACAACTGGATTGTTCCAGTAGTTGACAGACAATTCAGCCGATGCCTTACAATTATAATGAGTGTAGGTATATGCGGTGAATGTACGGGCATCGTTGATTGTGATGCCGCCTAAAATTGCGTCATCAGCGATTGACATATCGTTCTCGTCATGCCATTCGAATCTTTCACCTTCTGCACTGCTAGCTGTTACGTCCTTCATGACATCCCCTTTACATACTGATATGTTGTTTTCGGATAATGTTATGGTTGGAATGTTCTCTTTTGTTATTGCGTGTTCGACCGTATCTGAACATTGTGTCTCAATATTAGTAACCACTAGCTTGTATGTAGTGTCTTTGCTAATTGTTTCAGTCCTAGATGTTGCTGTACTACCATTGTCAAGCCATACATAGCTATAGGCTGATGTGTTAGCATCTTTTACACTGAATATTGCTTCTTCTCCATCACATACATGTTTGTCTCCTTCTATTTCAGCAGAAGGTAATTTGTTCACATTCACTGTGAATGTAGTTTGGTTGCTACATTCTTGGTCGGCAGCCAATTGAATAGAAGCAGTTGCAGTGTAGGTGGTTTGTGCTTCAGGATTAACGGTGATGGTACTTTCATTTCCAAGATCGTTGCTCCATGTAATATTATCTGCGGCTGTGCTGGCTGCGGTTAAGTCAATCTTATCGCCATCACATATATTAGCAGAACCATCTATTTGGTTGTTAATTGTGATATCTGGTTTTTCTATTACTTGGATTGTGACTGTTGTATCATTTTCACAACCGTTGTCAGATACCACTCTCAATGAATATTCGGTGGTTGTTATAGGTTTGAATGTGTAAGAGCCTTTGATCTCTTTTTCTCCATTTTCTTCTTTTATATATACCTTATCTCCTGCATTTGTTCCTGAAATTTGAAGAGTTGTTTCACCGCCTGCACAGATGGTCTCAGTTCCAGATATATCAAAATGAGGAGTAGGGTAGTTGGTGAGTTCAATGGTATCATGATTGCTACAGTTACCGTCGTTAACTTCTACGTAGTACCATGTTGGTTCGTTGATGACTTCGGCTAATTTGTCTTCTCCGCTACCAGACATGACGATAGAGCCTTTGGATTCAGTTCCTTTGTCATAACTATACCAAACAATGCTTGTCATGTTACCATTGATGCCAATGCTTGAAGTCGCACCAGGACAATACTGAAGCTCTCCATTGAATGTAATGGTCGGTTTCGGATTGACAGTGAATGAACCGGTTTTCTCTTTTGAACTACAACCGTTTTGTGTGATGATTAACGAATAAGAGTAATCACCAGTGTTGGTAGGTTCGTAATCTGTAATAGTTTTGGTCGTGTATTCCGTTTGTGTGTAATCTTTTCGACCAATTTTCCATGCGTATTCCACACCTGTTTCGTCTGCAATATCTGCGTTAATTGTGATTTTATCGTCTTGACAGATAAAGCTTGGTACATCTATGCTATTGATGACTGGCAATGGGGTACTGTTAACTGTGAGTGGCTTTGTCGCACTACATCCGTTTAATGTTCCTGTCACTGTGAAGGTGACAGTTCCTTCGATTTTCTCCGTGATGAATGTGCCTGTTTTGTGAGATGTCCAGCCTTCTTTAAACCAATCAAAGTCTGTTCCGTTAGCATAATTTATGACAGACAATGGCTTGCTTTCCCCTTCGCAGGCAGTAATATCGCTGAAATTCCATGTAGGAACATCTCTTCCGATGACTTCATATTGTATCTCATCAGCCTGACATACGAGGGTTGAACCATCCGATAATCCGTATGATTGTTTAGCTGTCACATAATATGTCTCGCTTGCGCTGGAACTAGAA
Source organism: uncultured Bacteroidales bacterium (assembly GCA_902766045.1). Lineage (GTDB taxonomy): Bacteria > Bacteroidota > Bacteroidia > Bacteroidales > Paludibacteraceae > UBA1181. The sequence continues at coordinate 28,837 of CACXCA010000005.1, forward strand.
ACGGTGACGCTCAAATCTTTTGCGTTTCCTAATGTTATGTTAGATCCATTGTCTTTCCTATACCATTCATAGCTATACAAAGATGCGTTATCACCAGTGATGGTAAGTGTGATGATAGAATCTTTACATGGCGCATCGTTCGTAGTAATTGATATGCCACTTGGCTTATCGTATTCTTCGATTGTAATGCTTTTTGTCTCGGATACACAGTTTGTGGTAGGGTCCGTACCAGTTACTTCGTAGGTTCCTGCTTCACTTACTGTAATAGGGTTCTCACCTGCTGTGTGGCCTACCCATTGATAGTTGAGCGCTGTGCCAAAATTCTCTGTGGCAGTTAATGTTGAAGAACCTCCTTCACAGAATGCTTTGTCACCTGTTATGCTGATGACAGGAAGTGCGTGGATGGTTACATCTACAGGGACCTCTGTGATACATCCTTGATCCGTTACGGTTACTGTATATGTGACAACCTTTGTGTTGTTAGTCACGGTTGCAGGTGTGTTATAGGTTGCTCCTGCTGGTGCATTTTGCCATTGTACAGATGCAGTGTTTGATGTCGGAGTAGCCGTAAGTGGAATAGATAATCCGCTACATACATGACGATCATTTTCTGCAGGTGTGATTGTGATGTTTGGCTCTGCAATGACTGAGATATCCTTAGGCTCTGATTTGCTGTTACAATGGTACTCGTCTGTTCCTGTTGCAACGATTGTTAAATCAGAAGTGATGTTTTTAATCGTAATACTTGTTTGTGCTACGTTGTTATAAACAACATTGTTATAGATGTCTCCTGTGACTTTGTTTTTGATTGTCCAGGTGTAACTTTCAGCTCCCTCAGCAGTGTAAGTGGCATCCTTACCATAACATACTTCCTCATTTCCGAAAATCTCAATTGTCTTAGGACGAATGATGTTGACTTGTTGAGTGAGGGTGGTCGAACAGTTTGTTGTCTCATCTGTTATATTAACAGAGTAGTTACGAGATTGATCAAGACCGTTCTGTTCTGTGATTTCAACCCCTGTTTTTGAGACTCCAGTTTCGCCCCATGTCCAAGTGGCATCGTTGAATTGTGTGCTAGCTGAACCTGGTGTTACTTTTAGTGTAAATTGTGTATTGCTACATAGATCTACAGCGGCACCGTTTGTTTCTTGTCCGTTGACTAAAATATTGGCAGTAGGTGCGTTTTTCAACTCGACATAAACGGTTGAGTCTTTCGTACAACTTCCTAGTTTGGCTGTGATGCTATATCCTCTTCTTCCGTTTAAGTTGTCGTTGGATGTCCATGTCTTTGTTGATCCATTGTAACTGCCATTAGTAGGCCAGTCAAAGCTGTCGGCTGTACTGTTAGCCCCTACATGCAATATTGCTTTTGTGGCAGGACAAATCTGTTCTGCTGTTACACCTACAATTGGCTTGCTGTTGACTGTAATCTTTTTGGTCGCTTCACCAGTACAATTATAGTCGTTGGTTACCACCAATTTATATGTGGTGGTTTCTTCTGGTGTCTCTGTCCATGAGTTGATCGTGGATGATAACTGAGTTGTCTCTCCCGTACTGGCTACACTATACCATTGATAACTGTTATAGGCTCCTTCAGTATAGACTTGTACAGGGTCGCCCTTACATATATTACCACTATTATTTGGCGTATTGTCAAGTATTGTAACTGTTGGTTCAGCTTGTACTTCATACGATATTTCTGCATTGTTCGTACAAGTTTTGTTATCTGTGGTGAGTGATGCAGTACCTCTATAGGTTACATATCCTGTTGCGGAGCTGTTGACGGTGATTGGATTTGTACTGTTGCTTATACTTCCCCAATTTTCTCCGTTTTTCTTTTCCCATGTTATGGAAGAACCCGCAGTGACATAAGCCGTGATTTTGTTGTCCGTGTTAGGGCATACGTTTTTCTTCTCAACGTCCAATGAGATACTTGGTGTTGGCTTAACACTAATTACAATTGGAATTTCAATAGTACATTTGTCGTTCGCTGTATTGTCACCAGCTATGACAGTTAATGTTTTGTCACTGGTTAGAGCTTCGATGTCAGGAATTGATGATCCTGTTCCTATTTGTTTGTCACCATCCTTCCAAATGTATGATTCAGCTCCACTCAAAGTGATATCTGTTGGTTTGGTTCCACTACAAATTGGGTCGTTACCATTTACTGTTATAGTTGGAGCGGTACCTTTTGTAATGGTGAATTTTTTTGTTGTTGGACAGTTATTTGCATTCCAACCTCTCACATATCCAGTTACTGTATTGACATTTTCAGCCAATGTGAACTGATTTGAAGAACCTTGAATACCTGTACTTGTAGAGTCTGCGTCCAACCATAAGAAGTTAGTAGCCGTACCGTTCTCACATACTAGTGTGACAGGTTTGTCAGTACATGCGGCATTGACTTGTCTTACATCAAATGTTGCTTTCGGATGAATGTAAACAGTGACGCTTTCAGTAGATGAACAACCTCCATCTGTTGCTGTTGCTGTATATTCGCGAGAAGCCTCTTCTGTGGTTGAAATGGTATGCGTCAATTCTTTGTCCGTTGATGTTTGATTGTTACCATATACCCAAGAATAGGTATATGCATCATTTGAACCATATATGCGAATTGGCTCATCAGAACATACAGTATTATCTGGTTTGTCGGTTGTTACAGAAAATACTGGTTTTAGCTTCACTGTTGCATTATATGATTCTGTCGTTTCACATGTTGATAGAGCTTTGAGCCTTGCTGTTACTGTCACCATTTCTGCATGGTTAAGTGTCATCTCTATTGAGCCACTATTATTAAGTGTCGCATTGGCTCCGTTGTATGTCCAATAGTAATTTACATCATTCGAAAGGTTACTAATGGAGATTGTGCCTTTGTCTTTTTCACAAACTTCTGTATAGTTAAATTGAATCGTCGGTTTGCTCTTTCTCTCTACTTCTGTTGTGTCATGTCCAATACAGCCGTTCTCGTCAATGACTTTTAGAACATACGCTGTGCGTTCTTGGGTAGGTGTTAGATCAATAGTTTTATTAGAACCTAACACGAAATCTTCATTTTCGCGAACACTCCAAGCGTAAGTAGTAAAGTCTTTGTTGGCTTCAAGTGAAATGCTTGAGCCCTCACAAACTAGCGAGCCATTAGGTTTGTTAATGGTGACTGTTGGATTTTTGTATACACTTAGATTGTAATCATTTTCACTTTTACATTGAAGAGTGCCTTTTGTGGTTGCAACAACATGATAGGTCACTGTTTTGTAAGCATTAGAGCCTGTGTAGGTCAACTTGTTTTCTCCTTCTGTTAACACGGCTCCTTCTGCTGTATATGTAGAGGAACTGCTACTGCTCCATACGAAATCACAGTTGGCAGCTGCGGCAGTTAATTGGAAAGGTTCTCCAGAACATATCTTTGAAGCTCCAGTGAAGGATATAACAGGTTTGTCTGTTACGTGAACAGTAACAAATGTATCCATCGTACAGCCTGTACTATTTTCTACAGTGATTCTATATGTGGTTTCATCCGTAATATTGTTAAATGTTCGGGACGGACTAGCACCTCCTATACTCTCTGTTGTAACACCATCTATAGCCCAGATGATCTTTGTTACATTATTAATTTTAATGGTTGCATTATCTCCCTTACATATTGAAATCTCATCCCATTGTGGACGTGGTTTGCTATTAGGCGTAATCGAGTATGGAGTAGAAGTTCCTTTACAGCCATTGTCATCCGTTCCATCAACGGTGAACGAAATTGGACCTTCAATAGTTGGTGTGATAGATGTTCCTGTTCTTTCTGATGTTCCATCTTTCCAGATATATGTTCTAGCACCTGATGCAGTTAATGTAACTGGGTCGTTCACACATATATTTGTGTTATTTGCATTTATATGGATGACTGGCAGAGTATCGACTGTTATCATGATACTATCTTCTCCTTCACAGGAACCATCTAAACCAGTAACTTTGTATTTGATTTCGCCTGTAGTTGTTGGTGCTACACGTGCTTTGGATGGATCATTAAGATCTTGGGTTAATCCATTATTTACTTCCCATGTGTAGCTTCCATTGATACCTGCTCCAGAAGCAGTCAACGTTGCATAATCTCCTAAACAGATAGCTCTAGAAATTGGGTCTGATGATATCTTTATGTCGGGACGTGCATTGACTGTTACAGTTGCTGATTTAGCCTCGCTTGTACAGCCGTTGAGGGTACCTGTGATAGAGTAGGTGCGACTCTCGTTTAACGTCTCAGTTTGATAATTGGTTTCGGTATTGCTCTGATTTGCGGCTATTTCTGCATGTCCATTCCCTGCCCATGTGAGGGTATATGAAGTTGCATCACCCGTCAATTTGATAGTTGCGGTTTGCTCGCTACAGATGTTTGCATTGGTGGCTGTGAATGAAGGAATTGGTTTTGTGTTTACAGTGAAGTTTGTCTCACCATAGCAGCCGTTGACATTACTTCCTTTTACGGTATATGAAGTTGTGTCTTCTACAGTAGGACGATATATTGCACCACCTCCAATGATTTCTCCACCTCTGGTCCATTGGTAGTCGTTGTTATCTGCACCTGTCGCAGTCATTTGATAACTGTCACCTTTACATACTTCTCCTTCTCCATTGACAAGACCATTGATATAAAGAGTAGGTTTCTTGTTGACGTTGACCTTGTATGATGCAGATGCAGTACATGCTGTAGTTGCGTCTGTTACGGTTACTGTAGCAGTGGCTTCTGATGCATTTGTTTCTGGCTTTAAGAAGTATGAATTGGTAACATCAGTAGCGGATCCATTCCACTTGTATGATACTGTATTAGGAGATACAGCTTTTAGTTCGATTGAATCGCCCTCACAGATGCTGCTTCTTCCATCTTCATTTGTAATAGTTACAGAAGGTATGTCTTTTACTTCTATATCGATTGTGTCATGTTTTGTACAGCCTGTTGTCGCATTGGTTAATGTGGCTGTGATGTGGTATGTTTTTGCAACATTCAATGTGGTGTCAAAAGAGAAAGTATGGAGGTCGCTTCTGCCAATCCATACAATGCTGGCATTTGTCTCTGTTGTGGATGCTGTAATGGTAACTTTTTCGCCACGACAGATTGGGTTCTTGCTAGCCGAAAGTGTCAAGTTAGGTTCCTGTGCGACTTTTAAATTGAAATCGACAGGTGCTGATTCACAACCGTTAGTGTTTTTACCTTTTACTGTGTATATGTGAGGCGCAGAGATTCCTGTGATTTGGAAGTTGTCTGTTTTGTTATCTTGCTCAACATTATCAATATACCATGTCCAACCGTTGCTGCTCATGTTGGCATTGCCTGTTCCGCTCGCAATTAATTTTTCATTGTCACCTATACAATATTCTTTTGTGTCATCAGGCTCGATTTTGATTGTCGGCTTGGCAACGTATTGTATGAGTTTCGTGTCTGGTGTTGCAGGACAACCATTTTCACCTTTTGCATTCAATGTGAGTTGAATGTTATGCGTGACATTGTCGATTGTTATGGTGGATCCTTCACCTTGCCATGTTGCGTTGTCGTCACGAGTCCATTTATAGTCACTAATGCCTCCGATAGCTTTCACTTCCAATGTGCCATCTTCACATATCTCACCCTTGCCATTGTCGATACCGATGGCTTCTGGGGAGAAAACGTCAATGGTTATATCTTTCTGTGCCGTACAATTTTGTTCTGTGCTTGCAGTCACAACAAATGTCCGTTTGTTTGCAATTGGTGCTGTGGTGATTCTATTTGTTGTCTCACCATCGGTCCAATTCCATCTGCTTACAGCAGCTTGTGAATTTGTATTTGTGGCTTCGATGACAGTACTGCTGTCTTTACATACGACAGTTTTTGTGGCAGCCAAAGAGAGTACAGGGGTCTCCTTAGCTGTTACTTTCACCTTGGCAGTGTTGGTACAACCTATGTTGTCATACCCCTTTACTGTGTATGTGGCAGTTTCGTTGATTTGTGGATTGATAGCGTTGCATGCAGTACATGCATAATCTTTTGTCACATTGTTTTCTGTTGTATAAGTCCATGTGTATGATGTGGCTCCTTCAACTTCAATAGACAGAGTGCTTCCTTTACATATAGAGGTGTCTTTTGTAGGAATCTTGATTTTGACATTAGGGTGATGGTTGACAGTGATTGAATATGGGTCACTTATGCCTACACAACCTTTGTCATTTTGTCCTTTCACATAGAATGTTGTTGAATTTGGATCTGCATCGAAAGTGACAACATCTGTTGTATATAATGGATTTGCAAAATTGTTTGTCGTGCTCCATTTGTAGTTGCCAGCGGTTCCTCCTTTTGCTGTCAGAGAGACAGGTGAACCTTCACAATAGGTAGTGGAACCTACGATATAGATGTTTGGCGGCGTTAGTACACTTAACGAGTAAGTGGTATCTACCTTACATCCTTCTTTCTCGATGGACAATGTAACAATGTAGTTGAAAATGTTTTCTCCGTTGAAATCAACGTTTCGATCATAGAATGTGTTGGTGTTAAGTCCGCTTGTCTGATGATTATTGTAAGATGGCGTCCATAAATAGGTGTAGCCTTCGAAGTTTTCCACTCCTAATTCAACGTCTAGTCCATTACATACATAGTCCTTGTTCGTATCAAGATTTTTGATTATAGGATATTCTTTTGCTCTGATACTTGTGGTGTCAGGTTCACTCTTGCAACCATGGACATCTTGTGCAATGACTACGAAATAGGTTGTTTGCGATAGAGGAAGTGAGATGTGATCGCCTGTCGCATCTCCGATATGGCTAGTAAGATCCTCTTTATATAATGTCCAGTTGTATGTGGCATAAGTTTGTCCGTCAACTTCTGCAGACAGTTCAGCAATTGAGTTGACACAATATGCGTCTTTTGCTGGTGTAGCATGTACAACAGGATTGTCATATACAGGCATTTTTGCAGTTGTATGACCTTCACAATTATGATCATCCTTGGCTTTTACAAGATATGTGTAGGTGCCTGATTGAGTAGAGTGTATTTGGATTTCACTGTTGTGATCTCCTGTGCCACTCATTGGTATTGTGTCAATTGTGGTACTTCCCGTTCTTTCTACGATTTCAAACCATGAGTAGTCTTTTCCTGTTCCAGCTCCGTTGGCAACAAGTATTGTGTCAAAACCTATACAAAGACCAGCTTCATGACCTGTAATAGCCAAACCTGGAGCAGGTCTTACCACGATACTTTTCCTTAGTGAACTTGTACAGCTGATGGTTTTTCCATCTTCTGTATAGTTTTTCGTTCCCAATAATGTGTAATATACAATACCAGTACCCGAAGGCTTGTGCGTCAGTGATTGTTCTCGTCCAACAGTGTCGTTGTCGAAAATCCATATATATGAATCTGCATTTGTACCCGTTAATGTTGTGGCGGTATTCTCACACATTTCATCATCTAGGGTAATGCCAATTTCAGGATAAGGTTTTGTCTTGACGGATACAGATTCTTCAGAGGAACAATTGTATGCATCGGTACCTTTTACCAAGTATGTCTTGTCACTTCCTACAGTCACTTCGTAGGTGCTGTTTTTGGTTCCGTCGTCCCATACATATTCAACAATCTTTCGTTCGTTATCATTGGCATTGTCATCTATTGTATAGAGAGTGTCTCTTTCGTTTACACAGACTAATCCTTGTTTTGCGTATGCCTTAAATGATGGAGCTTCGTGGATGGTGATAGTCATGCTGTCAAGTTTAGAACAACCGGTAAAGTTGTCCTCTGCATATCCACGTACGTAGTATGTGATGGAACTTAAATTAGAAGCAGGAGTGTGTCGCATATCTCCAGTTTGGCTAATTGTAGTGGAGAAGTCTCTTGATGTACTCCATTTATAACTATTAGCACCGGAAACGGAGAGGTGAACTTCGCTGTTTTTACAAATATGGCCTGCACGGTATCCATGATCCATGATGGTGATCTTAGGTGCATTTTGTACAGTTATATTGAATTCTTTTTGAGAAGAACAGAGCACGTCACCATGTTTTTTGAATCCCTCCACATAGTATGCCTTGGTAGTGACATTAGGTGTATCTACCATCGTCAGTTTTAATTCATTTAGATAGTGAGGGTTTACACCACCTGTCCATACAGAACATGAATCAACTTCTCCATTGGCGGAGATTGTTAAGGTGATAGGTTCACCTTCACATACAGTTGTGCTGGATGAATTGTCTAACTGGATGTTAGGTACATTATGTACCTGAATAGTATCTTTCTTTTTACTGCTACAACCGTTGTTGTTAGTACCCAATAATTCAAGGTGGTATTCTGATTGATTTTCAGTAAATAGAAGAGTTAGATTCTTGTTTTGGAAGTTTGTGTTATTGTCGAGTGTCCATACGTAACTTGTTTCATCTTCTGCGCCTCCGGCTGTGAAGGTGTAGTCGCTACCCGCACATACGTCATGAGGACCGTTGATGGTTAGGTCTGGGCTTTCCTTTTTGTATATATATACAGAGTCCATGTCAAAACACTCATCAACAGTTGTACAAGTTGAATAGAATAGAGTGGAGTCTGTAATCTCAGGTGTTGTGTAATTGTCGGAAGGTAAATGATAATTTGAGTTGGTCTCTCTTAAAAGTTCCTTGTTTTCGTTGTGCCATTTAAAGTCGCAATCCATGTTGCTAGTGGCACTTAGCTTGATGCTGTCACCTTCACAGACTTCAACGTAGCGAATTGTGTTGCCGTGGCTGTCTGTAGTAAACTTCATACCCTCAGCTGCCAAAGTGATGGTAGGACGTTCTTTGACGGTGATGTTGTGGTCACCCTCATAGATACAAGTACGGTCGGTTATTGTGTGACCGTCTAAGTCTTTGTTTTCAATACTCTTAATTTGTAGTGTATATGTTGCAGTTCCGTTCGTTGGACTAGCCATATAAGAAACCGCATTTTCACCTGTGAATATATTATTTAAGGTATTTCCTTTCTCATCTTTCCAATAGTATTCAAAGGCGTTGCCATAGTTGTTGGTATATGCACCACCATTGGTTGAACCAAGATAGGCTGGTGTGACAAGTCTTAATTCCTTAGAACTGCCAAAGCAGACAGTGTTATCACCTTGTATCTCAACATTAGGACGACCTGTGACATGGATAGTTTTACGGACTTCCTTTCGGCAATCATTTTTGGTGATTAAAGTCATAACGATGTCGTAGGTGCATGTCACCCCAATTTGACATGGTAAAATGATGGAAGTGCTATCACCTTGTATCTGCACCTTGTTAGCTTCATTTTGCACATTGTTTTTCCAGTAGGTCCAGATGACATTTATGATAGAATCTGGTTCTTCGAGCTCCCCATTGTGCATGATAGGTGTGATAGTGGATTTATTGGTAAGTAATACTTCGTTGTAACACGCCACCTCTGCATCAAAATCAAGCGTAAATGGATCTTTTGTTAAGGTGAATTTGTCTTCAGTTTGTGTACAAGTTGAGCCACTATTGATTAAGTTTGGATCGTTATCGTTATTATGCATGGTAACGGTGTATTCCTTGTTTGCCTCGATTTCTGTTTTAAAAATTGTTGCTTCGTTCGATGTGGCAGTGCCAGAAATTTGAGGAGTCCATTGATAATAAGAGAATCCTTCAGGCGCAGTTAATTCAATCGGTGCTCCGTTATCACAGTTTTTGATGATAACTTCAAAAGGTTTTGTTTCGGCAGTGAAATAACCGTATGTGCGGTGATAACCAGCTCCATATCGCTGATGGAATACTTTTTTGTCTTCATGTTTTATGTTTCTACAATATGGACATGTGTAGGTTCCTTTTACTCCATATTGATCTGATGTTATATTTGTTGGAGTGATATCCGCAAAATAGTGCTGGCAGTTGTCACATACCCAAAGTTTCTCTATACAATCGTGATTAACTATTTCAATTGTAATTTCATCACCTATGAAATCTCTTAAATCGTATGATATAGTAGTCCAGTCTTTGAAATATGTTTTTTCCAAATATTCTGCTGGCAAGTATGCTTGCTGACAATATGAGTTACTTTGCACTGCGATTGTTCCTTCATCCAAGCATGTTCTAATGATATCTCCTGATGAATTACATACATAGCATGTGTGAGCTAGAGAAGGATTGGTGTTTTCTAAATCCTCATAAATTAATGTATTTTTCTTGTTTGTACCATATGTACATTCCACGCAAATATCTCTGTTTTCGATACGTGTCCGAGGCTCTTCATGTGATTTGGTTGTGACGGTCTCTGTTCCTATATAGTGGTAATAATAGCTTTGATTTGGCTGTTTTTCAAATTCACTGTTTCCGAAGTCGTCTGTTCGCAATGGTTGGTTATAATACACTCGAGTATTCCCATTGTTGTAGTAATATTTTCTTTGAGAAGTACTGTAATAGTATTGCCTATAGTTTGTTCTTCCATTCGATGTGTATGTTTCGTATGTGGACCATTTTTCTTTGGTTTCATCTATGATGGTCACATAATAAGTTATTTCTACATCCTTGTTGATGCTTCTGATACATTGGAAGTCGTGCTTATTTGCAGAAGCTTTACACTCTGGACATTCCGTTAAGTCGTCTGTCTCTGCACAACCAGCAGTGTGAGTGTCGAAACCAGCACTTTCAGGAAGCGTTTCTTCGCAGACTTTACAATATGTGGAATAGCCGGAGATGGTGTGTGAGTTGGCTTTTGTAAGTCCATTGGAACTGTTTATTACACTTGAGTTGCATAGAGTCTCAGTATCTCCATTCTGTTTTTTGTGATGAATATATATAGCAAAAGGAGGCTTCTCGTTTTTATGATTATTGTTGAAGTCGGGGTCGTGTGATAATACAGCATATTTGTAAGTGAGTAACGTGGATTTATTATCTACGGTAAAAGTATATGTCATTCTCTCTGCCATAGCACGTTTGCACCATTGATATGGAGCGTCTTCTGTAGTCGGATTAAGAGGCGTGTCTAATGCTCTGTTTTCGGCATCTTCGCTTGAACCGATACGAACTGCATATGTGCTTCCATCTGGTACTTGTTTCAAATTGTCGCAGGCAATATTTTTATCGATACTTGCTGAACTCATAATTTGGAAGCCTCCATATATTGTACCTGTGATTTGAGCATCACGAACAGTCCACACGTCTGTTCCTGGCACAACAGATTGAGCCTCAGTTTTTGTGGTGGCTTCGAAAATGTCTGATATGACTAATGGCTGAAAATTATCCATAAAGCAAGATGGTCCATAATATCCATAATATCGTGTCCATCCTTCATAGGTTCCTTTTTCAAAGCCTAAGTTCGGAGTGCTGGAGTTCACATCGCTCGATTGTCCAAATGTGTTGGGATACCCTAAAAACATCAAACCGACCAATATTATCCACTTATATTTCATGTTTGTGAGTATACTTATATTCATATTTAACTGTCTTTTAGTTCTTTACTTTGTTTCGTTACCTACTAAGGTTCAATCTGTAAATTTATCATTAAGTTTTTTCTTTACCAAATTTAAATCTTGTTAAAAAGGGTTTTCTTAGTTTTTTTTTATTAAATGTCGGTTTGTGAAAATTGTACAATGATGGCTCGTGTTTTTTAATGATATGCTAAAATATTGAAAGATAGTATTTTATATTTTCTACGTAAAAAGATCTTTATTCTTAATCAAAAAAAATAGAACTTTATATTTGCGATTTCAAAAAAATAGTTATAATTTTGCATCGTCAAATAGACAAAGTATGGCGGATTAGTGTAGTGGCCTAGCACGTAGCTCTCTCACGGCTTAGACCCGGGTTCGATTCCCGGATCCGCTACGAAGAAAGACTTCTAATTTTTAGAAGTCTTTTTTTTGTTTTATCTTTGCATATATTCGAACGACTCATTAATTTAATGATAGTAACTATACAATTTCAAGGTGTTTCTTAGTACTTGTTGTTACTAAGAAAAGCGAAGCTTTTATATTTTGATAATCTTATATTTCTAAATTATATGAAACAAATTACATGGGTATTATTCCCTATTTTTTTATTGTTATGTTCATGTACGACAAATCCAGCAGAACATGTGTCGTCTGAGACTAATACTAAAGATTTTGCGTTAAGAAAAGGTCGTATTCATCCTTCGTTTTCTTCGGATTCTGCTTTGGCTTTCATCCAAAAACAGTGTGATTTTGGATTCCGTTTGCCTAATACGGCTGAACATGATGCATGTGGAAATTATTTAGTGCAAAAGCTAAACTCGTATGGTTGCTCGACAACTGTTCAATCTTTTACTGCAGAGGCTTTTGATGGGACGAAATTAAAAGGCATGAATATTATAGGACAGTTTTGTCCTGAAATTGAAAAACGGGTGGTGCTATTCGCTCACTGGGATACTCGTCCGGTTTGTGACAACGATGTTGAGTCCAACTGGCATAAACCCGTGATGGGTGCTAATGATGGTGCAAGTGGTGTCGGAGTTTTGTTGGAGGTTGTTAGACAATTACAGATGGGAGGTGATTCGATAGGGGTTGATATTGTGTTCCTCGACTTAGAAGACTATGGTAAACCCTCATTTGATCAACAGGAGAAAAAGGATACTTGGTGTTTAGGCTCTCAGTATTTGGCTTCGCACCCGTATTACAAGTGTCGTCCTCGAATGGGAATTCTATTGGATATGGTTGGCGCCAAAAATCCATTTTTTGGTTTTGATCAAGTTTCTCTATATTTTGCGGAAAGTTATCTCCAAAAAATCTGGAGTATTGCTAAGTCATTAGGATATGCTTCTGCTTTTGTTCCAAAAGAGTCAGGCACAATTATGGATGATCATTATTATATTAATACTGTTGCACAGATACCTACGGTAGATATCATTGATTTCAATCATGATAGGGGCTTCCCTATGACGTGGCATACCGTCAATGATACTCCGGAGAATATTCATAAGGAGACGTTGCAGATGGTCGGTGAGGTAGTGCTCAGTTTTGTAAGAGGGGAGTGATATATTTATTCTGCGTGGGTTGAATGGGAGAGACCGATGGAATTATAAATAGGGAGGAAAGGAAACATCTGTTTTCTAATTTCTCATGGCTTTTCCTTCTTCAGGTTGCGAGTTATCTGTTTCCGTTGATGACGATACCTTATTTGGCGAAGGTGATTGGAGCAGATGGATTAGGAAAGATTGCGGTAGCTTCTGTTGTAGCCACTTGGGTTTATACTATCTCGGATTGGGGGTTTAAATATACGGCTACAAGAGATATGGCTCGAATTACATCGGACAAACTAGCTATGGCATCTTTGTATTCTTCTGTTATATATGCAAAGATGTTTTTGTTCTTGATGTGTTTGATAGTCATTGGATTAGCTGCCTTTTTTGTCCCTTTTCTTAGAAATGAGGCTATGCTTCTTGTCTTCTCTCTTTTGGTTGTCTTGGGTAGAATACTATTGGCAGAATGGTTTTATCAGTCGATGGGGAAGATGAAATATATAACAATCTTCAATATTTTTGTTAGAATTCTGTTTTCTCTCCTTGTCTTTCTTTTTATTACGAAAAAGGAAGATTACTATATTCAACCATTACTCCTCTCGTCCGGTTTTTTGATTTCTGGGATTTTCTCATTTTTATTGATGTATAAGAAATGGAACATAACATTTCAAAAATCATCTTTTTTTTCGATTAAACAATTATTAAGGTCTGGGTTCCCTGTTTTTTTGTCTGGCTTTATGCCCAATTTATACAATAGTTTTTCCCAATGTTTATTGTTTTATGAGGGAGGTAGTTCAGCATCGGGACGCTATGATGTGGGCAATAAGTTTTTCACTTTTGCCAATCAGCTACTGTCTGTTGTGTCGGTCGTCTTTTTCCCCTTTCTGTCGCAGAAGATTTCTGCGCATAGATTGTATGCGTTAATTTCGATTTCTTTATCAGTTATCTTCTCGTCGTTTTTGTTTTTCCTAGGTCCTATCATCTTTCCTTATTTTTTTTCAGGTGAGTTTGCTTCCTCTGTTGTGATTATGAAGATTTTATCTTTATCGCTTCCCTTTATGGCGATTACTTCTGTGTATGGAACTAATTATATGGTATTGAATGGCATGGAGAAACAATATTCTTGGATTGTCAGTCTGATATCACTGATTGGTTTTGCTCTTTCGTTTCCGCTGATTGCCTATTTTCATGAATGGGGGATGGCTATTTTACTATTGGGAACAAGGTTTTTAATGGCAGTGCTGGTGTATTTTTATGCAGGAAGAAAAAATGAATAAGATATGTCTTACAACTGTCGTTTATGGGGATTTATATTGTGATTTTATTCCTTTCTTAATCTATTCGTGTCATCAGGCTTATCCAGAGTATGATATTCTGATCTATGTTTGTGGAAAACTTCCTGAACGTATAAAAAATATGATAGCAGATCTATGTGTGCCTAATGCACATGTGTTCGAAAACTGTTTCAAAAATATTCAATCAAATCGCAAGTTGGATTATAAATGTTTGCGGTGGGTGTTATGGGATGAACGGTTTAGAAATTATGATTATTTATATGTTGTGGATGTGGATATTTTGTATTGTAGAGAACCTATTCCATTATGTGAACAGCATATTCAACACATGAAGATCACAAATATGTGTTATGATAATATCCAACGTTCGATTAAAAGAACTCCGTTCCATTGGGTGCAGTTTTTCTCACGAATTAAGAGAGCGGGTTTTACATCTCTAGGAAAGTTTATCATGGGGAACAAATTGGAAAGAAGGGTTACTGGTTTGCATTTTGTAAATGTCAAGCAATATTTTTCAGTTTTAACTCCCCAAGTATTGAAAAAATATGAAAACGAAATTGTATCAGGAAAGTATTTAAAATACGTAATGCATTCGAGTGATGAAATTTTTTTATATCATATATTGGAAAAAGAAGGGCTGACCCCTGAACGGTTGCCAATGCAAACGGATTCTGTTACTATGCTGGATTTTGAACATGTTGATCGACTTGAATTCCGTCCCCATCATGGTTTGCATTTAGGCATTTTTAGATGTGCTGATTTGTCATCATTTAAAAAGATCTTGTTGTCTAAAACTTATGCATACTATGTCACTGAATATCAAAAATACAAAAAAGATATGACGTTTATGCGATTGTTGGAAAATACGAGTTCTCAGGTAAAGAAAATATTTTCAGCAATAGATGATTTTTATAGTATTGGTTAATACTAAACTTAGAAAGATGAAGAAAATATTAAATAACTCGGCGACCATACCTTTTATTTTTTTGTTGATATTTATATCAATGGAATTCTTGGGCGGACTCTATGTGTCTTTTTTGAGTTTTCGTCATGTTGCTGTTGTTTGTATGTTTTTATATGTAATACGACATTTTAAATCTTTGATTGTTGTAATGAAAAGAGAATCTCTTTTCTCCTTTTATATTCTCTTTTCGTACTACTTATATGTGTCACTACTAGGTGTTTTTAATGGACTTTACTACGACAATTTTGGCGTTACGTTAATTTTGGCGAGATTCCTTCCTTTTACTATTTGTTTTTTGTTTATGACTATTGTGTATGCTCATAGGAGAGATTCTATAGATATGTGTACAAATATACTTTATTTGGTTTTGATAGTAGATTCCATAATAACGATAATGCAAGGCTTAAATATAGATATAGGATGGCAAATCAGAGCGTTGCTTTCGTCAGATAATACAGCATGGGAATTAATGGAAAATAGAGACGATTCTGTTGGATGCTCAATAGTGTCAGGCTTATTCGTGTATAGTGTGGAGAATGGGTATTTTTTAGCTAGTTACGGATGTATAGTGTTCCTTTTTTTACACAAACAAAGGAAATCATATATACTTTTCATTCTCGGAGCTCTGTTGACATTCATGGCTCTTTTTTTTACGCAGCAGAGAATGGCTATGTATGTATATATTGCCTCTTGTGTTATTTTGTCGTTTTATTTGGATAGGAAATTATCCATATTGTTTTTTACTTTTTATTTTGTCATTAATTTTGTTGGTAATGATATTGCTTTTGATGTGGGACGTCTGGAGAATTATTATGATAATAACAGAGTTATGATGTTGGGTAATTTTTTTTCTTTCTTTCCCGAACATCTCTTTTTAGGAGATAGAACTATATACGTTGCTACGTATGGCATAACTCCACATTCTTTTTTCCTTGAAAGTTTCTTGTTGGGTGGAATTTTTGGTATGTTGATGATGATTGCCTTTTTTGTATATATTGTTTGTCTAGTTTTTGTTAAAGGGAGATCCTGTACAAATGCTTTTGTTATATATGCTGTATCTGTTATTTCCTTTATTATGGTGAGTATGACCCACTCATCTGGATTTCATACAGGTTTTACAATTATTATACCATTATATGTGTTTATGTTACTGACTTCTTCTGCCAAGAAGCATGTGAATTGTATAACAAATGACCAAAATTCTCTGTCTTATTGAAAGCCTCGCTTCTGGCGGGGCAGAACGTCAGATGGTGAATTTGGCTTGTTTACTTCAAAACAATGGTTTTGAGGTATCCATTTTGTGTTATTATCAAAATGAATTCTTCCTTCCAATTATTCAACAAAAAGGAGTTAGATATGAATGTGTTTCTCATGCAAAACCTATTATTCGGAGATTGTTTGACTTGAATCGTGTTCTATATAGAGAGAAACCTGATGTTCTGATTGCTTTTATGAATACACCTTCTACTCTTGCATGCTTATTGAAATGGATTCATCCTCAAATCAATGTTATTGTATCGGAACGAAACTACTCTGTGCAAAATGATGTTCGACAACGATTGAAATTTTTCATGTACAGATTTGCGGATCATATTGTCTCTAATTCATATACTCAGGCAATGAATATAAAGGATCGGTATAAGAATTTGTCGGACAAGTTGTGCGTTATAACCAATTGGGTGGATGTCAAACGATTTAAAAGAGAAACGGTTAGGACGTATTGGGAGAATGAAAAACTTGGAATGACTCGTTTCCTAGTTGTGGGAAGAAGAGTGGAACAGAAAAATGTCATTCGTTTTCTAGAGGCGGTCGCACACGTTCGTCAAAGAGGATACAATTTTGTAGTGAAATGGGTAGGTCCTATTGTCGATGCTCTCTATTATGAGCAGATTCGTGAGACAATGGAAAAATTAGAATTAAACAATATCGTTCAGTTTGAAGATCCGATGGTTGATATTGTCTCCGTATATTCATCGGCTGATGTGTTTTGCCTTCCGTCTATTTATGAAGGCACATCCAATGCGATTTGTGAAGCTATGTGTAATGGATTGCCAGTTTTGTGCGGAAATATTTGTGATAATTCACGTTGGGTGGAGGATCAAGTCAATGGGTTTTTGTTTAACCCCTATGATGTGCAGTCTATTGCTCAAGCGATGATGAACTTTATGGACTTACCTCCAGAAAGGAAACAGGAGATCTCGGAAAGGAATATCGCATTTTCAGAAGACGTCTTTGCTCCTGAACAATTTGTCTCTAAGTATATTGCATTGATAGAATAAAAATTTAATATGCAGAAAATAACTGTATGTGGACATTTCGGGGGGGATTCTCTGAAGCTTGATGGACAAACAATCAAAACCAAAATCATTGTTAGTGAATTAATCAAATCATATGGGGAGAAATCTATTTATAGGATTGATACATGCGGAAGAATAAATCAGTTGCTATTCCTTTTCCGTTTGGTGTATGCGGTTTTGATTTCTTCTTGCGTGATTATCTTTCCTGCACAAAATGCACTTAAAGTAGAGGCTCCATTATTGGCTTTATTAATACGTTTCTTCCGTTGCAAAATTCATTATGTTGTAATTGGAGGTTGGCTTCCTGATTATTTGTCTCAACATCGATGTGTGAAACATGCTTTGTATTTATTTGATGGAATATATGTTGAGTTAGATTCTATGAGACATAAATTAATGGAGATGAGCTATAAGAGTGTCTATGTTTTGCCGAATTTCAGACGGACTTTAAATTCTTTGTTGAGAAATGAAGAAAAAGAAAGTAATGAAGTACCATGTCGTTTTGTCGTGTTTTCTCGTGTGGCGAGAGAAAAGGGAATCGAAGATGCAGTTGAGGTTGTCAAAAAGTTAAATGCTGATAAAGGAGAGAACTATTATACATTGGATATTTATGGAGAGGTAAATCCGAAACAGAAAGAATGGTTTGATGATTTAATGAGTTCGGTCCCATACTATATAACGTATGGGGGAGCGATTCCATATCGAAGGAGTACGGAGGTTTTATCATCTTATCATATTATGTTGTTCCCAACATATTATGAAGGAGAAGGTATGGCAGGAAGTATCATAGAGGCATATGCTGCCGGATTGCCTGTTGTGGCTAGTGACTGGAAGTATAATGCAGAGGTCGTAAAAAATGGAGAAACAGGTTTCTTGTTTAAACCTCATTGCCTTGATGATTTATATAATAAAATATATTTATTATGCAACTCTCCTGGATTGTGGAGAATTATGAAGTCTAATTGCAGAAAGGAATATCTTGGAAAATATACACCAGAATCTGCTATGAAGGTATTGTTTGATAAAATAATATTTTGATAAATTATGAAATATAAATTATATAAAGGTGCATTGGTATATGATGGGGCACCGCACGAAGAGACCAAGTTGACAAAGACGCAGTGTGTTTCTTTGTTAAAAGAATTCTCTGCATATTTTATTAGAAATGTTTATGATTTTGATTGCGATGAACAAACGTCATTTGGATATGTTATAAAGGATTCTTACGAAGATTTTGATTCTTTCTCTAAGAAAATGAAAGAACATCTGCGAAAATCTTATAAACAATTTTCTGTAAGGAAAATAAGTAAAGAAGAAATGATAAAAAATGGTTATCATATCTTAAAAGCAGCTGCAGATTCATATAATCCGCCATTACCTATTTCTAGGGAAGAACATTTTGATCAGACAATTATGAACGCACCATCTTCTTTTGAGTATTGGGGTGTTTTTGAAAATGTAACGGGGAAAATGATTGCTTATGCTATTACTCATTGTCAGGATTCTTGTTGTTGTTATGATTCGGCGAAAGCTATACCACAATTTCGTAAATCATATTGTATGTATCCTTTAATAATGGAGATGAATAAGTATTATTTGGATACTTTGCGTTTGAAATATGTGAGTGATGGCGCACGCTCTATTACCAATCACTCTAATATACAGCCGTTCCTTATGGAAAAGTTTCATTTTCGGAAAGCTTATTGCCATGTGCAAATATATTATGTTTGGTGGTTGAAACTTTTGGTCACAATACTTTTCCCGTTCCGATCCTTCTTTCCTACTGGTAGAATCAAAGCTCTTCTGTTTCAAGAGGAGGTGCGAAGAAATAAACTTCCATGGTAAAATGATAACAATAATACTTCCACTCCTAAACGAGGAGAAATATATATCCCGATGTCTTGATTCTGTTTTGTCTCAGGATTATCCATTGCAGGAGATGGAGATCTTATTGATAGATGGTATGAGTGAGGATGATACTCGACTTATTATTCGTGGGTATCAAGAAAAATATTCTGCAATAAAATTAATTGATAATCCATCGAGAACGGTTCCTTATGCGTTGAATATTGGCATAAGGGTTGCAATGGGTGATGTTATCATTCGGATGGATGCACATGCCGATTATCCGTCAAATTATCTTTCTTCGTTGTGTCGGCAATTATCCGCATTACAGGCTGATAATGTGGGATGCGTGTGTAAGACTGATGTGTTGCATAAAAATGCTAAAAGCTTGGCTATTCGTGAAGTGTTGTGCAATCGATTCGGCGTGGGTAATTCAACGTTCCGTCTGGGTTGCTCAGAAGTGAAACAGGTTGATACGGTTCCGTTTGGTTGCTTCCCGAAAAAAACGTTCGATACGTATGGTTTGTTTGATGAACGATTGTCCCGCAATCAAGATATTGAGATGAATAAGCGTATCATACGGAAAGGAGGGAAGATATTCTTGGTGCCAGATACCTATTGCACGTACTATGCAAGGGAGACATATAAAGATTTGATACATAATAATTTTTCTAATGGCATGTGGAATATCCTCACAGTTTATTATACTCGTGAATTTAATTCATTGTCAATCAGACATTTTGTTCCTCTTGCGTTTGCACTATCAATTTTCTTTTGCCTTGCCTTCTCGCTTATTCATGTGTTGCCGTTGATTCTTCTTCTTGGTGTATATAGTTGTTTAATTGGCATAATCTCACTTCTTTTGTCATACAAGAAAAAATTAAATTTCTTTTACTTGCTTGTGACATTCCCGATTCTACATATCAGTTATGGAATCGGATCTATGGTGGGGATGTTGCGCATATTATTTAATAGGGTATAATGTGAATGATATGTATGTGAAATTTCTTTTTGATCGATTGTTTTCTTTTTTAGGATTATGCTTGATCTCATGGCTTCTTCTGTTGATAGCTCTTGTCATAAAAATATCGGATGGTGGTAGCGTCTTGTTTAAACAACAGCGTGTGGGAAAAGATGGACAACTTTTCACGATACATAAATTCCGCTCGATGGTGGATAACCATGGTGGATCGACCGTCTCTGTCGCTGGGGATAAAAGGATTACCCCTGTCGGTAAGTTTCTTCGTCGGTTTAAATTAGATGAACTGCCTGAACTATGGGATGTGTTGGTGGGGAATATGAGTTTCGTTGGACCTCGTCCGGATGTCCCTGGTTATGCTGATCGTTTGCAAGGAGAGGATCGGGAAATCCTTGCCTGGTTGCCCGGTATCACTGGTCCGGCCTCTTTGAAATATCGAAATGAGGAAGATCTATTGGCTGCGGTGGATGATCCTGAAAGATATCACGATGATGTGATCTACCCCGATAAGGTCCGTCTGAATTTATATTATTTCCGTCATTACTCTTTTTTTACCGATTTGAAAATTATTTTTGCGACACTTTTTCATTTCAAAATAGAGTTCGCTGGTGAACTAATATGAGATATTTTCTAGAAAATATGTAATTTTACATTGTCATTGCGAAACTGAGTTTTTATATTCACGGCTTAAATAAAATTAATATAAATTGTGGGTTGATAAAAATACTATTCATAATATGGATTTGATTTTAAAATATTTCCCGAATATCACGGATAAGCAAAAAGAGCAATTCTCTGCATTATATGATTTATATCTTGACTGGAATAGTAAGATTAATGTAATCTCTCGTAAGGATATTGAAAATCTGTATGAGCATCATGTCCTTCATTCTCTTGCTATTGCAAAGATTATAAATTTCACACCTGGTACATCTATTATGGATGTTGGAACGGGTGGGGGCTTCCCTGCTATTCCTTTAGCAATATATTTCCCTGAATGTACGTTTCATCTGGTAGATTCTATAGGTAAAAAGATCCGTGTGGCTACGGAAGTCTCTACTGCTATTGGTTTGACAAATACTACTTTTTGTCACGAACGGGTGGAGGATGAAAAGCAGAAGTTTGATTTCGTCGTTAGCCGAGCTGTGATGCCGCTTTCTGACTTGATGCGTCTATCCCAAAAGAATATATCGGTGAAAAATCAGAAAAATGCATTGCCCAATGGCGTGATTTGTCTGAAAGGAGGAGAACTTCAGAATGAGGTTCTGCCGTACAAGAATCGTGCCTCCTTGTTCGATATAAAAGATTTCTTTCAAGAGGAATATTTCCAGACAAAAAAGGCCGTTTATGTGCCAGTATGCTAAAAAAATCTCCTTTTATGCCTGCTAGCTATAAGTTTATCGCAAGAAGGAAGAATCTAGTTTCTTTGTTGCAACAAAAGGGAATAACGACCCCTCTTGTGTTAAATGCAATTGGCAGTGTGCCACGTGAACTGTTTATGAATTCTTCTTTGATTGAATTGGCTTATGAAGACAAAGCTTATCCGATTGCAGGAGGACAAACGATATCTCAACCCTATACAGTGGCTCGTCAAACTGAATTGCTGGATTTAAATGGGGGAGAGAAAGTGTTGGAGATCGGTACAGGTTCAGGATATCAATCAGCGGTCTTGTGTGCGTGTGGTTGTCATGTATATAGTGTTGAGAGACAGCGAGTACTGTATGAGCAAACATCTTCTCTGTTGAGAGAATTACAATATGATGCGATGTGCGTTTATGGTGATGGATATGAGGGATGGCCTCAGTACGCTCCGTATGATCGTATTCTTGTTACAGCTGGTTGCCATGAATTGCCTGTGGCGTTGTTGAAACAGTTGAGTGTCGGCGGACTTATGGTGATTCCTTTTGGAAAGGATAATGAACTGAGAATGATTCGCATACGTCGTACGTCTGAAAATGAATATGAACGGGAAGATTTTGGTGATTGCGCATTCGTCCCTATGTTGAAGGGGGTTCAATAATAATGATTCTCAAATGCTGAATTTAAAGGAATTAGTGATAGGATATCAGTCCATTCGAGAAAAACGGATTCTGACATTGCCTATTTCTACTGAAATGAAGCAGGGAACTCTGATTCCTCTGTTAGGGCCTAATGGTGTCGGAAAATCCACCTTCTTACGAACTTTGGCAGGACTTGTTGCTCCTATATCGGGCTCTATTGTCTATGATGGAACATTGATGAATAAACTATCTCCTCAGCAGCGGGCAGCTTATATGAGCGTTGTCTTCAGCAAGAAAGATGGGTCGCCTAGTTTCTCTGTTCGTGATTATGTCTTGATGGGAAGATATCGATTCTATTCATGGATGGAGGGTTGGTCCGAAAAGGAAGAAGAGGATGTAGAGCCCATACTGAATCGTCTTGATTTGATTGATTTGCAAAAACGAAATATAAATGAACTTTCTGATGGAGAGTTTCAGCGAGTCGATTTGGCAAGAGCTTTGTATCAGCATACTCCTATGCTGTTGCTGGATGAACCCACCTCGCATTTGGATTATCCATCAAGGAATAAAATCATGTCTCTTTTAAAGGATTTGTCACAAGAAAGAAATCTTTTAATCATTGCTAGTACACATGAATTGGACTTGGCTCAGAAATATGGAGATTCTTTTTTGCTTATGCAGAAAAATAAAGTTCTTTCGTATGTCGAAGAACTGACCGATCAGTGTATTCATCAATTGTTTGTTTAAGTTATTTTTATGAAACGTGTTTTGACTGTCGATATTCTAAGATTTGTAAGTGCCTTTATGGTAGTGCTCTTCCATTCGGAGTATTTCTGTAGAGATATAGTGAACATTATCCCTCGATATGCTGTGCCCGTCTTTTTTATGATATCTGGATTCTTTATGTATGAATCCGATACTCAACGATTTAAGGAGAGGTTAAATCGTTCACTTATAAAAATGATTGTCATAACACTGGTTGCTTCTTTCTTCTTCTTCCTCTTTTATCTTCCGTTGTATCTGCGTGATGGCTTCCCTTCGTTGAATGCATATGTTAATTTCATCGTATTTAATGAAAATCCATTCGCCTTTCATTTATGGTATTTGACAGCCTTTTTATATGTATTGATGCTTTTCAGAGTTTTTGTGGGGACACCTTTGTTGAAAGGGATAATCAGCTATTCTCCTTTTTTGTTGTTGATCAACCTAATGTTGGGCGAGTTGGGCTTCCTGTTCCTAGATCATTCGTTGCCGAATTATATGTTACGAAACTTCCTGTTGGAAGGATTGCCATGTTATTCGTTGGGATGTCTCATCTCCATTAATAAGGAGAAACTACTGATGTCAGGGAGAATGTTCTCGTCTGCCTTGATGACGATTGTCGCATTTTCTTTAATGGAATATTATTATATAAAGCATTGGGGATGTGTGGAGATGGCCACTGCAACAGATTTATATTTTAGTTCGATACTCTTTTCTGTCGTGATTCTTGTCTGGTCCATACAGCCTCATTCATTGAATAGTTTTGGTGAAAAAGTGGCAGAATGGGGACGGAAATATACTCTTGATATTTATATTTTTCATGTGGTCTTCTTGGTGATTATTCGTTCTGCATTAAAAAATCATGAGAATGTGTTGAGTGTGTATTCTTCTTTTTTCGAACCAATTGTCGTCTTCCTTTGTGCATGGTGTTTTGCGATAGTATGGCATTGGATAAAACAGAGGATACCTTTACTGAATAAATACTTATAGGATAGATACGCTGAACATACTATAAAAACAGCGGGGTCATTTTTAATGGCTCCGCTGTTCTTCTTTATTATTGACATGTTAAAAATTAGCTGTCTTAGGTGTTCTTGGGAATGGAATAACATCACGAATGTTTTGCATTCCTGTGACGAACAGCATCAATCTTTCGAATCCTAATCCGAATCCTCCGTGTGGACATGATCCGTATTTACGTGTGTCTAGATACCACCACATATCTTTCATCGGAATATTGAGTTCTTCTATTCTCTTCAAGAGTTTGTCGTAGTTCTCTTCGCGGACACTACCACCAATGATTTCTCCAATTTGAGGAAAGAGAACATCCGTTCCTTGAACTGTTTTCTTATCTTCGTTCTCTTTCATATAGAATGCTTTGATCTCCTTAGGATAGTTGATCATGATGACAGGTCTCTTGAAATGCTCTTCAACCAAATAGCGTTCGTGCTCGCTGGCAAGATCGCAGCCCCAATATACAGGGAACTCAAATTTATGTCCGGCTTTAATCGCGTCCTCCAATATTTTAACACCTTCTGTGTAAGGAAGCCTCACAAATTCGGTATTGACAACAGCTTTCAATCTTTCTATCAATCCATTGTCAATCATTTTGTTTAGGAATTGTAGATCATCCATACAATTTTCTAAAGCCCAATTGACACAATATTTGATGAAGTCTTCTTCCAAATCCATCAAATCTTGGAGATCGATAAATGCTACTTCAGGCTCAATCATCCAGAACTCTGCCAAGTGACGAGGTGTGTTTGAGTTTTCTGCACGGAATGTAGGTCCAAATGTATAAATTGCGCCTAATGCAGTTGCACCTAATTCTCCTTCCAATTGACCGGAAACGGTAAGTGATGTTTGCTTGCCGAAGAAGTCATCATCGTATCGAATGTTGCCGTTCTCATCTTTTTTCAGATTGTATAGGTTCTGTGTGGTTACTTGGAACATCTGTCCGGCACCTTCACAGTCGGATGCGGTGATGATAGGAGAGTGGAAATAGAAGAATCCTTTCTCATGGAAATATTTGTGGATGGCAATGGCCATGTTGTGTCTGATTCGTAAAACTGCACTGAAGGTATTTGTGCGGGGACGAAGGTGTGCAATATCACGAAGATATTCCATCGTATGTCCTTTCTTTTGCAATGGATATGTATCGTCCGCAATTCCGTAGATTTCTATCTTTTCGGCTTGAACCTCAACAGCCTGACCTCCACCCATTGATTCAACTAACTTACCGGTTACACCGATACATGCTCCTGTTGTAATGGATTTGAGTATGCTGTCATCAAACTTGTCAACGTCCGCAACTATCTGAATATTATTTATGGTAGAACCATCGTTCAACGCAATAAAGTTTACACTTTTGTTTCCTCTTTTTGTTCTAACCCAACCTTTTACGTTAATGGGTTCGCCAAATGATGTCTTCTTAAGAGCATCAACAATTCTAGTTCTACGAATTTCCATTTTATAAATATTTATGTCTTTATATTGCTTTATATATAATATGCTGGATGCAAAGTTAGTAATAAGTTTTTATATAATTTTTATTTCCTGTATAGTTTTGAACCAATTAAACTGCGTTTTTTGCCAAATAGTAGGTTGATAATTGTTATGGGTGTCTTCGTAGAGACACACGGCCGTGTGTCTCTATCCAACAGGTTAATTCGATATGTTAAAAATCTCACGAAACGAATTTATAAACCTCACCTTATGTGTGCAAAAAAAATTATATTGTTTTGAAATAAATTTATATCTTTGCATAGATACAGACGAATAATGTTAGTGTGTATATGATAAGTCTATTATTAATCTATTGTTTGAGTTAATTTAATATGAAAAAAGAAAATGTTTGTAAGAATCTGTCCGACTATGTTTCTGCAGATTTTTTTATGTGTGCATGTCAGAAACCGATTGTTAAAAATGCCTGGCAGGAGTATGAACCGATTGTTCGGGAGTTAAATGACGCATTGAGAAATATGCCTCCTTTGTATGCTCAAGAAAATGAAGGATATAAGGCAAAGGTGTATGCTCATTATTTCGGTGGTGCCACGGATGTCTTTGTGACTGAGTGTAGTGGTGGCGATGCGTTTGGTTATGTGATTCTGAACGGAGATTATGATAATTCAGAATTGGGGTATGTCTCTATTGAAGAGATAACGTCTATCGAGGCTTTGAATCTTGATTTCTATTGGGAGGTTTGCCCTCTGTCGGAGGCGCTAATGCAAGTGGATGCAGAATATTTCAGCAACATGTAAATTTGCATAATAAGAATAGGGATGACCTAATCAGTCATCCCTATTTCTCTATATGAATCTGTTTGTGCGGAATTTAAATTCATATCGTTGAATTTTTGAATCTGTACCTGTACGGACGTGGTGTGCCGCGTCCGTTATGGTTCCCCCGTTATTACATTCTCTCTGGAACTTCGATTCCTAATAAGCCCATACCAGACTTAATGACGTCAGCAATTTTCTTAGATAATAACAAACGGAACTCTTTCATGTCTGAGTTTTCTTCCTTCAAAATGGAGAAATCATGATAGAAAGAGTTGTATTGCTTAACCAATTCGTATATGTAGTTGGCTATTAATGCTGGACTGTAGTCGGCGCCCGCTTGTTTGATTACATTAGGGTAGTTGGATAGATACTGTATCAGGTTAACTTCTGTGTCAGAAAGAGTTAAGTTGCCCTTCACGGTATTATTCAACTGAATGCCTTGTTCGTTGGCTTTTCTTAATACAGAGCAAATTCTTGCATGTGTATATTGAATAAATGGTCCAGTGTTGCCGTTGAAGTCGATGGATTCTTTAGGGTTGAACAACATGTTTTTCCTTGGATCCACTTTCAGGATAAAGTATTTCAAAGCACCTAATCCGCAGATACGGGCAATCTCATTGATTTCATATTCTGTCATGCCATCCAATTTGCCTAGTTCGGCAGAGACGTCGCGAGCAGTTTGAATCATCTCGTCCATCAAATCATCGGCATCAACTACGGTACCTTCTCTGGACTTCATCTTTCCTTCTGGTAATTCAACCATTCCATAAGAGAAATGCACTAGATCTTTTCCCCATGAGAATCCTAGACGGTCAAGCAGAATAGACAAGACTTGGAAGTGGTAATTCTGTTCATTTCCCACAACATATATCATTTTGTCAATGTTGAACTCTTTGAAACGTTGTGTGGCAGTTCCGATATCTTGGGTCATATAGACAGACGTTCCGTCGCCACGGAGCAACAGTTTCTCATCCAACCCGTTGGAAGATAGATCTGCCCATACAGAACCATCCTCACGACGATAGAATAGACCTTTCTCCAATCCTTCATTGACTTTTGCTTTTCCATCAATGTATGTGGTTGATTCATAATAGATCTTATCAAAAGCTACACCTAGTCGTTTGTATGTCTCATCAAATCCGGCATATACCCAGCTATTCATTTCATTCCATAGCTTTCGAACTTCTGGATCTCCGTCTTCCCATTTCTTTAACATCGACTGAGCCTCTTGTAACAGAGGAGCTTGTTTTTTAGCTTCTTCCTCGGTTAGACCTTTCTCCATCAGAGTTTTTACCTCTTTTTTATATTCTTGGTCAAATTTCACATAATAGTCTCCGACTAAGTGATCCCCTTTCTTTCCTGTGGAAGCTGGTGTTTCGCCATTGCCGAATTTTTGCCATGCCAACATTGATTTACAGATGTGGATTCCACGGTCATTTACAATATTGGTCTTAACAACCTTGTACCCGTTGGCTTCCAATATCTTACATAAACTGTATCCTAATAAATTATTACGGATATGTCCTAAGTGAAGTGGCTTATTGGTGTTGGGTGAAGAATATTCTATCATGTATAGTGGAGCGTCGTCAGTTGCTTTCTTGAACCCGAATTGAGGGTCGGATAACATGACATTGAGTGTGTCCACCCATGTGTTCTTGTTTATTGTAAGGTTGAGGAATCCCTTTATGACATTGAATTTCTCTACAACATCACAGTTCTTTACTAAAGCTTCTCCGATTTCTGAGGCTGTTAATTCTGGAGTTTTCTTCGAAATCTTTAAGAAAGGAAAAACAACCAGGGTCAGGTCTCCCTCAAATTCCTTCTTTGTGGTTTGCAGTTGAACCATCTTTTCCTCTACTTTCTGTCCGTAAAGGTCTTCAATGGTCTGCATAATAGAATGCATTAATTTTTCTTCTAAACTCATCTTATTCTTTTTTTTGCAAAAATACAATAAAAAAGGGAAGGTAACCATACCTTCCCTTTGTTTTTTGCAAATCAGCAATTAGTTAACTGCTTTATTCAATTCTGAACCAGCTTTGAATTTTGCAACTTTCTTTGCAGCAATTTTAATCTTTTTCTTTGTCAAAGGATTGATACCTTCGCGTGCAGGATTTTCTTTTACAGAGAATGTTCCAAATCCAACTAGGGCAACTTTGTCGCCTGATTTTAATGCACCTGTAATTGCTGCAGTGATTGCATCTACTGCTTTTTTGCTGTCTGCTTTTGTTAACCCAGATTTTTCAGCTACTGCGTCGATTAGTTCTGTCTTATTCATAAGATTATAGTTTAATAATGTTAGTCTTAATTGTTGCAAATCTATCTTAAAAATCTTTGATTCCAAAGGATTTGCATAAAATTATCGAAAAAAAATCTTTTTTTTTTCTTATTTGTGTTAAAAAACATAAATAGAAGCTCTTTTTCGTTTATCTTTGTCGAAAATTACGGCATGACTTGTTCGTAAAGGGCATAGTCTATGATGATTTTACATCTTTCTTGATTGTTAATTATGGGGGGAACCCCCTTGTTTATTTTTATGATATGTTTAAATCTAATTCTTCTAATGGATTCATGGATACTATTCCTCCATTAACCAAACATATATTAATCATTAATGTGATTTGTTTTATTGCGGCTATCTCATTGCCAAGAATTGGAGTCGATGTGTATCAGATCTTGGGCTTGCATTATTGGGAGGGTACCGATTTCCATTTCTATCAGTTGATTACCTATATGTTTATGCATAGTGGCATCGGTCACATATTTTTTAATATGTTTGCGGTCTTTATGTTCGGACAAGTGATTGAAAGGTACTATGGTCCGAAGTTCTATCTGCTGTTTTTCTTCGTGACTGGATTAGGGGCAGGAATTGTTCAGGAGTTTGCTTGGATGTATGATCTTCGTCCGGCTATTGAAGAGTATCATTCCTATTTAAATAATTTCCCAACTGGAGGAATTGACGTAGGAAGTAAGGTTGTACATTCAATAGATGAGTTAACCGCTTGGTTTCATGATGATTTCTGCAATCGTATGATTACGGTGGGGGCTTCTGGTGCTGTCTTCGGTTTGTTGATAGCGTTTGCTATTTCTTTTCCAGATGCGCCTATATATATTATGTTTATACCGATTCCAATAAAAGCAAAATACATGATGATTGGTTATGCTGTTCTGGAGCTATTCCTGGGTGTTCAAAACTTTACGGGAGACAATGTGGCGCATTTCGCTCATCTAGGTGGCGCATTGTTCGGTGCGGTTTTGATTATATATTATCGAAAGTCTAGAATTATAAATCGTAAATGATATGTCTTTAAAGGAGGATTTAATCAGATCGTTTCGAGAAGGAAATCTCTTGATAAAGTTGATCTATATAAATTTGATCGTTTTTGTCATAGCGAATTTAGCTCTTGTTGTTTGCCATCTATTCCAATTGAATACGTCATGGATGAATGGTTTGATGCTTTCTTCTAATGTGTGGCAGTTAATCTTTCACCCATGGTCGTGTATTACGTATATGTTCTTACATATGGGTTTTGTCCACTTGATATGTAATGTCTTGATGTTGTATTGGTTTGGACAACTTTTCTTGCTGTTCTTTCAGCAGAAAGATCTGGTGGGCGTCTATATCTTCGGCGGATTAATGGGCGGATTAATCTATTTTGCTGCCTACAACATCATCCCGTATTATATGTCATCGAATGGTGCGGTGTTGATGGGGGCATCTGCTTCTGTAATGGCTGTTGTGGTGGCAACGGCAGTGATGTCGCCCGAATATCAAGTGCGTATTCCATTAATAGGAAATGTGAAAATAGAATGGATAGCCTTGGCTACTGTTTTGATAAGCTTGTTAAGCATTACGTCTCAAAATGCGGGAGGAGAGTTGGCTCATCTGGGTGGTGCCTTGGCAGGTTATCTTTTTGCTTCTCGATATAAGAAAGGGAAGAATATTGTTGCATGGGTAAACCGTGTGATCGATGCGTTGGCCAACGTGTTTAGGAAAAGAAAAGGCATGAGAGTCTCGTATGAAAATGAAGGACATTCATCTTTTGATCGAATGAATGCAGACATGGAATATAATGCTCAGAAAAAGCAAAAGGAAGAGGAAATCAATCGGATTTTGGAAAAAATCAAACAAAGTGGTTATGACTCTCTCTCTTCTGATGAGCGTGCAAAATTATTTGGTAAATAATCGTAGGTGAACGTATAAATTCACCGTTTAAACAAAATGCCTTAAGCATAATGAGGAACTTATTTCTCATATTGTGTTTGTTGTTGAGTACACCTCTTTATTCTCAGAATGATTCCCTACAAATACATGAATTACAGGAGGTGGAGGTCTCTACTTTTCGCCCTATCTCCAATGAAGCTTTTTCGGGGACTACGGTTCTGTCGGCTCCGACGGAGGTGCTGTCTCAATATCAAAATGCCTCTCTTTCTGATTATCTGGCGGCAGGAACTCCCTTGTTTATTAAAGAATCAGGTTATGGAATGTTGTCAACGCTTTCTCTACGGGGTACTGCAGCTTCTCATACTAAGGTGAATTGGGAGGGTGTCCCTATCAATTCTCAGACGATGGGACAGGTGGATTTCAGTCAGTTGCCTATCCTTTTTTTCGATGAAGTGTCGATTTATCCTGGTGGTGAATGTGCAGTTCATGGCAATGGCGCGATTGGGGGAGCTGTTTCTCTGAAAGGAAAGGTCTTGTTTAAGGATACAATGTCATTACAAATCCATTCAACAGTTGGTTCTTTTGCCACTCTACACGAAGCAGTGAAATGTATGGTAAGTACCCCCAGGATACATTCCACTACAGCTTTATATTATAGGAAATCGGACAATGATTTCCCGTTCTATTTTAGGAAGGAAAAACAGTATCAGCAGAACGCTTCTTTTTATGATTATGGTGTGATGGAGAATTTGGCATTCCGTATCTCGCCTCGTCAAGTGTTAAGCGCAAAACTGTGGCATACATATTACGATAGGAATATTCAGCCAATGATGCAGAATAACCAGAACAGTGCCAAGTATGAATCCATTTCTAATCAATCCACAAAGTTATGGCTGGACTATGCTCATTATACTCCGCTTTTATGGAATGTGCGCTTGGGTTGGCAAGCCGATGATCAGTTATATGAATCGCATAAGATAGCTACCGATGATTGGTTCATGCAAACTTCGGTGGAGAAGTCATGGAAGAAAAAATCGGTAGTGGATGCCTCGCTGAAGTTTGGAGGTGAGGTGCATGTGATTCGTCCGGAGGTATATGCTTATTTGGACACATCAGTGGAATGTCGTTCCGATGTATATCTTTTGTCTAAATTTACTTTTCTGAATAAGCTAGACCTGACATGTAATCTGAGAAAAGATTTTGTGTCGGATCAAATTGTTCCGTTCTCGCCTTCGTTTAGTTTGTCATATTGGTTTGTGAAAAAAGAATTCACACGTTTGTCTGCGGGAATGGGTTGTTCCCGTAATGTAAATGTGCCTACGTTGAATGATAGGTATTGGGGAATGATTGACAATCGTGATTTGCGTCCTGAAAAAGGAGCCAACACGGAGTTGAATATTGGATTTGAAAAGATGATACGCAAATATCAGTTATCTGCACAATCATCTCTTTATCGAAATTCGGTGACAGATTGGATCTTATGGATGCCAAGAGGAAATATTTGGAAACCAGTTAATCTAGACCATGTGTTGGCAAAGGGGTTTGAACTCTCTATTGTGCAGAAACTATTGATGAAAAAGAGTTCGGTTTCGCTTGATGTCCATTATGCATATAATCATACGGAGGTGAAGGAAGGATTTGCTGAGATGAAACCTTTTGAGAATCGACAGACTCCATTATTGCCGTCTCAAACGCTATCAACTACTCTGTATGGTTCCGTTGGTAATTTTCATTATACACTCCTAGGCAAATGGGTGGGGGAGCGGAATACGACAGATGTGTTTGAACAGTTAGATCCTTATTTCTTGATGAATGTTGCGGCGGATTATTCTTTCGAGCTGAAAAAACGTGATCGGAAGTTTCTGTATGTTATTGACGTAGGCTCTCAGGTGAATAACTTACTGGATGTTGCTTATTATACAATGCCTTATCGAGCTATGCCGATGAGACATTTTGTATTTTTTGTAAAACTATATATGAATAAGAATTGATTATTTTGTTAATTTTGTACATGCATTTCAATTGAATGATTTTGATGAAAAATTTTTAATGTAATATAATTATATGAATCGATTCAGTTTTAAATTTTTAGGATGGGCTGTTGTAGCTTCTGTTTTATTCTTTTCATGTGAAAAGACAGAAGAAGGAGGAGAAGAATTAGTTCCTCAGAAAACAGTGAAATGTTTGGTTGTTAACCAAGGAAATTACAGCGATGCAAACGGAGGAATCTCTGTTTTGTATAGTGATGGATCGCTTGTTAATCAAGCTTATCAAAACGCAAATGGTGAACCTTTGGCAGCTATTGTTGAGTCTGCTGTCGATTGTGGTAATACGTGGGCATTGATGTGCGCTAATGAAGACAAAATTGAGTTTTTGGATAAAAACACATTTAAGTCAGTTGCTGTGGTAAAGGGCATCTCTACTCCACGTTATGGTGCAGTTGTAGGAAACGCATTGTACGTTACCTCTTCTGATTTCTATAACTTAAGCACCAATGGTTTGTATAAAATAGATCTTTCCACATATAAACAAACAGATTATTATCCGCTGGAAGGAACTCCTGAAGGTGTTATTTATTATGATGATTGCTTGTGGGTGGCTTCTGCTTTATATAATGCAGAAACATGGGCATCATACGATCCGTATGTGTGTCGTTTCCAATTGAAAAACGACATGAAAAAGGATGTATATAAGTTGGAAGGCTCTACAATGGCAGCTCGTCATCTTGCAGTGGATAAAAATGGAACGATTTGGGCTTCCTTATCAGCTTATGGTATGGATGGACAATTGGTTCAAGTGGATACAACGGAACGTAAGTTGGATAATGAGATTACATTGGCTCAGCTGAATTACCCAGGACATATCTATGCATCTAGCACAGGAGATCAGATTTATTATATGACAACAGATGGATATAGTGCTGGAGGTGCTGAAGAAATAACTACGATTAAGACGATTGATGTGACTTCAAAGAGCATCACTACGGTTGTGAGTGGAAACGGATTCTATGGCTTTGGTGTCGATGGAACAACAGGAGATATCTATACAGCAAATGTTAACGGATTCCAGACAAATGCAACGATGTATATCTACACATCAACTGGTGAACAAAAGAATGAGGGTGATCTAGTAGGTGTCGGTGCATGTCGCTTCCTTTTCCCTAAATGATCATTGACGATTAAGACGAATAGCGGGTTGGACAGTTGTCTGACCCGTTTTTTTTTGTATGTGAATTAAATCTATTTAACAAAAATTTGTATTTCGATGGGTTATTTTGTATTTTTGTACGTTGGATATAGTTATAAAATTATTATTTCACAACGTAGTTATTCTAAAAAAACACATATAACCATGAAAAAGAAATATACATTACATAAATGTGTTGTGTTTTTATCCCTTTTGCTATCTTGCTTAACTGCAAAGGCAGTTCCAGTACATATTAACTCGGGAAATCCGGCTTTCCCTTTTCCTCAGTTTTTGGAGTACACCTATGGGGCGAGTCATAGATTGGGCAACTTGGGCACGAAGAATGCGGAAGGTGTTGTCCATGCTGAATTGGAGCAGGATATCCGTGACGCCTATCAGGTCCATGCCAACGAGTTCGCCTACACGGGCGATTCATGGGGTGGTTACAAATACATCTGGACACCATACAAATCCGCATACGATTGTACCGAGGGTGATGGTTACGGACTCTTGGCCGCTGCCTACATGGGCGATGCGGTGACGTTCAATGGCTATTGGATGTGCACGCACGACAAGAGACGTAACAGGTCTAAGAAGTATTCGTCTTGCACGGATATCGCACCTGATTATGCGTATGGCCCGTTTGCGATCGGTGATAATGGCCCTGGTGGTAACACGGCGGCCGACGGAGATGTGGATGTGGCCCTGGCCCTTTATGTGGCGTACAAGCAGTGGGGTGAGTTCATGCGCGATTTGGATGGAAACATCGTGAATGACGCCTGCGGAAACCCTATCTCGTACAAGGAGGCGATGATTGAGGTGATCCGCGGTCTGGTCGCTTTGAGCACAAAGTTCCCGACGGAGAACCCTATGCGCGTCAATTCCGGATTGATCGGTTTGGATGGCTATCCGAAGGGCGGTGATACGTGGAACGAGCAGACGCATTTCGTGACGACCGCCAATCCTATAACGGTTGATGGCAAGATCTATGATCTGACAAGGGCGGGCGTGGGCAATGCGATGGCACAGGTGGACGTGACGGGCGTTTCCCTCTATCCTGAGTTCCAGGGAGGTAATAAACAGCATATCGATTACGATGCCCCTGCTTATTTCCGTGAGTTCTGGGAGTTGTTCGAGGAATTGGGCGGTGATCCGTTCGAAATCGAGCAGTTCAAGCGCGGTGAAGCCTCTTCCGATTGGCTGATTGGTAACCTGATCTCGAAAAACGCGAAGGCGATCCCTACCGCTGGTTGGAGCGAAGTGAGCGACGATGGCTCTACCACATCCTATTCGAACTTTAACCAAGGTGAGGATTACCGTTGCTCTTGGCGTACCATCAGCAACCACACATGGCATGGAAATCCTGTCAATACATGGAACCCGAAGACGCATAAGGCGGAGTCGGGCTCTAATACATACGAGTATGACGCGGCGGTCCGCTTGTCCGAGTTCCTGAACGACCCTGCCCATTGGAATGAATCGGCGGGCTCCAAGTGTATCACTTACGGTGACCCTAAGATCCCATACTCGGGACCTGCCACGCTGAATATCCAGTACGACCCGATGACGGGTATCACCCAGTCTGATTTCTATGTGCTGAACTGGCAGGTGGGAACTGGTACTTTCGCGGCGGTCTCCGCACAAGACTTTGACCTCATGGGCCTCTTGTATCGCCAGTGCGCCATCGAGTGGGACGTGACGACGGGTGGTGACTGCTACCTGACCTCGGTTTCCAACTATATGCATGGTTGGGCGCGCCATTTGGGTATGATGGTGACTTCGGGTAATTACCATGCGCCAAGTCAGATGAATCCGTCGGCGAATATGAAAATCTATCGCTCCATCGAGGATTCCGTGACCTATTGTTACACAGGTGACCAAATCAAGTTCGTGTTGGATTACCGTAACTATGGTACGGTGGATGCTGAGGATGTGAAGATCGTGGAGAAAGTCCCTTCCGATTTCGTCTTCGTTGAGGCTTCCTCCGGAGGTGTGTATGATAAGGCGACACATACCGTCACCTGGAACATAGGAAAGGTGTCGGGATTCAAAAGCGACAATAAGGAGGGCGTCGAATTGGACTTCAAATCCGGTAATTTGGCGAAGACCATCGGCCAGGTGTGGTATAAACTGCGTGCGGGTGATAAGGCGTCCGGCAGGTATTGTACCACGGCGGAAATCACTTGCTCCAATGGCTTGGGATGGACTACCAATGAATATCCTAACTTCAGGACTCCTACCATGCAACGTAACTGCGTGGACGTGGTGGCTCGCTCCTTGCTCATATCCAAGGATGTGGACCGCCGTAGGGTGAATGACGGAAACATGGCGACCTACACGATTAAGTTCGAGAACTCTTCGGAGGCGGGATGGATCGATGGCGGTCGTCCTCGTGTGAATGTCTCCTTCGCGAACGGTCAGGATGGCGCTCGCCTCCAGCTGATGGCTCGCTTGTGGAATGATGCGATCGAACCATACATCAACTATGGTAATTACCGTATTTCCTACTATCTGTATGACGCTAGCATAAACTGTTATGCGGGTGAGGGTGATTGTACTACGGGATGGGGCTTGTCCACTGAAATCTATGAGGGTAACAAGGCTATCGGTAGTGCGGAGGGTATCACGGTCTCCCATGAGAATATTGTCGAAGGTAGTGATGAGTATGGTAAGTGGAACCAACGTATGTGTATCCAGTTCGCACCGTTGCTGGTGACTACTACTATGCATGTCTCCCGTTACTTCGGAGGTGCGGGTTGCCGTATCCATAAGGGAGGTTTCTCCCCTATGCGTGGCGTATGGGCTCTGTACCCGAGCAACTATGGAGCGGTGAACTGGAATGACGATTGGTCGTGGAGCGCTTCGTATAATTCGGAAAAGGATGGCTTGTTTTATCCTGTGACTCCTTCTTGGCAGAAACTGGATGAGAAGGGTAAGTCCATAGAAGAACCAGTGAACAAATGGTTGACTTGCGGTTGTACGGAGTCCAGTAAGACAGTGCCAAATATCTTGGTGGAGGAGTATGACGGCTACGTGTGGCGCCGTATCTTGGGCAATGGCCCGATGGCTGGACGTGACGTGGATAATGTGGTGATCAGGGATACGCTCCCTAAGGGATTGAAGTTCGGCGAGTTCGTGAACGAGTGCCCGTTGAGCGACCCTGAATTTGGCGGAAAATGGGAGGTCAAGAAAACATCGGACGGACGTGATATCATCATCTGGTCCATTCCTAAATTGCAGGTGAAGCAGAAGGGTTCCATCATCTACACCGCGGAAGCCTCTTTCCCTTCGGGTAATAAGTGCGAGACCGCGGATGAGGATATCTTGAATTATGCGTGGATCGAGGGCGATAAGAACTCCCCAATCTCTGATACCGCTAAGATTACTGTCACTTGTGCAAAAGTGCCAGAACCAATCGTTCCAACTACTTTGACGAAGGTGGCAGATAAGAGTTCTTATGAAGTGGACGATGATATCGAATATACAATTGGATATAAACAGACACATGGTGCTATCTTTGATAATGCAGGCTCGGTTTCTTCTAATTGGACGTTTAGTGGTGGCGCTTCTGCATCGGGTGGTAAGGTGAGCATTTCTTCTGGTCAAAAGGCGGAATTTAAGAAGATTGCTAATAATATTTACATAGAGACACAATGGACTG
Organism: uncultured Bacteroidales bacterium; assembly: GCA_902766045.1. GTDB lineage: Bacteria > Bacteroidota > Bacteroidia > Bacteroidales > Paludibacteraceae > UBA1181. Next base: position 66,203 of record CACXCA010000005.1, read on the forward strand.
TGGCTGATGATCAGGAGACTACAATCTATTTCCGTAATGATATTAAACTTGTGTTTAAAAATGAATATTCAGGTTTGACAGTTACTTGTTATGATGGTAGCAAAAAAGTGGATTCAAAGATTATTGCTAAAGCTAAAAGCCCTTCTAAACTTTGTGTGAAGTTGCAAGATGATGTGTTGGGTGTTTGGTTAAACAAGGATACGGCAATTTCTGCATCTGTTTCGTTTGAAAAATTAACGAAGAAAGATGGTTATTTCGGATTTGAGGGTACAGCTTGGGGCAATTTTGCTTATTCTAACATCCATGTTCATACGGATTATGCGTACGATCTGTCTATTATTGATCGTGTGCCGGCTGAAGTTGAGTATGTTTCCTCAGCAGGAGCTGGTACAGCACAGTTCTACAAGGGAGCGGATGGAGATTCAATTGTATGGTCAAACATTGCAAAAAATCCGATTGCTTTTGGTGACTCTTTTACAGTTTCTTGGAAAGGTAAAGTAAAGGATTGTGCTGAAAATATTATTAATGTTGCTTATGCTAAATTGCTAGGTCATAAAGATAATGAGATTATGGCTCAGGCTGTTAGTGGTTGTGGCTCTACTAAAATATGCTCTCTTACGGATGTTACGGCCCTCCTAAATGCACCTAAAATTTGTGAAGGCGACTCTGCTATTCTTTCTGCTAATGTTTTTGATCAGGAAGATGGCAATACGTACTTGTATGAGTTCTTCTTAGATGGTAATTCATTGGGTTCTCCTTCTGGAAAGGAAGAAATATATGTGAAAGAAAAGGGCGATTATAGTGTTGTGGTTTCAATCGCTTCGGATCCTTCTTGTACAATGGAGAGTGATAAGGTGTCGCTTGAAGTTGTTGAGAAGCCATTGCAGGTGTTTTACGACATGAGCTCGATTTGTATAGGAACAGATCTGAAGGATAATGCTTATTATAAGGATTTTATAAAGGAAATAGAAAATAATGTTGCCAATCAATATCAATACCAATGGGTGGATGTGGCAAGTAATACAGATTCTAATTATCCAGATTTCCCTTATGATAAGTTTGGTGGTTATGTCTTCCAATATGTTATTGTTAATCCTGATGGATGTGCCAGCGATACTTGTTTGGCAAGTTATGTTGTGCTAGATACTGTGGCAATCCAACTGACGGATCTGTCCATCTGTGCTGGTCAAACCGGTACTCTGGATGCTGGTTCGGAGGGAGCTAGCTACTTATGGAGCGACAACAGCACATCGCAGACACTGACGACGGACGTTGCAGGCACCTACAGCGTAGTGGTG
>CACXCA010000006.1 GCA_902766045.1 uncultured Bacteroidales bacterium
ATAGGATCATCGCCCGAGAACATTTCCATATATTTGATTTCAGGATACAGAAACGGCCACACCATATATGCATAGCAATCAACGATGGAAAAATGGGAGCACCTGTTTCTTCAAAAGCTCAATCCGCAGTTATGAATAATGAACCTCCAAGAATTTTGCTCATTAGAAGTGGACGAGCAGAGCGTTATTGGGCTTCACATATTGTCTGTTTAGAAGTAAAGACATGTTTGATGCAATGAACAATCTCGCTAATGGTGCCGCACAGCAAAACTTAAGTCCTATTAGGACTGGAAAGCTCATCGTATTGTTTCCTATCACCTCTTTGCTTGATGAATTTGAAAGAATTGCAGGGACAATAATCGAAAATATGCTTGTTCTAAAGAAGCAAAGCCGTTTAGCGGTACAGGCCCGCAATCGTTTGCTTCCAAAGCTGATGAGCGGTGAAATCGAGGTGTAAAATGGCCCGCGGGAAATCTGTAACAAAACTATTATTAGATTCTTCGCAGGCAGCTCTATTTGCTGGGATTGAGATTCACAACAAGCCTCATGTTGCGTTTAGATACCCTACAGCCACCATCCTAATAATCAACGCTTGGGAGCTAGCTCTTAAAGCGTATATTTATAAATATGTTGGGAAAAAACAGATTTACGAAAGAGACGGGATTCACACTAAAGGGTTTTCTAAAGTTCTGACAATCGTTAAGGATCATATCAACACAAAGGAAAGAAACAAAAAATTCCAGGCGGTATTAGACAATCTCGAGTTATTGAATTCATATAGAAATACGAATGTTCATTTCATAGAAGACAAGCTAGACCCTGTGATTTTCATGCTTATGAGTAAGGCTGTTTTGAATTATGATGTCTTTGTAAAAAAGTATTTCAATAAAGATATCACCAAAGATGACAACCTTATTATCCTTCCAATTGGTATGAAGCTGCCGTTCGATCCAATCGATTATTTGAAGCAAGATTACGGCAGTGCACATAATGATTTTGTAAATAGAGTAGTACAATCAGTCCGAGAATTAAGCGAAGAAGGAATACAGGAAAGTATTGTAGTTGGTTTCGATATCTATGCGGATAGGGTGCGCGATTCAAAAAATGCGGATATTATCGCTGCACTTGAAAAAAGTCCAGATGCAGTTGCACTAAGGAAAGCAATCCGTGTTACCGATGATCCGAACGCTCCAGCATTTAGGGTAGAGACAGAATTACCACCTTTACGTTATCGAGACATCAAAGAAAAGGCAAAAGAAAAGAGGCCAGATATCAAGTTTGGTAAGACTTTCAATAAAGCAATGAAAGTGATTAAAGCGAACCCTTCATTTTGTCAGCCTAACTACCTAGACCCGCATAATAAAACAGGTACAAAGAAAGATTTCTATACATTGACTGCTGTCGATGCTTTGCTAGAAGAGTACAAACGATTGGAGGCTAAAGCGTGAGCTACGATTACTCTGAAAACATCCTTGTGCAAGAAAGCGCCGGAAACCTTCTCCGGGACGAGCTTAACTGGGATGTGAAATTCGCATATAACACGGAAGTGCTGGGTAATAGCGGCACCTTCGGAAGGAAGTCATACAGGGAGATCCTGCTTGTGCGTTATTTTCACGCTGCCTTGAAAAAGCTCAATCCTTGGATTACTGCCGATCAACTGCTTGAGGCACAAGCTGTTTTGGAGAAGCGCCTTTCCACCTCTTCGCTTCTCCAAATCAACGAGGAGAAATATTTCTTGATTCGCGACGGTATCCCTGTAACGGTCAAACGTCCGGACGGCAAAACGGAAACGAAGAAAGCTGCGGTAATCGATTTCCTGCATCCAGAGAACAATTATTTTCTCGCGGTCAAGGAACTGAAGATACATGGGGATCTCTATCGCCGCCGTACGGATATCGTCGGTTTTGTGAACGGTTTGCCACTCCTCTTTGTGGAATTAAAGAAAAATACCGTAGACGTGCAAAATGCTTACGATGATAATTATACAGATTACAAGGATACGATACCGCATGTTGGAGGACAAGGTGGAGCGGACCCAACGGTTGATAAGGAAGTGTTAATTGCTAGAATTCTTGATACCATTGAAAAGGCTAAAT
>CACXCA010000007.1 GCA_902766045.1 uncultured Bacteroidales bacterium
ACCCGCCAGCCGCAGCAGGTCGCGCCAAGGAACCCGCTCGCGCGGCGTCATCAGCGACAACAGCCAGAACAGGCCACCGGCCACCAGGCTCCGCATGGCAAAGAGCACTATGGGCTCCAGACCCCCGTCGGTGGCTATGTCGCGACACACCACCACGTTGATGCCGAAGATGACATACGCCCCCGCGCACGCCAGATGCCCTATCGCTATACCGCTGTTCTTGCCCGTATCCATATCTCACCACATATAACGCACCCACTCGGCGTTTTATTGTACCGCTACGCCGTGCATGTGCCGCTCGCAAAGAAAGGATAAGCGTCAGCTTCATGCCAAAAACAAAACGGAGCCACCATAGCTCCGCTTTTTCAATGTTTTTTTCCCAACCTCATTGCAAAACGCATTCATTTGATGATTCTTTCCTTTAGTCTTTTCTCAATGTAATCTTTTCGTTCAGACAAATGTTTGTCAAAAGATTCTCTGTCCTTTATTTCATTAATTGTTTCGTTTATTTTTAAGCACAATTTGCTAAGTATATTTTGTTGTTTTATATATCTTTCGTCTTTTTCACATTTGTTCAATAGCATTTTTTGCTTAACTGAGTCTTGAGGCGATAATTGTCGGTAATTATCATATGTTTCTTCCAACCAATGGTCTATCTCGACTTTTATCAACAGCATCTCATTCCGTGCATCTTTGCTTTGTGATTGCAAGTCATTTAGTTTCGCATTTAAGACTTTAATTCTCTCTTGTAATTCATTCCGACATAATGTTATTGCAGGAATCAATTTTTCGTTATAATGCACAATGGTATCTATGTGATTAAGAATTGGAGAGTATATTGTCTGTATTGCTGTTAAATCTTCCAACAAAGCAAGTGCCGCAGTTAGTTTATCTACTTGGATTGTTAGTAGGGTTTCATGTTCGTATATATTGTGTCGTTTGATTGTTAAATCATCAATTAATCTATATTTGATTATTTTTCGAATCTCCCTGTTCTCTTCTTTGGCTTTTCTCTCTTCCTCTTCTGCTTTCTCTTTTGCTTCCTTTTGCTTTTCGTAGTATTTCGAAATATTTTCATTTATAGATTTCAAGCCCTCCATCATTTTCTCTACTTTCTCAATTATCCATTCCTTTTCAAATTTTTCACTATCGGTAGTGATTAAGTTTGAGACTTCCTCTACAAATGATAATGCGTTTTCCCAATTATTTCGTTGCGGTTCGCAGTCCATTGTATAACGAACATTATCCATCATATTCGACCAATAGTAATCTATAATAGTTGTGTATGGGAGAATATTAATTCCCTTGTAGTTTAAGTTCACATGGAAATATGCAGATCGGCCATAGCAAAAGTTTGTGCGCACCGAAATCAGAACATTGTCTGCAATTGGATATTCAGGTCTATACCATCCAATATTTTCATTCGAGTACATCAGCGATGTGGGTTTTATAGAAGAAAGCGTTTGTTCATAACACATTCCATATATATATCTGCGAATCTTACATATATATTCATTCTTTATCTCACATCTGCGTTCTCTTTGTGCTTGTGCTATCATATCGCGCATCTCACGCTCAAGTTTATCTATATACGCCAAATATTCAATCCTTTCCATCCATCTTTTAGGGTGACGCTTCGCGTTGTACTCGATTTCGATGCGGTTTTTTATGTTTGCTATTTCCCCATCATAATCCTCTTTCCACTTGGAAATATCTTGCTCAATCATAACAGGTCGATTGTTCATATATATATATGGTCGAAATGATGCACCTCGAATAAACGATTCTGTGTACACATGTGGCCAACAATAGCTATACGTTTTTGACTTGTCGATTTTTAAACCATCCACATAACGAACCGCGTCAAAAATGTCACAATCGCCCTCTTCAAATTCATTGAGTTTATCTAAAACATCTTCAGGATGCGTTATCTCAACTTTCTCAGTGTATAACATTCCTTTTTCATCCTTTTTTAACACAAGGATATAGTCTACATTTAATTCAGGCTTTAATTCAGACATGTTTGTTTTAGTTTTATTAAACTACAGAAACATTTCATCCCACCACATTTTCCATCTCCGTTCATTCCCCATTTATTTCATCAACTTTTTTCTTTAACCTCGGGCAATCTTTGACTTGCTCTTCAAAATGTATCTGTGGGAAAGAGATATAATTGACATGCTCGTTGGGAGTGTCATAGGATATGATGATAGTATTTGTGGTAAACATGGCATTAATCAAGAAAGATGGTGACACTAAAGCCCGCTTTACACCTACATAGGCATCGGAATTATCCACATACAGAATATCATTGTCGGTAAGTGCCATCACTGTGTCTTTATCCTGGAGGAAGAGTACATTGAGATTATCCATTGCGGTGTCAATAAGGTTGGTGAAAATCATTTCCGCATATACATTTTCGTCGTTGTCAGACTTTGTAAATATGATATTCACCTTTCTTGCCATAGCCTGCCATGAGTTGTAAAACAGAGAAGTCGCCATGAAGTCTATCGTGTCGTCACTGAATGTTTGCCAAAGACAGTCTTCCATCATTAAAGCCAAAACGCAATCCGTCATTAGACGATTGTCGACGGGCATCCTGCCAGCAATGTTTCTTGCAGTTGCTCTTATCATCTGTGCAAACTCGAAATAACCATCGGTATCGATAACATGTTCGATAGTTTCTTTCATTTTGCATATTGGCTCTTCAAGTTGTTCTGCTGCGATGGTTGTGTCGTCAATCATATCAAAGACCGATATTATTTGGTCAACAACCGCCATACGCTGAGGATCGTTTATATCATACTCGTCGCACCACATCCGCAAAACGCCCTGCCATGTTGTAGGGTCTTCGCTGTTGTCAATTGCTTTCTGGGACGAATCGCAAGACGCTAAAAACATCAAACTAATTATCAAGTAAAAAAACTTTCTCATGCTTTAATGTTATCGTTTACATTCAGACAATAAAAAAACCGTGAACTTGATTCTATGTTCATGTGGAGGTTCTGGTAAACCTATTCTGCAAACAAGAAAGCTCACGGTGTCGTGAACGTTTCCCCTTTCTTGTGCAGAATGTTTGTTAGAAATATACCAGATTTCCACATGCATCAGAAAAGCGAATACGCTTTAATATGTCTTTTATTTTCTACTATTCTTTTCGTTTTATGCCATATATTGTTGTTTTTGTTTCACGCCGCAAAGATACGAAATATATCTGAACCCACCAAATCTTATTCATAAATTATGTTTCTCAACCGATAACTGCGGTTGCATTTACGGCCCTGAGCCCCCAGATTTCGAACTGTAACGCTGTAACGCTTGACGGGGAAGGCCTTGATAGAGAGAATGTTTGGTTTTGTTCCGTTACAGTTACAGTTGTTACAGTTAAAAAATGGGATACCCCTTTCCTCGTTAATTCTTTCTATA
>CACXCA010000008.1 GCA_902766045.1 uncultured Bacteroidales bacterium
ACCGGGAGGCCTCCGTTTCCGAAAGCGTGTGCAAAAGTACACGCTTTTATATTCACCACCAAATTTTTTACCAAGTTTTTTTATGATAATTCCGCTTTCGACTGATTCTCAGTGAGAAAAATTTCAGAAAAGGCATATCATGCCAACAGAAAGCCTTATTATATATGATTATAAAAATAAACACCTTATTATAATAAGGTAAAACCTTTGCATATACAACCCAAAGAAAAGAATTGGTTCGAGACAAAAAAAAACAAAAGATTATCAAAAGTTGTGAAATTTTGTGTTAAATTTGCGACAAGGAATTATATAACGAATAATAAAAAAAACTAAAGATATGGAAATAAAAAAATCCCCAAAGGCAGATCTAGAAAACAAACGATCGATGTATGTTTTGATAGGTCTTGTTTTAGCATTAGGGTTCTCCTACATATGTGTGGAATGGACCCAGACGGAAGTGAAGAGTTTCGACGGTTTTGTTGAAACTACTGTGAACGAGGGAGAGGAAGAGATGATACCTCAAACAACTCAGGAACCAGAAATGATTCAACCTCAAACTCCTCCACCAGCACAAGTTGTTGAGCAAGTATTAACGATTGTGGACAACGATGTGCAAACTAATAACACATTGGCAATGGATAATCCTGATGATGACCAGCCAGTTGAAATTCAACAAGTACAAACCATCGAGGATGAGCCAGAAACAGAAGATGAGATCTTTACAATTGTGGAGAAGCAAGCTGCATTCCCAGGTGGTATGTCAAAGTTAATGGAATTCTTGAAGAAAGAGCTTCAATATCCACAGGTTGCCATCGACAACAACATTCAAGGACGTGTAATGGTTTCCTTCGTTGTTAACAAAGACGGTTCAATCGAGCAAGTAGCTGTAGCTCGTGGTGTAGATCCAGTTCTTGACCAAGAAGCCGTTCGCGTGGTTAAGAAGATGCCTAAATGGGCTCCAGCAGAACAACGTGGTAAACCTTGTCGTTCAAGATTTACATTGCCAGTTCTCTTTAAGTTTAAATAAGCAAACTGAATAATTAAGATAACGGCTGTTCAAACTAATTTGAACAGCCGTTTTTATATTGCGCCTACGTTATACACACTAACTGAATTTACAGTTTATAATTTATCTTTATCAACACAATCAACATCTCTCATACGTCCATAAAAATAGCGGAATGTTATTCACACTCCGCTTCCCTATTTATAAAACTGTAAAAACTTATTTTACTCTTTCAGCAAGAAAATCATACAAATCACCAAAAGATTGAATAGAAGTCATTTCTGTACCTTTGATTTTTACGCTAAACTCCTCTTCGATCAAAGCAACCAAGTCAACCAAACTCAAACTGTCTAAGTTTAATGTAGTCTTGATATTCTTCTCATCAGAGATCTCAGAAACCTCCACTTCAAATTCTTCTGCAAGAACTGTATTAACTTTCTCAATTAATTCATTTCTATCCATAAACTTTTCTTTTTGATTTTAAATATTTTTCACATTGCAAATTTCGTACTAATTTACGTACCATCAAAACAAATTGCACATATATTATGTCACAAATTTCCCAAAAATAGGTGCAAATTTGGAAAATTAGCTTATTTTTGTGAGCAAAATTAGATATATCGAACTCAAAAAAAGAAAAAATGAACATAATCAGTTTAGCCGATTTCAAAAGAATACCCTCGCTTCCCATCCTAGATGATGATATCCTGGTGGTACGAACCGAGAATCTTCCATACGTACCCAAACCAACTTATCCGGTACGAATCAAATATTTCGTTTTTGTGTTTTGTACCTCTGGAGATGCAAGATTCTCCATCGACACAAAAACATACAGTATAAAAGAAAATGAATTTCTCCTAACTGCATCCGATTGCGTAATGGAGTTCTATGAGGTGAATAATTTTAAAGGCACATTCCTTATCGTATCACACAAATATATGAAGAGTCTTACGACACAATGTGTATCTATTTGGAAACGATTAGCATCCATCTCTCAAGAAGCTATTCACTCCGTAACACCTTCAGAGAAAGAACTTATTTTCAGTTATGTAGATAAATTAACCAAATACTGCTCAGACGAATCCATCAAATTCAGGAAAGAGGTGGTCTGTCATCAAATCCTCTCCTTTCTACATGAGATATGTGGTTTTGAATCGGTTGTGAACATAGATACGAAATCTCTCTTTGTGGATCGGAATCAAGAGATTTATGCAGAGTTCATGAAATTAGTCATACATAATTTCAAAAGCGAACATTCAGTCAATTTCTATGCCAAGCAGATGGGACTGACCCCTAAATACCTTTCCATATCAGTAAAAACAGCCTCAGACAAGACACCAAGTGAATGTATTCAAAAATTCCTCATTCAAGAAGCCATGGTCTTGTTAAAGAATACTGATATGACCTTAAAACAGATTGTGGCAGAATTAAACTTCCCTACAGCTACTTTCTTTTGCCGCTACTTCAAACATCACACAGGCTTTTCGCCCAATGAATACAGAACAAAATCCATATAATAAACATATATAATAATGAGAAAACTTATATTAGTAACATTCGTAATTGTCACGAATTTATTGTCGTTATCTGCTCAAGCTCTCAGAGACAATGTAAAATACAACAATCCTGAGGAACCCAAGAGCATTGGGATCGTGCTTTATTCTAATGATGTTGAAACAGTGTATAACGCCATTCGGTTGGCAGCCTATTCTCAAGAGTGGGACAATCAAGTGCAGATATTCCTATTAGGAAAAGGTGTTGAATTAGAGAGACTCATGACCGAAAGCAAAGACATCAAGGAGAAAGTGGATGAATTTATTGAATTAGGAGGCGTCATCATGGGATGTCAGACATGTTTTAAATCACGAGAGATTGATGGAACTAAAATTTGCAAGGTTTCATGTATTCAGGATTTATATGACCTTGTCAAAAAAAATCAGATCGTGCTGACATTCTAGAACATAATTATAATAAATACATTAACTTTGCATAATAAATTATTAGGATAAGAAATATGATTAAAGTAGGTGTAATTGGTGGAGCGGGCTATACTGCAGGAGAATTACTTCGAATTCTTCTAAACCACCCTCAAGTAGAAATCACTTTTGTAAACAGCAGTAGTAATGCAGGTAATAAGCTATATGATGTGCACGAAGGATTGTTTGGTGAAACGGAAATGACATTTACCGACGAGCTTCCATTAGATAAGATTGATGCATTATTTATGTGTTCGGCACATGGCGACAGCAAAAAATTCATGGACTCACATGCGGTTCCTTCTCATGTTAAAATCATTGATTTAGCCCAAGATTTCCGTGACGAGAGTGAAGGCTTTGTGTATGGTCTGCCTGAGATTAATCGCGAACGAATAAAAGGAGCGACCAAACTAGCCAATCCAGGATGTTTTGCAACAGCGATTCAGATTGGATTACTTCCTTTAGCAGCGAAAGGGTTACTGAAAGGAGAAATACACACGAATGGTATCACGGGTTCGACTGGTGCAGGAGTAAAACCAGGAGCTACCTCACATTTTAGCTGGAGAAACAACAATATTTCCATCTATAAAGCGTTTACACATCAGCATCTGTTGGAGATTGGACGCACACTGCACAAACTTCAACCAAGTTTCAGTCACGATATCAATTTCCTACCCGTAAGAGGAGATTTTGCGCGAGGAATCTTTGTCTCTCAATATACAGAATGTGATTTAGAGGTGGAAGAGATCCAGAAATTATATAAGGATTTCTATAAAGATGCAACATTCACACATGTTATGGATGCTAATCCAGACCTAAAGCAGGTTGTCAATACGAACAAAGGCATTGTGCATGTAGAAAAGCATGGCAACAAAGTGTTGATTATATCAATGATCGACAATTTATTAAAAGGAGCCTCTGGTCAAGCCGTACAAAACTTCAACCTGATGTTTGGATTGGAGGAAAGCATGGGATTAAAATTGAAGCCAAGCGCATTTTAAGAAAATTGTTATATATTTGCAAATGCAAAACACGTGATTAATGAATGTATTTTAATTATCAATAGAGTGTTTTTTATACATTTATACGATTGCGGAAAAAATAATGTCATAATTTAATAATAAAAAAGATGAAAAAGAAAAACGTATTTGTAACTATGGCAATGGCAGCAACAATGTTGTCATTCCCTGTGATGATTTCATCATGCCACGATGATGACGATGAGAAAAAGGAACAACCAGTAATAATAAATGTAACGGGCATATCACTGGATACACATGAGAAATCTCTTTATGCTAAAGATGAATTACAGTTGACAGCAACTATCACTCCAATCAATGCTACAAATCAAAATATTACTTGGAAAAGTGGTGACTATGCAATTGCTACAGTTTCCAACACAGGATTGGTAACAGCTATCTCAGCAGGAGAAACATACATCTATGCCCTTGCAGAAAATGGATTGTTCAGCGACTCATGCTTAGTTTCCATCGTACCAGGCATCAAAATCGAAGATAAAGACTTCTTATCTGCTCTTTTAAGTGATGCAAAGATCAATACAGATAAAGACTCTTTCATCACACGTACAGAAGCAGAAGCAGTAAAAACTCTTGACCTTAGTAGTAAGTCTATTTCTTCTTTAGCAGGTATCGAATTCTTCTCTAACTTAGAAGAATTAAATTGTAGTGAAAACAAGCTTTCTGCTCTTGATGTGACTAAACTCACTAATTTGAATTATTTGAAGTGTAACGATAACAAGATTGCAACATTAGACTTGTCTAAGAACTCAAAATTGATATATCTTCACTGCGCTAAAAATGAGTTAACAGCTTTGAATATCAAGAACTGTCCTGATTTGGAGACTATAGTCTGTGGTAATCAGGCAAGCACATTAAAACTAAATGTTACCGTTGATCAATACAATAACGTATGGAAGGAAAACTACAGCGATGCAAATGTTGATATCGTATTGAATATTTTCGAAAATGCAGTTTTCCAATCTGCAACATTTGAAAAAAATGTAAGCAATGGAGAAACTGTTAAAATCAGCAAAAAGGAAAGCACTTTCAATTTCCGTCTATACAACAGGGAAACAAACGAGAACATGACCTTCTTCGAAGAGAGTGTATTAAAATCTTTGGAGTGGTCTAGCTCTGACGAATCAATAGCAACTATTACACCGAATGTAACAGGTTCTGATGAATCATATAGTATTTTAACAAAGGTTTCTCTTCTTGCTATCGGTAAAACAACTATTACTGCTAAAGATGGTGAAGGAAACACATTATCATTTGAATTGGAAGTAACAAAATAATGTCTATTAAATAGGACCTGTTTAGTCTAAACAGATACCTACCACATAAGACCGTTTTAGAACATGTTGAAGATGTAAAACTCTTTTCAGTTCTAAAACGGTTTTTTATTATCAGTTTTAAAACCAATGAAGGGGAATAGGGAATAATTAAAATAACGGATACTCCATATATATACAACCTCTATGATATCGGATACATTATAATTGCCATAAAATCCAACGGAGAGTAACTATTTGATACTAATCATATTACAGATTTTACAAAATTGAATAAAAGCTGAATTTCAAATACGAATTCAGCTTTTTCCGCATAACATAGTTGTATATTTAACCTTTTTTAAAGAATTTATCTTATTTTTTAACTTAAAACACATCTACTAACACTATATTTTATTGATTTATTATTTTATATTTGTATTAATTATTTCATGATTTAATTATATAATTATTTGCGTAACTAATTAGTTTAGTATCAAGAATTTTGGAACCTTAGAATTCCGTCCAGATTTCTGTTTTTTGTGAGAATTCAATGAATGATTTTACGATGAAAATGAAAAAATGTTTAATTTCTACACTCTTGATGGGTGCAATGGCTGCCCCTATGAGTTATGCTGCTGATTCGTTATCAACAGTTGGTCCTGCACCCTACGTCGTATTGTGGTATAATACACCAGATGGAAGTTCTAACTACTCAGACATTATGGTTTCTACTGTAAAACCAACTGTTGAAGTACCTGCAACTTATTATTCATCTCTTGACACTTGGATGATTCAATTAGACGATAACGGAAATGTGAAACGAAGCGAATCTTCTCTCTACATGGGAATTCAATCTGAAGGCACAGGAAGACATAATGCCATCTTTTCTATGTGGAATCCATTGGTAAGATGGAACGAAGAACCTATCGGAAACAATGTTATAAAAGAGGTGACTGACGCACAAGTTACCGTGACGATAGGAAATGATATTATCAAACAATTCAATAGAAGCTGGGATGCATTACGAGGCGACTCAGTTCTTTGCGAGTTCTATGATGGCATTGTAAGTTTCTATACATTCCCTAATGGAAATCATAACGATAAGACATTATTGTTCAAATCAACTGAAAAGACCAACATCACTTACGAGGATTATGTAGATTCACGTAATGTAGTAAAGCCTTTCGCTGGTGAAGGTAGAGGTTTGCAATCTTTTTATGATTTGAATTGGGTATTGAACCAATACTATTCTTTTGTTGTAAGAGTATGGCACGAAGGTGAAATCTCTAAAGTAGGTTACTGGAGATTGGATCATACAAACAAAGAGTGGTATCACGGTATCACAATGATCTATCCTGAGAGCAATATGTACTTCAGCCCAGGTGCTTGTGCTTTCCTTGAAGATTATAGTTCAGTCAGCGGTGACATGAGAAGAAACATGGCCTTAGCTCCATTGTGGAACAGAACCAAAGATGGCGAATGGGTTGCTAGAACAAACGGTCATTTTGAGCTTCAATACATGAGAAACGACAATCCGTTCAAAATGAATTATGCTGGTACAGCAAATGATTCTTTGTTCCTTGTTCAGTCTGGCGGATACGAGCCAAATGATAAAGTAAGCTTTTCAGTTTCAATCGATCAAGACAACTATAGAACAATCGCCGATAATTCAATTTCTGCAGCATTGTTCGAATCTATCGTGATTGAGAATGTAAAACTTGAAAACGATACGCTTTCATGGATCATCAGAGAAGACAAATTACCTCAGTTCGGCTATAGCGTTAACGTTGAGAAAAAACACAAAGACGGTGACTATACTTTCTACGAGACTGTTAAGACCATTTCTGCTATAGCTCCTAACTGCAGAGCTATTTACCTTCCTATCACAGAGCCAGGTGAATACAACGTAGAACTTACTTTAGTAGATATTTTCGACAACGAATACAGCACTGCCTTCCCTTGGTATATCAACGAACCTGAAGAGATCTCATGCTTGGATGTTATGAATGACTTCACTGTACAATATGGTAGCTTGCTTGTAAATGTTCCTATAAATCATAAGAACACAGAATTGAGCTTGAAGATTGAAGATAAGGACGGTAACGTTCTTTCTAACTGGGAAGGCTTAATGAGCGTAGGTGACAACCAAAATTCAGCTACATTACAATTGAATACATATAATCTTGCCTTCGATGGTGAATATTACTTCACAGCATCTATCGATGATCAAGCTTGTAAATCTAAATTCAGCTTGGCTAAGGGTGTTTACGATGGAGCTGATGCAATTGCTGATGGCAACGTTGGATTCAAGAGCGTAGCTGGTGTAGGAAGTGATGTATTTATTCAATTCGAAGCTGGACAAGAAACAGATGCTACAGTGATCATCTCTTCTATCTATGGCTGGAATGTAACTACACAAACCATTCACCTTCAAAATGGATTAAACAATTTGGATATCAAGACTTACGGACTTTCAGTAGGTATTCCTTTCATTGCTAGAGTAATCATCAATGGAGAATCTTACGCAGAAGAATTTGTAGCAAGATAATCCAGATAACATCATCTTCATAAGAAGATGACTGTGATTTTTCATAAGGCATCATGGCAAAGCGATTTGTCATGATGCTTTTTTTATCTCAAATCATCCAACGAGTCATTAGATTTTCAAAAAGAAACAAGAAAGTTAATCCTCTTTCTCTGTTGAAGGCTTGTCTATATGCCGAATTCGACCATTTAGAAGAATTCTATGTCTAAAGTTAGGATCCATTTTAAACTCAACTGACAGATGATATGACGAGCTAATGGGTTGACCTCCAAATGTTGCTGGTCTCCATTTAGGCATTATTTCAACAACCCTGAGTACCTCACTGCTCAATGATGGATCAGCGGAAGTTGTAACTCTGATGTCTTGAATAGAACCGTCTTCACTAACAACAAATGTAACGGATACAGGTCCATCAATATGATGATCCAAAGCGACCATTGGATAGACCAGATTTCCCACCAAAAAATTGTGTAATGCCATATCACCACCAGGGAAATGAGCCGGTTGGACTACCTTTGCCTTACGATCATTACCCTTATCACTGCTTATATCCTCTGCAATAAATTTGGGTGTCCCCACTTCTATAGAATAGGATGGGATGGAGTCGGAAGCATAGCTATATCCCGACATCAATGCTGCGGATAATCCGATGATCTTTATAGGGTTCCCTGTATCTTTTTTTCTCCTTAGTTGTGATTCAATGTATTCTCGTTCCGATTCACATGCCGGACATGTACCTGCACACTCCCCCTTGTGCGTACACACAGCGGGTGTATAGGTGATTCCGTTGACATCCGCTATTTGCTGACGGATCTTTTTTAGAAACTCACATATTGATTTCCCTCTTGTCATAAGCAAGTTATAGTTATTATTTTTGTTTGACATATGAATATATAAAACTCATCGATAATTAAAAGAGATAGGTAAGAAACTTCGACACCTGACCGCTTCCCCCTTCTGTATGCCCGGTTTCCATTTGGGCATGGATTTCACCAGACGTACTGCTTCCTTATCTACGGCAGGATCTATACCTCTCTCTACTTCCACATTTGTAATAGAACCATTCTTTTCAACAACAAAAGAGACAAAGACCCTACCTGCGAAACAAACATCACCTGCAAAAGGATAGCGTAAGTTCTTTTTTATGAATGTCATCAATGCCTCTTTCCCTCCTGGAAATTGGGGAGCCTCATCCACTTTCGATGACATCCAGATCTTTTCAGATGGCTTACCTGCAATTTTATCCTCAATCTCTTTCACTCGTTCTGGGGTGTAGAATTCTAACGTGACACGAGTATTCTGCAACTGTTTCGTTACATTTTGTGGATTGAGTGTTGCAGGTTCTTCCCATCCACAACCAATCGTTTTGATTCTTGTGCTGTCCGCCCCTTTCCCTGCTAGAAAATTACGTAGATGTTTTGCTCCGTGTTCCGACAGTTTTAAATTATAATCAAAACTTCCTACTCTACTACCATCCGTATGTCCCACAAGCAAGAATGTATCATTGGGAAACTTC
The DNA here is from genome assembly GCA_902766045.1 of uncultured Bacteroidales bacterium. Classification (GTDB taxonomy): domain Bacteria; phylum Bacteroidota; class Bacteroidia; order Bacteroidales; family Paludibacteraceae; genus UBA1181. Next base: position 9,337 of record CACXCA010000008.1, read on the forward strand.
GAGATGAACTCAGCCATCTCTTCCACCTGAATCATATTTGCAGGAGGAGGTCCCACCACTCCCATTGTAAAGTCATTATATTCCCATTGAAACTTTTGTTGGATGAGAGAATCTTCTGTCAACGACTCCTGACCTTTTGCCTCTTGACAAGCCACCATGGTGGAGAGACCTGCGGCAATCCCGACAATTTTGAGCGCCTTACCCTTTTTCGCTTTACTGGCTAACTGCATTTCAATGTATTGGCGTTCACGCTCGCAGACCGGACACGTACCTGCACACTCCCCCTTGTGCGTACACACAGCGGGTGTATAGGCGATTCCGTTGGCATCCGCCACTTGCTGACGGACTTTTCTGAGAAACTCACATGTCTTTTTTCCTTTGGGCATAAATACTTATTTATCGAACGAGATCTTATTAATGCTGTAAATTTTTCGTTTTCCATCGTCATCCTTAACTTTCAAGAGACCTGATGAAACAAAATTATTTCCATACCAATATTGTGATTGAAGATTATAGTATCTCTTCAATGTTTGCTCTTCTCCCACATACGGGATATCCTCTTTCTTCAACTCCTCTCCATTGTATCCATACGAGATATGGTTCATCTTTCCAAAAGATGGATAAACGATGTCGAGCGACTTAGTATCTTTGCTTATAGACAAGTGATGACAAAGACTAGGGAACCAAGTTTTTACCACCGCCAAAGGCGCAGCATTAGACCATTCAACAACGCCTTTCTTATCAAACTCAATCAAAAAATAGTGAGAGTAAGCAAACCCATCGAATACCCTCTCCCATCTTGTTTTTGGAGTCATGCCACCATTACCTGTGGGGACCATCTCCGTATATGATCTCATGGTATAGGTAGGATAGTATGCCTCTCCAACCAATAAATATTTATTATTCTCTTCAATTACCCTATATGGCACAATATTATATTTGATGGTGTATTCTTTATTTTTTTCAGCTTTTTTCTCTTTTTTCTTCTCCACTCTCTCCTGTTTACGGTTACTCATATAAGAGGTGAAATTGGTTATGTCAAGGTAGTTGGTATAAGTAGAGAAGACCTTTTTCCCATTGTCAATTTTCTTTAGGAAGATACCGATGGTGGATGATCCTCTCTCTTTATCCGAATAGGTACCCGAGATGATGTATGAACCATCATCCATTTTAGATGCAAACACGCTTTCTATGTACTTGCCATCCTCATCATTGGCAATCACATATTTTTTATCCAAATTTCCATTGCTGAAAGTGAATAACTTGAGCACATATCCAGACTCCTCTTTATCTTTGATAAATGCATGAACCTCTTTGTTTTTTTCATCTGATTCAAAAGATATGCACAAATGCTTTTTTTTGTTTGTTACTGGCAATGTAACTATATTTTTTTCTCCCGTCTTTGTGTTAATAATATATACAATAGAATTCCCATCCTGACTTCCATAACAGTATAGATAGTCTCCGACCAGTTTTTCATTGATGATGCCCATTTTCCCCTCCATTTCCACCGTGATCGTTTTCGATTGCATAGTCTTTCCGTCAAAAAGTAGCACATCATACTGACCCTTCTTTGTATGGGTCATCCAATAGATGAATCCGTCTTCCGAGATTTCACCTCCGACTGTTCTATCCCAACAACTAACATCGACACTCTTGCCTTTGTTTAAAAGTGTATCGTATTGAGTAAATGTTAGAATCTGATAATCTTTTTCAGCCGATTTTTGTTTGTCTTTATCTTTTGTAATTAAGATCAATCCTTTTTCTCCAATGGAATTACAACTGAGGTGCGTAACGGATGATTCACTTTCAATTTCTATACGTTTGATGTCAGCAGTTCTTTCTTGTGCATAGGAAGAACCTGCGAATGCTAATGATAGGATAGCAATAAAAATCTTTTTCATGGAGATGTTTTTTATCGAGTTGTTGTAATAATAAGTTTAATACACAAATTTTAGAAAAAACATTGAGCTTTGCAAATGAAATACAGGAAGATGCAACAATTTAAATCACAGGTTTACACCCACGCCTGTGCTATGCCATCCCTTCGGGATTGGGAAACAGATTGAACCATACATTTGTTCATTTTAAACACAGGGATACACCTATACCTTCCGTATTATAACATGCCATCGAGATTAGTTTAGCCCCAAAGGGGCGACATAATACAGGCACAGGTGTAAACCTGTGATCAACAATGGATGGATGAATACAACGCACATCAAAACCCCAAAGGGGTGCCATATTACAGGCACAGGTGCAAACCTGTGATGCAATATATAAACCATTGACTCATAATGGATATGATGTACGTATGTAGGCGTAACAGAAAACAAAATGTTGCAAACGGGAGGATACTACTTTTTTTCGATACCAACAATTTTTCACTATTTTTGCCACAAACGGATTTTAAAGGGTGGACAGTTATGGACTTATTTTTTCTTATAATACTTATAGTATTGCCAGTAGTATTGCCAGCATTATGTGTTTTGCCGCTTATTGGTACAGTGTTGACCTGTCATGTGATCTCCAAAATCAAAGGTCTCGAGTGTCTCAAACGAAAAGGAGGCATCGTGTTTATGATTCTCTTTAATTCTCAGATCATTTACTTTATAAACGTTGACATCATTGAGGGATGGTTCGGCATTCAAAATTCTTTTTTTGACGAGATAGATGAAGCTGTAATCGAAGTATCTACCCCATACGGAAAATTTTCCACAGTTAACGAGCAGCCTACATGTAGTTTCTTCCGATATAATGATGATAGAACATGGTTTTCTGAAAGTGGCATCGACTCAATAGCCGAATACGACCATTATATTGTTATGGCAGCTGACAGTTCATATTTACTCATCGATCAACAAATCAAAGGGGAAAAAGCCATCGAGGTGTTATCGCTCACCGACTTGCCTGTGGATATACAACAAATGAATTTTGTTTCAGCTCCAAAATATATCAAAGATCTATACTGGCGTATCCACCACGATAATTATCTCTATGTCATTAAAATCTTCCTTGCCTTGGTATTATCCGCTTTGGTTACTGCACTGGAATATTTCCTGTTCAAAGGGGGAAGGAGATTGATTAAGAAGTTTTTTCGTAAAAGGAGGGTTGACAACGATTGACCCATGATATGTGATAGGGTGTTTTGTTTTAAGGAGGGGGATGCGTGAAATATGGACACCCATCCCCATAAAATGGTGTTAAACGTTAAAGAACCTTTCTAATAATAGTTTCCATATTGCCAACAAGATAAAATGGCAAGTTGATAAGTTTAAAAGGTTTCTTTTTGATTGTGGTTTTCACCTCATCAACCGATAAAGGGCCCGACCACACCCTCAAAGCTACTGATGATGAAGAAGCGTCGATGAATGAATGCAATGACCGCAAATGGGAATTTCGTCCGGCTTTCACCTCTATAGGTATTAGTATTGAATCAACAGTCCACATGAAATCCACTTCGGCACTTTCTCCCCCATTTCCTTTTGTCCAAAATTGTCTTCGCTGCCCAATCTTATTGTTAAGCGTAAGCAATTCCTGGGCAACAACATGCTCAGCGATTCGACCTTTCCACACATCCAAGATGTCTTTGGCCCCAATAATCTCGTTTCGTACTCCTGCTGCATAGTTTACCAACCCCGTATCAAGCCATATGAGTTTAGGTTGACGTTTGATTTCCGGCATAAGGGGTATTTCTGTATTGGTAGCAGGATATACAAGTTCAAGCAGCATGGCTTTCTCCAACAATCGAAAGGCTTCGCCCACCTCACGAGACTTATAATCAGAACCAGCAAAACCACTAAACGAAATAATTTCCCCTGCCGAACTCCATCCTTGTAGGAGAACGAATCGTACTACATCTGTCAATTTTCCTCCTCTGACATACTTCTCTGCGTCATCTCGATAGGACTGCAACAGTGTTTCATAGATATCATCTTGAGCCAACACATCCCCACTCTCAGCATAAGCCTCCACTGCGGCAGGCATACCGCCAACAAGCAAATAACGATTGAAGAGCGTCATCAGTTCATCATGTACAACAGGTGCCATGCTTTCTTCCATCGCCATAGTCAACAAATTGTCTTTCCCAATAGCACAAATAAACTCACGGAAAGAACATGGCCGCATAGGCAAATACTGCACTCTGCCCACAGGGAAAGAGTGGTTTACATCCACCACATTCTCCAACAAAGAACCTGCTGCAATAACATACAATTCTGGATGCTCTTCGTAAAAGTATCGTAGCAACGACATGGCTATAACCGAGTTCTGAATCTCATCAATGAAAATAAGTGTTGTGCCAGTCTTTCGAATTCGCCGATGGAAAAGAAACATTTGATCAACAAGACTATCAAGCGACATTCGACTCTCAAATAAAGCCTTTTGTTCGTCACGCTCCAAATTAAAATAGAGGTAATTGTCGAAGGTCCGACCGAACTCATTAACCACAGTTGTTTTCCCCACTTGTCGAGCACCTCTTAACAACAGAGGTTTCCGTCGAGATGAGTTCTTCCATTCGTTCAATTCCCGTTGTATATCTCTACTAAACATACTTTTCTTATACTAATAAACGTAGCAAAAATAAACAAAATGTTTCAAACGGGAGGATACTTGAACCTAAATTTGTTTCAAACGGGAGGATACTTGAACCTAAATTTGTTTCAAACGGGAGGATACTTCGGCCTAATTTTGTTCCAAACGGGAGGATACTGCTTTTTGGGGGTGGCGACAATTATTCATTTTATCCGCAGGTTGACACCCGCGTCATATTATGCCATCCCTTCGGGATTTTGATGCACAAATCACACGTCCGCACATTTTATCACAGGTTTACACCTGCGCCTGTGCTATGACATCCCTTCGGGATTGGCTTGGTCCCGAAGGGACACCACAGCATATAAAAAGTCCCACATCAATATGCGAGACTTTTAACATATAATAAATAACCCACTACATACACACCACCTTTTTCGTTTGATTTCCTATTTTCAGAAGATAAGTACCTTTCTTATCCACATTGAAACATATAACATCATCAGAAACCTCCGAATAGGATAATAAATGACCCAATAAGTCGTAAAGAAAGACATCACATTTTGACCCTTCTACAAATATGCTATGTTCATCGCTCCAAATATGTACTCCTTCTATTCCATAGAAATCCACCACCTTTGATTCGTTTATATTCCAATACATTGGTACTCTACTATCACCATATGTGATTTCAAGAGATTCTGGACATTCAAACCAACCACCATCAGGAACACCTTTTACCCAATCAGGAGTGGCATTACTCCAATCTTCAAAAGCGACTTTTATATGTCGTAAACTTTCACAACCATTGAACATGCGACGCATTGATTCATCTCGTGAATTACCTAAATCAGTAGCCATAATACCAGGAACATCAACCAAACTTACACAACTATCAAACATCGACCTATAGCACAGAGGGGCTAACCGAGTTGCAGGAAGTATTGGAATTTCTACAAGATTTTCACATTTTGCAAACATTCCCCAATAACAACCATCAGCAAGAGTATCCGCTAATAATGAAGGTGCTTTTTTTAATTGTGTACAACCATAAAACATATTATGGTAACATGCGTAACTCAAAGTAGTGGCAGGCAATTCAGGTGCTTCCCTTAAATTTACACAACCCGAAAACATTGATGAGTAAGATCCTCCAGCACCCCATGCTTCGTCTTCTTCTAACAATAGTACCCGCATAGGTAATTCTGGAGCCTTTGTCAATCCCTCACATTTTGCAAAAAGACGATTCAAACATGTTCGTAAAACAAGAACCGAACCACACTCGTCTAAAATTGAACTCACACTACCACTAGCAGCGATTGCTCCTGTTATAAAGAACTGAGCTGCGCCATCTGTGCCATAAGTAAATTCGTAATCCAAATCTCCAATTATATATGCTTTATCTCCTTCCTTTTCCAACGTTATAGGAGTTTCATCTAATCTATTCCATGTTTTACCTCCATCAAGAGAATATCTAATACTATTTGAATATGTTCGATCCTTCACAGAAAAAGTAGATCCACCTTCTTCTGCAGTGAAACATAAAATATTTTCCAAAATTCCCGCAGGATAACCAGATAAATTATCACAATATGTAAACATTTTCTTAAAACATCTGTCTGCAATATTAAATGATTCAGGCATATTTGGTACTGTTCTTAAATTTTTACAAAATGCAAACATTTCTTGATAACAATTCTCTTCCATTATCGTAGCTGGTAATGTAGGTGGTACACTCAAACTATCACACCCATAAAACATCGAATTATAACATCCTTTTGCCAACTTTGTCGCCGGTAATTCTGGGGCTGATTTTAGTTTTTTGCAATACGCAAACATTGTATTATAACAATCTCGTCCCAATTTTGTTGCTGGTAATTCTGGAGCAGTCTTCAAACTTTCACAATGGGAAAACATATTTGAACAACAACTATCTGCCATTACGGTCGCAGATATAATAGGAGCAGATTCAATAGGCGTATATGCAAACATTGACATATAGCATCCTTCCTTCAACACTTTAGCAGGTAAATTAGGTGCTTCTTTTATTTCCGTAGAAAAAAACATCTTCTGATAACAATTATTAGTCAAGACCGTTGCAGGAAGTTCTGGGGCGCCGCTAATATCGTCATCATAAAACAACATATAAAAACAATAATCATTAGGAATTATTGTATCATTCCCATTCCCGTTTATCAATGACATAACACTTCCAGATAAAACACCTCCAGAAATAGACAAGGTAGAATATTGTTCACTGTTGTGAGAGAAACCATCTGGATTGTAACCCTTAAAATAGACACAACTATCCTGAAAGAAATACTTTTTATTTCCTTTCAATGTATCCCAAGTAATACCGGAATCCTTACTATACAACACAATAGGATTATTATCCTGATTTATTAATTCAACATTAGATTGATAGACTATACCCTTAACATGTAAGCATAAACAATTATTAAGATTATTTTCCACATCAACTTGTTGTGCATATCCTAATGTATTGAATAACAGGGATAATAAAATAAAAAAAACTCTTCTTTTCATAAAACCAAATGATATAATTTACCTAAATCACTAAAAAAATTTTTTTTCAAAGATAGAAAAGCTACATCGTAAAGAGGAATTTTTCCAACACAATATTTTACCCCCCCCATTTCTTGATTATTATTAATAATATTTATTTTACATAATACATGTTATTCTCGAAGGAGCTATACATTTACGGCGATTTTACATGTTGATTGTATTATTTCACCAGCACCTTCTCCCCCTTGATGATATACACCCCCTTAGGCATATCCTCTAAATTATCAGGGCTTTGGCGGATGAGACGGCCATGGAGATCATAGACATAGCCGCTGGTAGATTCGGAACGGACCTCTTCCACGTCTGACGTGCCACCTTCATAGATGAGTTGGAAATGGTCGTAGGCAACCCAGTCGGCGGAGACAATCGCTTGCTTGCGGATACCCAATCGCATCACCTCTCCTTCATTGATATCAATGCTCACAGAGACGGGCGCATAGGCACTTGCGTCATTGAGTGCGGAGGAGGCTTGTTTGAGGTTGTCAGGGTAGGTGTATGGGTTGTAGGTGTAGGCGGAAGAACTGAACAGATTAGGCACTGTGGTGGCGACATCGTTCATATAGAGTTGTGCGTTTTGTGTCGAACTGCTGTTGCTTCGCCATGCTTGATAGCCTGCTTCGATTGAGCCTGCCCGATAGAAGGCTTTGCACGTGAGGGTGTAGGTGCCTGCCGGAAGGCCTTGTAGCTCCTGCCAGATATCGAACGGACGTGAATACTGCTCCGCTGTCTCGTTGGCATAGCCATTGTAGGCGACACTGAGGTCCGCCCCCTGCCATCCCACGTTGTAGCGTGTGAAGGAACTGTTGGTGATGAGGAAGGTGAGGTTGGCTGGCCGACCACTCCGTGCGAGCGCCAACTGACCCTGCTGATAAGCGGCTACCGCTTCCTTCAAGGACTCGTATGCGTTATTGATTGCGGAGACGGAGGAGCTTGACGAGTTGAGGACTCGTGTCGCCGAATTGTAGGCCTGCTTGAGGTCATCATCCCCGCAGTCGTTGACATAGTTTTTCACCTCCATCACTAAGTTCTTGAAGTTCTGACGCTCGGCATCAGGATTCTTGTAGTCGGTGTATTCCATGGCCGTTGCGCATCGTCCCAACTCCATCACCTGCTCGGGTGAGAGTGCGGTGTCGAAGATGAGGAAGTCGTCGAACAGGGCATTCTCCATGATCGCGTCAGAGGTGAATGGCGAGTGACCGATGGTGAAACGTGTGATGTCATTGATGAACGATGATGGTTTAACCGTCATGTTCACTTCGTTTTTGAGGTGTCCATCAACATAGATGCGACCGACATTGCCTTGTTGCGTGTAGGTGATGTTATGCCAGTCGCCGATGCTGACGCCAGCGTATGAGTGCGCTCCCTCGGTGCTTCCACCCTTGATTTCGTAGTACCAATCGCTGTTGCCTCCCTTGTTGACAAGTCCGATGTAGTGATCGGTGCCCTGTTCCATGGAGTATGCCCAGCAGAATTTGCCCGTATTGTTTCCGACACGTTGCAACATATTGATACTGATGGTATAATCCTTTACAGTAGCGAACGTCTGTTTGGCGGCGGCCACAGGTATGTTCATATAGCTGCCTTCACCCTTACCGCCCGTAGCGAGCACGTGGTTACCGTCATCAAGGGTGATGATGGATGCCTTCCCCATAAGTTCGCAGGTGTAGGTTTCACTATCGTCTATGGCTTTCCCCTTTTCGAAGGTAAAGCTCAAGATAGGCTCTGGCAGAGGGTCTGGCTGTGGCGGTGTGACATTATTGACCTGCAGACGTATTACGCCTACGGAATAGGCGGGACATGTATAGGCTATCGTGTTATCGTCGTTGACGGAGAGTTGTTGTGTGCAAGGCACGATGCGTTGCGGATTCGAAGTGGTGTTCTCGTCAGTGCCTCTGGAGGCGGAGAGTATTTCGGCTTCCGCAGCCTCAACATGACCACCTGCAAGGGAAAGCTTCACATCCCTCTGAGTACCGGATGGATTGACTATCTTAACGTACATCATGCCAGTCTCATCGTCGATGCTGGCTGAGGTGTAAACGGTACGGGCGCCGTATGTGCGGAGAGTGGCTTCGATGATCACCTCACCATCGAGATAGCAACGCACATGCTGACCCTCCTTTTGGATACGGATGGTGTAATCCTTCCCTGTGGTAAGTGTTCCGGCTTTTTCTCCGAGAACGCTCTTGAAACCGTTCTGGCACTGCTCCACAGCGTGTTTCGAATTGCTCCATCCACCGAGGTTGAGCCATGCATAGTTGTTTTCATCAATGTAATTGAAGATGATGAGGAACCCTTCCGAACCGCTTTGCTTCGTGGCGTGAACTGTCATATCGAGGTTGGTCAGGTCATAGACGTTCTTCAGCCAGCAGCGGACATCCGTCTGTGAGGCATTGGTCTGCTTGAACGTACCATTGCTGATGCTCCATGAGCCACGCACTGTTGACCAATCAGAGGAGCCCGTTCTATTGCCCGTGATGACGGTGCCATCCGCGATCTTCGCCTGCAGGTCAGTGAAGGTGGCGGCGGTGGCCCATGTGGCGAAACCGATGGAGCCCTGGTTGGCGTCGAGGTTGGTGCCATTATTCTTCTCCGTCCAGCGGATATTCTGTTTGCCTATGTTGTTTGAGAACATTTTTTGGACGTGGTACGAAGGCGTGCCGTAGCTCATAGAACTGTTGAAACGTATCATATCGGGACGCCAATTGAAGTTGTCCTCATGGGTGAAGATCGGTGCGTAGCTCATCATCGTGACCGCTTCGCTATTGTTCTCGCAACCCTGCATGAAGACAGCTTCGCCAATGGCTGCGTTCATGTTTCCAAGCGTTCCGTAGTCCTTCGTCACGGCATATTCACCCACATAGATATGGGTCGTGGATTTGGACTGGTTGTCATAACGTCCGTATTGGCTGATGAAGAAGTCGGGGGATTCGTAGTAGTGCTCATCCTTCAGTTCCACAGGTTCCGTGATGTCGTCGAACAAGTAGCTGTCGGCGATGAGGTGCAGATTGGGCCAACGAGTCTTGATGGCGTGGTAGAACTGCATATAACGTTTCATGTAGTCGTTACGGTTGAGCATGAACTCCTGCTCGTTACCGATCTCCAAGTATTTCAGGTTGAATGGCTCCGGGTGACCGTTCTGGGCACGCAGGCGTCCATAGAATGTCTCAGTGCTTCCGTTAGCATACTCGATAGCATCGAGAGCCTCTTGGATGAAGGGGTCGATGTCGTTTTCATCCACCCTCCAATCGTGTCCGATACCCATGTTCACCACAAACATAGCGTTGGCGCCAAGGTCTTCGGCCAGTTCGAGGTATTCGTGGTAACCCTGTCCGTCGGTCACCTTATAATCCCAGTTGCGGTTCATGTGGCCCGGACGTTCCTCGATGGGACCGATGGTTTTCTTCCACTCAAAACGGTTGGTTTGTCCGTCGCCCCACGAGCCCTCGATGTAGCAACCACCCGGGAAGCGCATGAAACGAGGGTGCATGTCGGCCAACATCTGAGCCAGATCAGGGCGGCAACCATTTTTGCGACCCTTGAACGTAGGAGGGAACAAGCTGACGACATCCAAGAAGATGACCCCTCTCTTATCGCCCTTCAGAGCCAGGTAACCATGGGCATCCGAACCCGTGGCAGTGATTTTGGCGGTATATTTCTGCCATTCCTGAGTAGCCTTGACGCTGATGGTCGCGCGGCCTAAGTTTTGTCCATTACCATTTTGCAGTTCAGCGACAATATTACCATCATAGCTATCCTCGGCGCGGAGCCAGAAGGAGAGGTCATATTCACGACCGTTGACGACGTTGATGCCCCAGTAACCCTCGTTGCGTACGCCAGCATTGTCAGATTTCAGGTTGACTTTCAGTGCACGCAACTGAACAGCGTTGAGCAGTTTATCCGTCGTAAGGCTCATCTCCGCATTCCCCACGGAACTCCAGCCAATAAGTTTGCTCATATCCTCCTCGAAAGAGCGGTTGCGAACCAGTTCGGCATAGAGTCCGCCGTCACCCGCATGGTTTATCTCCTCGTAGAAGATACCATAGTGATCTTCCGTAACGAGGTCACCACGGTTGTTCAGGTCAAATTTAAGTTCTATCTGCGCCTGCACCGATGTAACGCAAAGCGCAAGAAAGAAGAGGCATAGGAAACGATGCCCGACACTTGTGATTCTTGAAATATGAAGTCTCATTTTTATTTTGTTTTTCATGGTATAAATAGTGATCGTCCACGTATATATTGAGGTTGTGGTGGCAGTGCACCGTGCCGCCTCGTTTTCCTGTCCGTTAGATGTAGAGACAGGAAGAGAGTGCAATATTAAATAATTATTCTTTAAAAATGGAAGGTTGGAGACTCCTCTTTTTGTCCATTATTTTATTTATACTGGACAAAAAAGGTACTTTTTTGTCCAGTACACAAGTTTTATTGGACTTTTACGATGGACATATATTTACAATTTGAATGTCGGGAAACAACTGAGCAAATCACATCATACTCTTGATGCTTTTCTCATCAAGCCCTTTCGATGAACGGTTGGCATAAGAGCATTTCATGTAAACCACCCGTTAAAAAACTCATTCGATATTAGAGATAGACCAAAAATTGAAAGGTATCCGCTGTAACAAGAAGATAGCTTTATGTAGGTGAGCAAATCCGCCCGTTCGTCCATAGAAAAATAGGCCAAGAACAAAGGAACCAACAAGAGCGAAAGAGAATAGACCTTCAAAGTTGAACCACCATCCGAGAAACATATCGCTCCACAAAGGAAGAAATTGCACACCCAAATGAAAAGGAATATCAACGACAAGATAGAAAATGTAGTGTCATGACCCTTGTAGTACGACCTAATCCCCCAAAAAGGAAGCAAATACAATAGAGCGAACATGGGAAGGGAAAAAGTTAAGACAAGAGCGATGGCCAAGACGAACAATGAACCGGGGAAAGTGAACCCGGAAAAATCGGAAGTAGATAAATTGGAAAAAGGGAAAAAAAGGGGAATACCACACAAGACTTTATACAAGAAGGAAACTCCCAACATCCCAACATAGGATATGAGAGGAACCCATTGCCCATTTTTCAACCTTATTTTAAAGAAATCACTCATTTTATAAAACCTTAATTACGTAACAAATTATTTTATATACTTCTCCACCAACTCCCCAAACTGCTCCTTGTTTTCCTTGGCATACTGTACACTGAGACCCGTAATGGAATCTTCGGAAGCATAGAAGGCATCATCACATGGGTTTAGTTCCTCGATGGGGCTCTCCTCTTCCGCATATTTCGCATAAATCGCCAACGCCTTTTTGCATATCTTCGCAATGTTATAGGCTTTGATCGCCTCGGCTGACGAGACAAGAATATCATTGTAATGGCCTTCTGTATTGTGGAAAAACTGGTCGAACCCACCGTTGTTCACCTCCATATCCAGTTTATCCATCACAAGAAAAACTTTCTCATACTCATTGAGTTTGGAGAACTCCTCCCCATAATTGCTTTTTTCACAAAGCGCATTGGATATGTGATATTGAATGATTTCATCCTCCTGCTCCCATATATCGCCCTGAAAAGCATAAGCGGAGTCGAGGGAAGAACGCATATTATCTGTCTCGTTGGATGCGGCAGAAGCCTTCTTTTGGAAAATCTTGTGCAGGATTCTTACTACTAAGGCATACAAAAGCCTTATTACTAAGACAATTACCAATATTACAATAAATTCGTGGAGATTCATGTTGATTCAGTTTTGGGCTGTTAATGATTTCAATTTGGACACCAATGGTGACAAAATTTTATTATTCAAATCGGTTGTACTCATTTCATAGCTGCTATCAATTGTTTTTTTTCTTATTTCAGTCTTTCTACTAATTGTTTGTATTCATTTGAATACCCACTCAACTCACTAGATCGTAGCAATTTAAATATTTTGGAAAACTCCCTCACTTTATGATATTGCTTGCCATTTTGTTTGTATATTTCAGACAATTTTTCACTTGGTTTGGAAATATATTCAATCCCATTAAGAGGCAATCCTTTCTTTATCCCTCTTTCCTTCAAAGCCTCAGGTTGGGATAAAATCCAAGCCTCCACCTCCTGAATCATAAAGAATGTGTTTTCTTCAGAAACCTCAAACACAACGTTTTTATATACGTGATTTGATTTTATGTCATCCAACAGCATTTGTTTATTCTCCATTGGTGCATCGCTATCCACCAACAGAAATCTCTCTTCATCTTCTTCCTTCGGAGCTGTCATAAATTTGTGTATGGTCTGAGACTTCCCATCTCCCATCACAATTCTTGGCATTCCATCCTTTAACTCTTGTTCTAAAAGTTTACTAAATGCCATTCGCAAATCAGGGTTATTATCACCCTCAATGTATAATTTTTTCATAATGCATATCTATTATTTCAGTATCGATTGCCACCTAAATCGCCATTTCTCCATAATGAGCCAATTGTATAATCAGCTGCCCAATTCTTGAAATCATCCGTTCGGAATGTTTTAATAACAGTCGAATTTCCCGCGTCCTTCTCTGCAACAAGAAGATTATCAATTGATGTATGATTTAAGATCATTTCACTATGAGTGGTGATTAAAAACTGTGTCGTTGTACATGCTTGTTCCAATGCATCCATAAATTCGCAAATCATGTCTGGATGAAGTCCCACTTCTGGCTCATCAATACAAATGAAACTTCCTCGTTTTGGGTTGTGGACAATAGCCATCAGACACAAGAAGCGTAACGTTCCATCAGATACATGAGCCACATGTACAGAGGAATTAAGGCGTTCTTCTTCCAACAATAATTCAATATTCGTGCCCAACATATGATAGTTGATATCCGTTATGTTCGGATTAATCGCATTCAGAGACGTCTTGATAGACTTATACTCAACCTTATGGTTCAGATTAAGCCAGTTTAAGAGTTGAGGAAGATTGTCCCCATTCGTGGCCAATTTTGTAGCACTAGATGGTGCCGCAGGTCTTCTCATTGGACTTGTCTCTGTAGTGTCAAAATATCCGTAAATGGATATGTCCGCTATTGCCTTTCGCAATGTATATATTTGAGGATATCTATCGGAATCACTTAACAAACTCAGCATGGAGTCTGAGGTGCTATCCATCTCATAGTGAACGCCATACTGCTCTTTTCCAGACCCTTCCATAGCCATTCCCTTCCCTCGGCTGGCAGAAAAATATTGGCAACCTTCCTTGTCTCCATTTTTCGTAAAAAACGATTCTGTAATGGTATAATTTTGGGTGTTTGCCATCTGGAAAATATCAATCACATAGAAAACAGGTTCTTTAAACTTGTATCCATACTTCCCCAATATTGAATAGTCGAATTCATACTCAATAGAAAAATGCGAGGTGGATTCTTTTTGTTTCCCCTTAAAATAAATAGCATCAAAACCTCCCCATTTATTTAGAATTAGGTTTTCCATTTCTCCTTCGATAATTGTGGCTTTGAGCAAACGAAAAGCTTTCACAAGGTTGGATTTTCCTGATCCATTAATGCCTACCATGAAATTGCTTGCGCCCAATTCTATCGTTTGATCTTGAAAACTAAAAAAATTTTTCAAACGAATACTCTTTATCATTTTCTATGCTGTATAATTTACTTATCTAATTATCAGACACAAAGATATAAATTTATTCACAAAGGAGCAAGAAGCCTCAGCCCCTTGCTCCCTCTATCATATCCGAGCCAGAACAAACTCTTACCTCTTAATTCTTAACTCTTAACTCATTTCATCCCATCGTCACAACCACCTCGTTCACATTCTTCATCTTGCTGAATGGAACGACGTTGCCTTCGATGGCTTTTCCGTTCAACGTAACGGAAACAACACCCTTCTCCACCTTCTTAGGGTTCTTAACGGTGATGTTGACCGTCTTGCCACGGAAACGACGGGTGGCTGTGAAGCCCTTCCAACCTGGGATACATGGATCGATCATCAATCCATCGTAGTCAGGACGGATACCCAAGATGTATTGAGCCGCTGTGAAGTATGCCCAAGAGGCTGTACCACTCAACCATGGACAACGGCTTTGTCCCGCACGCATGTTGTAGGTAGAGCAGGTCGTCTGCGCATATACGTAAGGCTCGATCTGACGTACCTCGGCACGCTCGTTGTAGGCTGCTGGCAAGTAGTTCTTGTAGTTCTTGAAGGCACGCTTACCGTGACCTAAGATACAATCTGCCATGATACCCCATCCTTGCGTGTGCTGGAATACGGCTGCATTCTCCTTCATACCCTTGATGAACAAAGGTGCCTTGATCACAGATGCCTCAGTCTTCTCATACGGAGGATCGCAGAGCACCAAACCGTACTTGATGGCCAAACGCTTCTCGATACTGTTCATGACCGTCTCGGCACGCTCGCCTGTAGCCTGACCTGAGATGACGGACCATGAGTTAGGGTTCAACCAGATGGTACCCTCGTTGTTTGGATCCTTCTTCGTACCGAACACGTAACCATCTTCCTTGATGGCACGCACGTACCATTCGCCATCCCAAGCTGCCTTGTCGATGTCTTTGGTCAACTGAGTCAAGTGACCCTGTGCCCACTTCACCTCATCGGCCTTGTTGAGACGAGTACAGATATCGATGTAAACGGTCAACGCATAACGCAACTGCATTGCTACGAAGACAGTCTCACCCTTCGCACCCAATACCAAGCAGTCGTTCCAGTCTGCCTTCAAACCGCAAGGCAAGTTGTTCTTACCACGACGGTCGAGGTTGAATTGGATGGCACGTTTCAAGTGGTCGAGGACAGTACCCTCACCCTTGTCTGAGTAAGGCAATACTTTGTTGTAGTAATCCAAGTTACCCAACTCCTTCACGTAGGTTGGTACCGTGTTGAAGAGCCACATACAGTCGTCTGAACGGAACTCGTTCTCTGGTGTAGGTGCCTCATGACCCGGATTGTGGGCAAACGGTTTAACGACTGGCATTGCACCACCGTTGGAGTTCTGACCCGTCAACATCAACTCAAGGCGTTCTACCACCTCTTCAGGAATGTTGTGGATCACACCCAACATATCTTGGATCGTATCACGATAACCCATACCATCACGCTCACCACGGTAGATCAAAGAAGCCGCACGGCTCCATGCGTAGGTGATGAGGTTGTTGAATGGGTTCCACATATTGATCATGCTGTTGAACGCAGCGTCCGGAGTCTTCGCTGAGAGTCCCTCGATACGTCCATGCCAGTACTTCACCACCTTGTCGAACTCAGCCTGAACCTTAGCAGGGGTAGCCACCATCTTAGCGGCCTTCTTACCCTCTACCCAAGCCTTACCGATACCAAGGACAACGGTGAACTCTTTTGTCTCGCCAGCCGCAAGATCCAAATCCACCTGCAACGTACCGCAACCGTTATCACCCTCTGTCACTGTGTTACCGCACTGACCGTTGACTACTGAAAGCGGATTAGCGTAAGTATGGTAAGGGCCGATGAACTTATCACGGTCGCTATCGTAACCTGTCACCTTCTGACCCACTACACCGATGAAGGAGTGGCGAGCCTGGTCTTTGTTTTGGAAGTTCTCAGGCTCCTCAGGCATATAGAGGTTGTTACCATGATCGATGAAACCGTTCTTGTAGGCGGTCTTCACGATGTACTGCGTATATTGCAAGTTGTTGCTATCGTCGTTCATGTTCCAGTTGGAA
>CACXCA010000009.1 GCA_902766045.1 uncultured Bacteroidales bacterium
CCAACTATCACATAATTGCCATTCTCTTCAAAGTCAGTGGGACGGTTCACAATCACCGCCTCATCCACTTCGCGCTGCTTACTAATTAGGCACTGTTTGATGACATCCTTACTGATACTCATATAAATTATATTTAATAAGAGTTATGCGATTTTATAAAGTTTGGTTTACAAAGTTAAGTATTTTCTATAAAACAGAATTAATAAACTCTGATTTTTTACTATATTTTCACATTTTTTTATCGCAACCACTATTTTCTGCTATCCATGTGCCAGATTTTGCCTATTGTATGGCATCAAAGATTTCCACCAGATACGACACAATCCTCCTTCCACGTTGCCACTTCATCGCTATAAGTGAGTTCCACTCGCAATGGTGCTACATATTTTGCCGATGTCACTGTAATTGAATTCATATTTTTCCACGACCTCCTTTTGTCACATGGACATGAATCGGTTCATGTTCATTAGACCAAAAATAAAATATTAATCCAAAATACTCATAGATCTTAGGCAGAATTAATAAATTTAGTAAAATAATGTCTTTTGGCATGTAGTTGTCACATCTGCGAAAAAATACTCATATGACAATTGTAAAGATAGAGAAAAGGAATGGAATTTGGGGGATGAAAGGTATTAAAAGTGAAAAGAGAAAGAGATATTTCTCAATGAGCAGTTATGTTGTGTGTTTTCAGACTGGCTTTCAGGGGAGTGTTTCGCAAAAAAATTAGGCTATTTTTCATATATGCAGCAAACAAATAGTCAGAGATACGGCAAACGCAAAGATAACGATTATCGCTCCACAGAATCCAACGCATTACGTTTAATAACGAGCGGATAACGTTCAGGATGTCGAAGACTTTCTATCTCAAGGTCAACATCAAGATCTGGCCACACAATTGCGTCAGAACCACTCATCCGAACATTCAACACACTACGGATAGGAGCATCCTGCATCCAAGGAAGACGATTGTACGACAAGAAATAATCTTGCCCACATACGGAAAGCATTATACCCTGAGCATTAATCATCAATACGCTTGCCGACGTGCTGTCGAAATTGTTCTTTAAAGTTGTCTGCATTTTCCTCTACAATTTTCTTAATTTCATTCAATTTATGTTCTGGATTTCACCTGCGAAATATCTGTCAAGAGTGATGATAACTCTGTCGTTGGCAATTCCTCCAATAATCATATCATAATCACCAACATCTTCGCCAGACCGACATTTAGAAATAATACTGAGCCATTCTTCATCGTATGTGTCAAATCGCTTTATGTTCCAATGCTCAAAATTTTCAGCTAAATTCGTATGTATTTAACCAAGCCTCTTGCTCCCTTCTTTTAAACCGTTGTGCATATTTCACAGCTTGCTCATACAATGATGTTAAATAAAAGCCACGTCCAAAATCAAGATATTTACGTGAATGCAAAGTGTCTGGTTTTTCGACAACCATATTTGAAGAATGAAACAAAATCATATACCTAACACTCCTTTCTCTTTCATGTAATCAGTCAAGTCTTCCATAAGATAGCGTGAGCTGAATGTATGTAGTACATCGTAGGATGGGATTATGTAGCCATATAGAATGCCAGACGATTTCAATCGTCTGTACACCTCTTTCTGTGGCAAGTTAAGCTGTACAGAAAGTTTAGCAATACAATATGTTACAAATTCCAATGTTTTTTTTTCATATTAACTACAATATATATAGTATTTGCAAAAATAGAGAAAAGGTATGGAATTTGAGAAATGGAGAACATTAAAAGTGAAAAACATAAAGAGATATTTCTCTCGCACTCCAACACTCAGTCTCGTTAATCTTGCAGACCGCTTCTCCATAGCTTTTAAACAAAGCAAATATTTCTTCTTTTTTCATAAGTATTAAAATATAAATTGTACATAATTGTCATTGTCGCAAAACAGACAGCCACACATTCGGCAAACACAAAGATAGAGGGGAAAAAGGATTTTAACATTTTTTATTCGAAGAAAATTTTTTATTCCAAGAAAAAAGTCGTAATTTTGCATCACGATTTAAAAATCAGTTGACAATACAATGTCAAACAGATTAAATCGGCTACATGCGGAGTGGAGCAGTTGGCAGCTCGTTGGGCTCATAACCCAAAGGTCGTCTGTTCGAGTCAGGCCTCCGCAACACAGAAAACAAAAAAAGATGACTGGTTCTCAGCCATCTTTTTTTTATTCCTCATTCTGATCATTCTCAATTCTGATCATTCTCACGACTCAACACTGCCTTTGCCGTCTCCAAATCATCCTCATACACAAAGACATCTACTCCCATAACCGAAAGCCCAGAAAACAAAGTTGACATGTTTTCATTATGTATCAACGCAGGAATGCCTTCCGTTGCCAATGCACCTACCAGCATATGCGCATTGATGGAGTCACCAAGAGTGACAAGTTTCACAAGTTTTCTTTTATCATTATCCATTTCCCTCAATTTTTTTTAATTACACACCGACAAATGTACTATCTTTTTGAAAAAGAACCTCAAGATTTTCCCCCTCCTGAAACATTTTATTTCCAATATATAAGAATGTCAAAAATAATCCCTATTTTTACAAACACAGGATAAAGGTACCAACACACACCTGTGAAAAACATATAGTAACAAGGGTTTTTAATCTGGGGTCACCCCTTTTATACGTTGAGAATTATGAATATCAAGTATGTAAACGGTTTCTTCTTTACGCTCTTATTTCTCTTCTTCTTTTCTTGTTCTGACAAGAGTTCAGAGAATACTGAAACAACTGAGTCTGCCACTTCAGATGTACAGGTGGTCTTAAAAGGCATAGTGACTAACACAAAAGGGGAACCCATTCCATTTGTGTCGATGACAACAAAAGAGGGGGATATGAAAACAGATAGCTTAGGCGAATTCATTTTAGATAATCCTATCATCGAAGGAGATCGCTATGTGGTGAAATTCTCCAAAGAGGGATTCTATGATTTCATCTATTCAAAAGAACTGACAGACTCCTCTGAGGTCTCCATCATATTAGCACCACGAGGGAATAGCAACATCAGTAGAAGCATTTCCTTTTTATCTGGGAAAGGAATTGTAGCAAACATAAATGGCATGATCGTGCAAATTCCATCAGATGCTATCGCATATGATGACACAGGTGAAGATTTTAATGGGATCGTAAAGATGGATATGCTCTACCTCAATCCCGACTCCCTTGATTTCAAACGAATGATGCCTGGCGGTGATTTGTTGGCGATACGAACCTCTCTCGACACCACCTCTCTTATCTCATTTGGCATGGTAAACGTACTACTCTCGGATGGATACGGCAGAAAACTTCAACTAAGAAAATCATCGCAAGCCGCTCTAACCTATCCAATCCCTGTTTCCATGCAGGGATGTGCGCCAGACACCATGCCTTTGTGGTATTTTGATGAGCAGAAAGGGCTATGGATAGAAGAAGGCTATTCAGTGAAAGATGGCAACGTCTATAAAGGCTTCGTAAATCACTTCACATGGTGGAACGGAGATCAACCAGAAATCAGTGCACAGGTGAGTCTAACAATCACTACAGAAAATGGCATCCCTATACAAAATACAACAGGATTAATAATGGTATGTCATCCAGACACAAATAATAATTATTGGATATTACCTGATCCATACTCGGAATACATCCCTGTAAGAAATGGCCATTCTCAAGGATATGTACCAGCAGGTGCTGCTATTGAATTCTTTTATGAGGATGAACTAATAGGTGAATTAAAACCTTTGAAGGCTAAAGAAAAGGTTAGTCTGACACTGGTATGTAAGGGTTTCGTCTCATCAACCATAAAACTGGAAGATAAACTAGGCTATTCTTTCCCTAACATGTACTTTGCGCTGAAAAGAGGACATTCATGGAGCTATATACGCACAAATGATGAAGGGTTCGTTCATTTCACCATGAAAGAGAAAGACCTCTCGCAGGGGAAAGATAAATATGCTATCTTTTACAATGAGGTCATGCTAGCATCTTTCTCTCATGATAAACTGTACAAATCGAAAAATGATACGATGAAGATCGTCTTAGATTATCACCTGATAGACTACACCATCAAAGGTGAAGCATACGATTTCTCTGAGGTGAACTTTTACGATGGCAAAAAGAAGTTCACTTCGTATAACAGAAAGATAATGCTTCCTATCGGACAAAAATATGATGTTGTAATATCCGGATATAAAATTGGTGAGATTCCGAAGAAGCCTAAAAAAAATGAAAAGTTTATTTTTGAGTTTCATCCATTGAAGATAATCAATTCTCGTTCCTCTGAAAAGATAGATTATTTCATACGTTTAGTAGGTCGTCCAGCTCATTCAAAGATACCGATTGAAGTGGGGATTCAGAACGGCTATGATATTGCTTCGTCTCCAATTATTGATGAGATGAACGAATATGTAATGGTGGTCTATTGCGAAGATGTAAGTTTCTCTGTTAAGAACAAACGTAAGAACGGTTATTTCGAGCCAATGGTGATTGACCTTGCCAAGGCAGGCATCTTATCTGACGAGGTCGATTTCTACCGAGATAATGCATTGTTACTCTCCTATCGTTTGGGACCATTAGCCTATGCATCTGTAGAGCAAGATACAGCCTATTATTATTTTTCAAAGCCCGCCTCTATCATGAATTCTGAATCTATAGCCTTCTTGAAGATACCTAACTTCACAAAGGAGAAAAAGGCTGAGTATCAGGCTGTTCTTAAAATACCAGGCATTTGTTCTGTTACCAACCTACCCGTCAAGATGAAACTATTGAAGGATGGCAAAATGGATTTCTCCACAAATTCAAAAGTATTATATCTGAAAGATTCTGCCATGGCAGATATGGAGACGAAACTGAGACTCCCTGCAGTAGCGTTAGGTCGATGCGAAAAAAGCTCTCAGTTATCCGTCGATCATCGATTCCCCGAACTATTATTCCCGTTAGATTTCGTCTATCAACATTCATATGCATCATGGGACAATCTCTACGCATGTAACAAGAAAGCGCCCCATTCATTTGTGGAGAAGATAAGAAAGTCTCTGGAAAAGAAAGGATATGATGAACGTGTTGTAAAGAGAGTCACTACCGATGATTACGAAGAATATTGGTACTATTTATTGGTGAATACAGGAGAAGTCTATCAAGTGAATATCCGTTATTCTAAAAGTGGTACAATAGAACCATCGAAACAAAACGTTAAATTCACCTTCACTGTCAAGACGAACAAGGGTCATGTACTCGGTGATTTGGAAACCTCAGCAAAAGTAGAGAATTGTCCGCTGAAGGAATGTCAATTATTTGTAGCTTTTTCAAAGATGAACGTGATCGGAACAGACAACGTGTTTGAACAGGTCAAGAAGAATGAAGAGGAAGCGGCCAAGAAGAATGTTAAAAAGAAAAAGAGATGAAAAGTAGATTGCTGATAGTTGTGTTGTTTATAACTGGGAGCATCAACCTATTTGCTCAAGGGAACATGGATCTCTCAAAAGTGCGATTACGGTACTCCGTGCGTCTTGCTCGTGATGCGAGCAAGACTGCGATGGACTCATTATCGAGCGTATTTAAAATACGGAAAAATGGAGAAGTGAAACTGATACTCAACAAGGCTACTGATGAATGTCGTTTCTATTATCAAGAAGTAATGAGGACAGATAACGCACGTCCAGATACCATGAATATCTACTATGTCGATAGGAAATCAAAGCAGGTCATGTCATGTCAAGGCGCTGAGATTGTAAAACCTTATATGTCATCAACGAGCCAGATGCGAACTGTCTATCGTCTAGACTCTCTTATATTAAAACCGAAAAAAAGCCTATTTCGCATAAAACTAGAGAACAAAGACAGTATGGTCTATAACAGAGTTTATTATGTCATTGATTCCCTGACATGCTATCTTCACTACCAAGACAAGAATTTAGTGAGTCATACAATCAACCTAAACAAGCGGGACTCCATTCACTTCCCTGCACCGATTTATCGTTTAAACAAATTAGTGCTGATAAATACATTGGACAGTTCAGAGGTGATATGCAAGCACTACTACATAGCCAATTACTCTAATCATGATCTGTTCCGTATCAAAGGAACAAATGTCAGTGAATTCAACCGACGGAACCTACAGATTGTGGCCGCTGAGAAGAATAGATCCGCCCGAATATGGTTTGACCTTCCCCCGGCATTTGAAAAATTTATTCCTACAATCACGTTTCGAAACTGGCCTTTCGAAGAGGTGACAGAAGAAACAGAATAAGTCTATTTTTTATATATAGTGCTTATCTGCCTACGTAAAAATGCATAGAAGAATATCCTCTAGGAAGACAATCAGGGGAATATTCCGTAACATGTCTCACCCAAAACTCCTTATATTGCTTCGGAATTCCCCAGATTCCACTTTCACTGTTGTCACTACGAATTAAATATCCTTTCCTAAAATACTTCCGTTTGTCCAGCCATAAGACATCAAACACCATTGTACCCGAAGAATTATACTCCCCATTCTTAAGTATGAATCCAAATGCCAAACGGTTTGCATACCGACGAGGAATCGTATCGCCCGACCTCCACATCAGAATAGAGTCCCCTGATTCTAACAACGAATGTCTTGATATCCCCTCAGAAACATAATATAGCACACACTCCTCCCGAACGCACCCTTCCTTCCATGGCGTTCCATTCCGCTTCACTGGTATGAGCGTGTCCTTTTGCTGGAGAGGTAATAATGTGTCATAGGTCCAAACCGCATACTCCAACTCGGCATTTCTGCCATCATATTCTATCACAAAAAATCCATCATATTTTCTCAAAAAACGTTTCCTTCGATCTAATACACATAAATCCTTGGGGTCCATTCCCTCCAATTCCAACCGCAACCAAGCACCATACCTTATTGGACGCTTATACGTGAAATTCTTTATCAAATTACCCTTCTCGTCCTTCCAAACAGGTTTATTCGTGTTCTGTTGCAACGTCATATCACGCTTACGGATATCCGCATTGGGGCAATAGACCACGGCTGATTTTCTTTCCTCTCTAAGCCAACGTTTAAACGACAAATAAAGTTGCTCATTCTCCACATAATTATAACCCGCATTGATTCTATTCCAGCAGCCATAAAACCATCCATCTAACGAGTCGGAATAGATAAACACGCTATCACAAGTGATGTCAGTTCCTATATAATGCATTGACTTCGGGATGATTACCTTTCGGAAGGAAGATGGTCTGTCGCTTAAATAGGGAAAAGAATCCACCCCCTCACGGATGGTAAACACGGAATCCAGCACCTCACCGAAATCACTCCATTTCGGTCCTGATTCAGGTTCCTGCTCCTTCGATTTCACAAAGACCTCCAACGGCAGACGATACAACGTGTCATACGTGGTGACATAGAAGTGATAGGTATCATAATACCTATAAAACCGCACATTCTCGTCCGCTATACCCTCTATCTTCACCGACTGAATACTCCTTCCCGAAGGAATCGTATCGACACCCACCAACGTGTCACCATCCTCCATGACACAGGTCAGGAGATAACTCTCCCGCATCCAACTTGTATCCCGCTTGCGTATATCATAATTGGGGCAATCAACATAACCACTAGGGCAATGGAACCTAGAATTAGGGCAACTGAACTTTTTTTCATATCCACATTCCCTTCCCCATAAAGCCTCCATTGTACTATGTGCCACGGCTAAATCCGATAGTATGATTAATGAATCGCAAGAAGGATGATATTCCGGATATCGCTTACAATGCTTAGGGAAAACAATTTTCGAGTAATGAATGTCTTTCGGAGAACACTCCGGATATCCTTCCCAATTTCTAAAGGAGAGACCTTTCTGGTAATAGCGATCAGGGATGGACCATACCTGTTCCACCGTTTCAGGGAATTGCAACACTGAATCCACCGCACTTGGCAGCATAAAATAGAGCTGGGTCTTATCACGATTGTACAATGTGCCATCCTCCCATCGATAATAG